>NZ_JBITCS010000007.1:0-294551 GCF_044453445.1 Streptomyces sp. NPDC051684 | reverse complement strand
AACGGCTCAACGACCACCCAGGCCTGATCAGTCAGCTCATGACGACGCACCACGAAAACACCAACGCGCCAACCACTTTGCGGACACGACCTAGGCCTGCGAGGTCCGCCATTCCTCCGCGTAGTCGTCGAAGATGCCGCGCAGATGGTGGCCGATCTTCAGGTAGTCCAGGTTGTCGAGGTTGGCCAGCGAGACGCGGACCGACCACTCGGGGCCCTCGAAGCCGCCGCCGTTGAGGAGGACCACGCCGGTCTGCTGGGCGAGCCGGAACAGGGCGTCGACCGGCTCGTAGTTCTTCTCCAGGAACTGGGCGAACGACGTGCCGTGGACGCGCCCGGCCTCGGCGAGCAGGTCCAGCTCGATGTAGTAGGCGGCCCGGTGGGGATCCTCGTGGATCTTCATCTGGGCGCCTTCGAGGAGCAGGTCGAGGCGCTGGCGGACGATGGAGCGGATCTTCTCCTTGTACGCCTGGCCCTCGTCCAACATGTCGAACAGGGAGAAGAGGCTCATCATCACCTGCTGCGGCAGCGACAGGCCCGCCGTGTGGTTGAGCGCCACCTGCCGGGAGTCCGCGACGAGCCGGTCGATGAACCTGATCTTCTCCGGCTCCAGGGTCAGCGAGCCGTACCGCTTGTTGAGCCGGTCCTTCTCCTCCTGCGGGAGCTGGGCGATCCGCTCGTCGATGATGTTGTCGTCGTGCAGCCCGATCACCCCGAGCCGCCAGCCCGTGCACCCGTAGTGCTTCGAGTACGAGTAGACGAGCAGGGTGTTGCGCGGCAGGTCGGCGGCGATGGAGCGGAAGCCCTCGACGAACGTGCCGTACACGTCGTCGGTGACGAGCAGCAGGTTCGGGTTCTTCGTCGCGACGATCTCCTTGATCTGGTTCGCGACCCGGGTGCTCAGTGCCAGCGACGGCGGATTGGAGGGGTTCACCAGGCAGACCAGCTTGATCTCCGGGTCCTCCAGCTTCGCGACCTCCTCCTCCGGGTACCGCCACTCCCGCACGCCCGTCTCGGCGAACTTGCTGGCCGAGATGTAGGTGACGTCGAACTCGTAGGTGTCGAGCTCGGGGATCTCGATGTACGGGGTGAAGACCGGAACCATCAGCGCGATCTTGTCGCCCTTCTTCAGCAGCCCGTTCTTCATGAGGGAGTCGAAGATGTAGCACATGGCCGCCGTGCCGCCCTCGGTGGCGAACAGCGACAGGTTGTTGTCCGCGGGTGCCTTCTTGTCGAACATCTCGTCCGCGAGATAGCCGCGCACCACCTGCTCGCCCTGGGCCAGCATCCGGTCGGGGACCGGGTAGTTGTCGCCCGTGATGCCGTCGGTCAGCTCGTGCACCCACTCGTCCTTGTCGAATCCGAAGCGCTGGATGGCGTGCTGGACGCACTGTGCGAGGAGTTCGATGCCCGGCAGGTCGGGGTGGCGGCGCACGAACGTGTCGAAGCGCTCGTACGCGCCCTGCTTCTCCGGCATCCCGCCGAGGTTGTCGGCGGTCCACACGCGCCGCGACTCCTCCAGGGCGAAGTAGCCGAGCGCGTAGAACGCCTCGCGGGGGCCCGTGGCGATCCAGTTCGGGTTGCCGCGGCCCGCGTTGAGCATCTGGCGGCTGGACTTCTCCTTCTGGCCCGGCTTGTCGGCCTGCGCCTGCTCGGCGAGGTCGATGAAGATGTTCTTCAGCTCGAAGGGGGAGAGCTGGGCGTACTGCTGGATCTCTTCGCGCGTGAACGTCGTCTTGGTCATCAGTGGTCCTTAAGTGCGATGCGGGGGCTCAGTGTTGGAGGAGGACGATCACGGCGCCCCAGATGGTCAGGAGCACGTTGCCGACCGCGTACGGGATCGTGTAGCCGAGGGTCGGCACCTGGGAGCGGGAGGACTCGTTGATCGCGCCGATCGCCGCGGTGGTGGTCTGGCCGCCGGCGAGCACGCCCATCAGGATCGGGAAGCGGATCTTCTGCACGTAGTGGCCGAACAGGAAGCCGATGATCAGCGGGACGACGGTGGCGACCGCGCCGAACACCAGCAGGCCCCAGCCGGCGTCGGAGAGCCCCGAGGTGAAGCTCGGGCCGGCGTTGATGCCGACGATGGCGACGAACATGCACAGGCCGAGCGTGTCCATGAACCACTGGGCGCCGGGCGGCACATTGCCGTAGGTCGGGTACTTGCCGCGGATGTAGCCGAAGACGAGGCCCATGATGAGCGCGCCGCCCGAGGTGGACAGCGAGATCGGGACGCCGGAGACGGTCAGCGCGGGGATGCCGATGCAGCCGCCGAGGAAGATGCCGAGCCCCACCCAGATCATGTCGGTGGCGAACGAGGTCGGCACCGGCTTGCCGAGGGCCGCGCCCGCCGGGTCCACGAGCCGCTTGGGCCCGGTGAGGACGAGCGTGTCGCCGCGCTCGACCTTCGAGGAGAGGCGGTAGGGGAACTCGGCGCCCGAGCGGTAGATCTTGTCGATGTAGACGCCGACCATGAACGGCTCCCGGCGCAACTCCGCGACGGTCTTGCCCATTTGGGCCTTCTCGGACGCCACCACGTGCAGCGTCTCCGTCTCGTAGCCGAGCAGCTCGACGTCGTCGGTCTCCATGCCGATGTGGGTGCGGGCGTCGTAGTCGACGAGCGAGCCGCGCAGCGCGCTGACCGCGACGACGTCGCCCTCGCGCAGCACGGTCTGCTGGGTGTGGTCGAGGATCTGCCCGTCGCGGCGCACCCGGGTGAGGTAGATGCGGTGGCCGAGCTCCTGCTGCTGCTTCTCGAAGTCGTCGATGGTGCGGCCGACGATGTCGGGGCGCTCGATCGTGTAAGCGCGCAGCACCACCTCGTAGTAGCCCTCGGCGAGGTCCGGGTCGTTGTCGGGGGCGTCCAACTCCTTGGCCATCTGCGCCGATTCGGCCGCGAGGTCCTTCTTGTAGAGCCTCGGCAGGACGTTGGCGAGCAGCATCGCGCACAGGATGGTGCCGAGCGGATACGTCACCGCGTAGCCGATCGCGACGAGGTTCTCCTCGTGCTTGGCCGCCCCGGAGGACAGTCCCGGCAGGGTGCCGATGGCGTCCTGCGCGACACCGATCACGGCGGACTGGGTGAGCGCGCCGCCGAGCAGTCCGGCCGAGAGCCCGGGGCCGTAGCCGAGCATCGCGGCGAAGACCCAGCAGATCAGCAGGCCGGAGACGCAGACCACGACGGCGTTGAGCACCTGCGGCAGGCCGTCCGTCTTGAGGCCGCGGAAGAACTGCGGGCCGACCTTGTAGCCGAGGGCGAACAGAAACATGATGAAGAACAGGCTCTTCACCGTGCCGTTGATCTCGACCTCGGTCCAGGCGCCGAGCAGCAGGCCCGCGATGAGGCAGCCGGTGACGGCGCCGAGCGCGATGGCCTTGTAGCGGACCTTCCCGAGCAGGAAGCCGAAGGCGACCGTGAGGAAGACCAGGAGTTCCGGATAGGGCTGGAAGATGTTCCGGTTGAGGAAGTCGATCACTCTGTGGCCGTCCTCTCAGTTGCCGAGGATGCCGACGAGCACGGGGCCCGTCAGCGGGAGCAGGAAGTTGGAGAGGGCGTACGTGATCGTGTAGCCGAGCATCGGCACCGACGACTGCGCCACCTGGGTGACCGCGGTGATCGCGGGGGTCGAGCACTGCTGTCCCGCGATGGCGCCGATCAGGAGCGGCTTCTCGATCTTGAGCAGCTTGCGGCCGACGAAGAGCGAGATCGTCGCGGGGATCAGCACCATCGCGATCCCCGCGAACGGGAGCAGCGCCCCGTACTCCTTGATCAGCGGCCAGGCCTGCGGGCCGGAGACGAGGCCCGTGCAGGCGATGAAGACCGCGAGCCCCATGTCCTTGATCGTGGACGCGGCCTGCGGCGGGAACGCGCCGAAGGTCTGCGAGCGCGAGCGGAACCAGCCGAAGAGCAGCCCGGAGATCAGACAGCCGCCGCCGGTGCCGAGCGACATCGGGATGTCGCCGAACTTGACCACGACCTGCCCGAGCAGCGAACCGGCCGCGATGCCGAACCCCAGATAGATGAAGTCGGTGGCGTCGTTCTTGACCACCGAGCCGATCCGCGCGACCAGCTTGTTCAGGCCCGAGCGGGCACCGACCAGGGTCAGTACGTCGCCGCGGTGCAGGACCGTGTCGCCGTTGGCCGGCATGTCCTGGTCGCCGCGGGTGATGTCGGTGACGTAGACCCCGTCCTTGTAGAACTCGGGGTACGCCTTCTGCACCTCGTCGACGGACTTCCCGTCCAGCGCCTTGTCGGTGACCGACACCTCCCGCGACGCGAGCGGCGAGTCGAGCCCGGGCACGCCCGGCGTCTCGGGGCCGATGACCCGGCCCGCGCCGATCACGTTCGACCGGCGGCCGACCAGGAGCACCAGGTCGGAGAGGGTGAGTTCGAGGCCGGGCGCGACGTCGAGGACCTTGCTGCCGCGCTTGACCGCCTCGACGGTGACCCGCTCGCCGAGCGAGGACTGCAGGTCCCCGAGCGTACGGCCGTCGGCGGTCGTCACCAGGTAGGTGCGGCCCACCATGCCCGGCAGGGCGGGGCGCTCGTCCGCCTCCAGGCTGCCGCGGCTGCGCGTGCGCTCCCACAGCTCGCGGGCGGCGTCGCGCAGGTTGATGCGCATCATCATCGGCATGATCTGGCTCGTGTAGAGCACGATCGTGATCAGGCCGAACAGGTAGCAGACCGTGTACGCGGTGGCGACGTTGCCCTGGTACTCGGAGATCTGGGCGGCCGAGAGGTTGCTGAGCTTGCCGATGGACTCGGTGGCCGTGCCGACCACGGCGGACTCGGTGGCGGCGCCGGCCAGGATGCCGGAGGCGGTGCCGACGTCCAGGTCGAACCAGTCGGCGAGGCCGAGCGCGATGCCGATGACGCAGACCAGCTCGATGCCGCAGAGCACGAAGAAGCGCAGGCTCTTCTTGTTGAGGTTGCGGAAGAACTGCGGCCCGGCCATGTAGCCGAGCGCGAAGATGAACAGCGCGAAGAACACGGTCTTCACGTCGTCGGAGACATGGGCCTTGGTCCAGGCCCCGAGCAGCAGCGAGACGATCAGCGTCCCGCAAATGCCGCCCAGCGTCAGCGGCCCCACGCGTAGCTTCCCGACGAGGTAGCCGAGCGCGAGGCTCACGAACAGGACGAGTTCCGGATGGTCCTTGAGCACACCCATGGCGTCTCAGAACCGCTCGTATCGGTAAGTAACGGGCATATGGGCAAAATAAGGGCCGGTGCGCGTCGCTGCCACGCGACGCGCACCGGCCCCAGCCCGCCGGATCAGGACTCGGCGGGCAGCCCCCCGCTGCGGGCCACCCGGGAGTACCAGGTGGCGCTGGACTTCGGGATGCGCTGCTGCGTCTCGTAGTCGACGTACACGGCGCCGAACCGCTTGCCGTATCCGTAGGCCCACTCGAAGTTGTCGAGCAGCGACCAGAGGAAGTAGCCGCGGACGTCGGCGCCCTGCTCGATGGCGTCGTGGACGGCGGCCAGGTGCGCGTGCAGATAGCGGATCCGGTCCGGGTCGTGCACCCGGCCCTCGGCGTCGACCACGTCCTCGTACGCCGCCCCGTTCTCGGTCACGTAGAGCGGGATGCCCGGTGCCTGCGCGGTGTGGTCGAGGAGCAGGTCGGTGAGCCCGGTCGGGTCCACGGGCCAGTTCATGGCGGTGAGTTCGCCGGGCGCGTGGTGGAAGGCGACGCCGTCGGCGGCCGGCCACGGGGTGTGCTCGCTGGCGCCGTGGCCGTCGAGGCGGGGGCCGGTACGGGCCGGGTCGGCGGCCGAGACGACGGCCGGCGTGTAGTAGTTCAGGCCGATGAAGTCGAGCGGCTGGTGGATCGCCGCGAGGTCCCCGTCCCGCACGAACGACCAGTCGGTGACGGCCGCGGTGTCGGTGATCAGGTCGCGCGGGTAGGCGCCCTTCAGCAGCGGCCCGGTGAAGACCCGGTTCGCGAGCGCGTCGATCCGGCGCCGGGCGTCCAGGTCGGCGGGGGCGTCGGTGAGCGCCCGGACGACGCTCGGGTTGAGGCTGATGCCGATCCGGGCCCGCGCGGGCAGCACCTCGCGCAGGGTCGAACTGGCGAGACCGTGACCGAGGTTGAGGTGGTGCGCCGCGCGCAGGGCGGCCGCCGGGTCCGTCCGCCCGGGGGCGTGCACCCCGGACCCGTACCCCAAGAAGGCGCTGCACCAGGGCTCGTTGAGGGTCACCCAGCTCTCGACGCGGTCGCCGAGCGCCTCGCCGACGATCCCCGCGTACTCCGCGAACCGCTGTGCGGTGTCCCGCTCGGGCCAGCCGCCCGCGTTCTCCAGCTCCTGCGGCAGGTCCCAGTGGTAGAGCGTCACGACGGGCTTGATCCCATGGCCGAGCAGCTCGTCGACGAGCCCCCGGTAGAAGTCGAGCCCACGCTGCACGGCGGGCCCGCGCCCGGTGGGCTGCACCCGCGGCCACGCCACGGAGAACCGGTACGCGGTCAGCCCCAGGTCGGCCATCAGCCGCACGTCGTCGCGCCACCGGTGGTAGTGGTCCACGGCGACGTCCCCGGTGTCACCGTTCAGCACCTTCCCCGGCGTATGACTGAACGTGTCCCAGATCGACGGCGTCCTCCCGTCCTCCCGCACGGCCCCCTCGATCTGATACGAGGCGGTGGCCGCCCCCCATAGAAACCCAGCGGGAAACCGGGTACTGGCGGGCGCGTCGGCGAGCTCGGGGCTGCTGTTGTCGGTGGTGGTCATAGGAGCGCTCCCATAGGTAGTAAAGAGATCCCTCGGCGGGCGAGCACGACAATCCGGTGGGCCACTCAGCCGGGTGGGCCGATCAAGCCCCTGCAGGGGGCACCTCCCAGCGGTAGCTGGGGGAGATTGAGCAGCGGGGTCCGGGGCAGAGCCCCGAGACGTAGGGGCGGACGGGGCACAACACAGACGCCCCGCCGCCCCCCGGAGCTACCCCTTGACCGCCCCCTGCATGATCCCGCCCACAATCTGCTTCCCGAACAGCAAAAACGCGACGAGCAGCGGCAACGTCCCCAGCAGCGCCCCCGCCATGATCACCGAGTCGTCGGGGATGTACCCCGTCCCCAACGCGTTCAGGGCGACCTGAACCGTGGGGTTCTCCTGGGTGAGGGCGATGATCGGCCACAGGAAGTCGTTCCAGGCCATCACGAAGGTCAGCAGCCCGAGCACGGCCATCGCGGGCCGCGCCGCGGGAAAGACGACGTGCCACACGACCCTGAGGCTGCTCGCCCCGTCGACCCGCGCCGCCTCGATGAGCTCGCCCGGCAGCGCCTGCACCAGGTATTGGCGCATGAAGAACGTCCCGAACGCGGACACCAGCGTCGGCAGGATGACGGTCTGCAGATGGTTCGCCCAGCCCAGGTCGGTCATCCACAAGTACAGCGGCACCACCGCGAGTTGCGGCGGAATCATCATCGTCCCGATGGTCATCAGAAGCAGCGTCGTGGAGAAGCGGAACTTCAGCTTGGCGAAGGCGAACCCGGCCAGCGTGGAGAACAGCACCGTGCCGACGGTGATGGCCGAGGCGACGAGAATGCTGTTCCACATCGCCGAGCCGAGGCCGGCCTGGTTCCAGGCGGTCTCCAGGTTCTTGAACAGATTCCCGCCGATCCAGAACGGCGGCGGCGTCTGCGCGAGGCGCGCGTTGGTGCGCGAGGCCGCGATCACCGTCCACAGCAGCGGGGCGAGGGAGATCACGGCGAACAGGGCCAGCGCGACGTATGTGACGGGTCCCGCGTGCAGTTGCTTGCCCGCGCCCAGGACCCGGCGGCGCTTCGGCTGCGTCACATCTTCGATGGTGGTCATTGGGACTTCCTCAGCCGGCGGGAGATCAGCATGTTGATCGCGGCGACGACCAGCAGGATCAGGAACATCGACCAGGCGATCGCGGACGCCTTGCCGAGGTTGCCGACGATCCAGCCCTGGTCGTACATGTAGAGACCGATCGTCTGGTACTGGTGCTCGGACCCGCCCTTGGTGCCGCTGACCCCGCCGAACAGCAGGGGCTCACCGAAGAGTTGCATCGCTCCGATGGTGGAGACGACGACCGTGAACAGGATCGTCGGCCGCAGCATCGGGATGGTCACGTGCCGGAACTGCTGCCAGCGGTTGGCCCCGTCGAGCGCCGCCGACTCGTAGAGGTCGGCCGGGATGGCCTGCATCGCCGCCAGGTAGATCAGCGCGTTGTACCCGGTCCACCGCCAGATCACGATCGAGGACACCGCGAGCTGCGAACCCCAGTCGGACTCCCGCCAGTTGATCTTGTCGAGCCCTATGGAGTCGAGGGCCCAGTTGATCATCCCGCTGTCCGGGGCGAAGAGCATCACGAAGACGAGCGTCGCGGCGGCCACCGATGTCGCGTACGGGGTGAGCACGATGACCCGCCACACGACCGAGCCGCGCAACCGATAGTTGAGCATGTGCGCGAGCCAGATCGCCGCGGCCAGCTGCGGCACCGTGGAGATGACCCCGATGGTCAGGGTGTTCTTCAGCGCGTTCCAGAAGAAGTCCGACTGGAACAGGTT
Source organism: Streptomyces sp. NPDC051684 (assembly GCF_044453445.1). Lineage (NCBI taxonomy): Bacteria > Bacillati > Actinomycetota > Actinomycetes > Kitasatosporales > Streptomycetaceae > Streptomyces > Streptomyces sp. NPDC051684. Next base: position 286,026 of record NZ_JBITCS010000007.1, on the reverse strand, counting down.
CGTGTAGTTCTCCAGACCCGCCCAGGTCTGGCCGTCCAGGTTCGCCAGCTGCACGTCGTGCAGCGAGTACCAGGCGGTGTAGAGCAGCGGCACCAGGGAGAAGGCGCCGAAGATGATGAAGAAGGGGGCGATGAACGCGTACGGGGACGCCTTCATGTCCCAGCGGTACAGCCGGCTGCGCCAGGAGTCGGCGTTCTTCGGCGTACCGCGACCCTGAGCGCCCCGGGCCACGCCCGACTCCTTGGTGGAGTCGGACGCGGCGTCGGCGCTCGACGCGGACTGCGCGAGAGCCTCGTTGGAGCTGGTCACTGGCCGAGCACGTCCTTGACCTCATTGGTGGCCGCGTCCCAGCCCTGCTTGGGCGACTTGCCCTTCTGCTCGACCTGGAGGATGCCGGTGTCCGTGATCGCGGTGTTGATCGGCTGGTCCTTGATGCCGAAGATCTGCACCGGGATGGTCTTCGCCGAGTCGGAGAAGATCTGCGTGAGCGGTGCGTTCGAGAAGTAGGCCGTGGTGTCGGCCTTCGGCTTCAGACCCGCGTACGCCGACGGGGTCGACGGGAAGCTGGCCTGCTTGGCGAAGACCTTCGCCTGCTGCTCGGGGGCGGTCAGCCACTTCGCCAGGGCGATGGCCTCCTTCTGGTGCTTGCTCGCCGTCGGCACGCCGATGAACGAGCCGCCCCAGTTGGCCGCGGTCGGCGCGGCCGCCACGTCCCACTTGCCCTTGCCGGAGTCACCGGACTTCTCCTGGATGTAGCCGATCATCCACGCCGGGCAGGCGACGGTGGCGAAGGTGCCGTTCGCGTAGCCCTGGTCCCACGGCTTGTCGAACTGCTTCAGCTTCGCCGACATGTTGGAGGTCGCCACCTCCATCGCCGCGTCCCAGGAGTCCTTCACACCCTGGGACTTGTCCCAGATGACCTTGCCGCTTTCGTCGTAGTAGCGGTCCTTCGCGCCGCCCAGCGCCGCGTTGTAGACCGATGCGGCGGAGTCCACGAACTTGGTGTCGTCCGGCGCCTTCTTCATGTAGTCCTTGCCGACGTCGACGTACTTTGCCCAGTCGCCCTTCCACATCTCGGCGAGCTTGGTGCGGTCGGTGGGCAGCCCGGCCTTCTTGAAGAGGTCCTTGCGGTAGCAGATCGCCATCGGGCCGACGTCGGTGCCGAGGCCGATCAGCTTGCCGTCCTTGGTGGTGGCCTGCTTGTTCTTCCAGTCCAGCCACTGCGACTTGTCGACCTCCTTGCCGAGGTCGACGAACTTGTTCGCCTGCGTCTGCACGGCCTCGGTGATGTTGCCGATCTCGATGGCCTGGATGTCGTCGGTGCCGGAGCCGGCCTGCAGACGTGTGAGGGTCTTGGGCCAGTAGACGTCGGTCCGGGTGGTGACGTTCTCCTTGATGGTGACGTTCTTGTGCAGCTTCATGTACTCGTCGTAGAGCCCGGCCTGCTTGTAACCGAAGGTGCCGAAGGTGCCGACCGTCAGCGTGGTCGAGCCCTTCTTGTCCCCGGAACCTCCGGCGCCCCCGGAGCCGTCGTCGTCATCGCTCGCACAACCGGCAAGCAGCCCTGTGGCCAGGGCGGCGACGACCGCGAAGGTCATCGCGCGTCGGGACGTACGGGCAGTGCGCATTGCGTCCTCCAAGTGCTCATGTGCTCTTGATGCTGAGACGTGCAGATCCCGGCCTGCTGCCAACTGCTCTACTGGGCCCGTTTGTTCACGTGCGGCTCGGGCGGGGAACGTGCGGCTTCTGTATGCGTCCAGTAGGGTGGGAGCGCTCCCACCCGTGATGAGTTGAAGGGTCGTCGCTCGAACCCGGGGTGTCAAGACACTCGGCGGCGACAAGTTCGTGCGGTTATCGGGCTGTTAGATTCCGCTCAAGATCTGGGGAGGTAGGAGTCATGGTGGCTCACGGCACGCACGGCAGGCGCCCGACCCTCGAGGAGGTCGCGGCCCGAGCGGGCGTCGGCCGGGGGACGGTCTCCCGCGTCATCAACGGATCGCCGCGGGTCAGCGACCAGACGCGGGCGGCGGTGGAGGAGGCGGTGGCCGAGCTCGGCTACGTGCCGAACACGGCGGCGCGCGCCCTCGCGGCCAACCGCTCGGACTCGATAGCCGTGGTGGTCCCGGAGGCCGAGTCCCGGTTCTTCTCCGAGCCGTACTTCTCCGGCATGGTCGGCGGCGTCGGCCTCGCCCTCGCCGAGTCCAACCTCCAGCTCCTGCTCACCTTCGCCCGCGGCGAGCGCGAACAGGACCGGCTCGCCGCCTACCTCGCCGCCCACCGGGTCGACGGCGTCCTGCTGGTCTCGGTGCACTCCGACGACCCGCTCGCGGACCGCCTCATGCAGATGGACATCCCGACCGTGATCAGCGGCCCCCGCTCCGCGGGCGAGCCGCTGCCCTCGGTCGACACCGACAACTACGCGGGTGCCCGCTCCGCCGTCGAGCACCTGGTCTCCCGCGGCCGCCGCTCCGTCGCGATCATCGCGGGCCCGCTCGACGTGTACGGGGCCCAGCGCCGGCTCGTCGGCTACCAGGACGAGCTGGCCGAGGCCGGGCTCTCGTACGACGAGAAGCTGGTGGCCTACGGAGACTTCACGGAGGAGGGCGGCCGGCGCTGCATGGCGGAGCTGCTGGAGCGCAGCCCCGGCCTCGACGCGGTCTTCGCCTGCTCCGACCTGATGGCCTCCGGCGCCCGCCAGGTGCTGCGCGAGGCGGGCCGCCGCATCCCCGACGACGTCTCCCTGGTCGGCTTCGACGACTCGGTGATCGCCCGCCACATGGAGCCGGGCCTCACCAGCGTCCGCCAGCCCACCCTGGACATGGGCCGCGCGATGACCGAGCTGCTGCTCGACGAGATCGCCATGGCCGGGCAGGGGAAGCGCTCGTCCGTCCGCCGCGGCACGCAGCGCCACCTGGTGCTTCCGACGGAGCTCGTGGTCCGCGGCTCGTCGTAGATGCGGACCGGGGGACCGGATCTCCCCGGGAACGCCGAAGGCCCCGGTTCTCTCGAACCGGGGCCTTCGGACCCTTCAGGGTGAGTGACGGGACTTGAACCCGCGGCCACCTGGACCACAACCAGGTGCTCTACCAACTGAGCTACACCCACCATGTCCGGTCGTTTGTCTTTCTTCCGACCGGCCGAGAAAAAGTGTACAGGGTCCGAAGGGGTGCTCGCGCACACCTTTCCCGAGCGGGCCCGGACCCCGTACACAGGGGTTTACAAGTGGTTACTCGGCAGGCAGGACATACTTCGCCGCGATCGACTTCGCGGTGTCCGAGTCGGGCCCGGGCTGCGGGACGAAGACCGCCTCGCGGTAGTAGCGCAGCTCGGCGATGGACTCGCGGATGTCCGCGAGCGCCCGGTGGTTGCCGTTCTTGTCCGGACTGTTGAAGTACGCCCTCGGGTACCAGCGCCTGGCGAGCTCCTTGACCGAGGACACATCGACGATCCGGTAGTGGAGGTAGTCCTCCAGCGTCGGCATGTCACGCAGCAGGAATCCGCGGTCGGTACCGACCGAGTTCCCGCACAGCGGGGCCTTGCCCGCGTCTTTGACGTGCTCACGTACGTACGCCAGGACCTGTTCCTCGGCGTCCGCGAGCGTCGTGCCGCCCGCCAGCTCGTCGAGGAGACCCGAGGCGGTGTGCATATTGCGTACCACCTCAGGCATGGTCTCCAGGGCCTCGTCCGGCGGGCGGATCACGATGTCCACTCCGTCGCCGAGTACGTTCAGCTCCGAGTCGGTGACCAGTGCGGCCACCTCGATGAGCGCGTCGTTCGCCAGCGAGAGTCCGGTCATCTCGCAGTCGATCCACACCATGCGATCGTTCATGCGCCCAACCCTACGGGTCCGGACTTCCCACTGGCAGACGACGGGCGTCGGCTCCTGTGCTCGGTGCTGTGTCGCGGGGGCTACGAGGCCGTGCGTGGGCCCGGCAGTCCCGAGTGGCCCGTCGGCATCGAGGCCGCCGGCGGGCCGAGCGCGTTCGCGGCCGCGGTGCGCCGGGACTGCACGGGGACCGGCGTCCCCTCGCCGCCCGGCACGCCCGTCAGCTCGACCGGCCTGTCCGGCTTCTCGGGCTTCCCCTCGCCCTGCTGCGGCCTGCGAGCCCGGTACGCCGCCCGGTACGCGGCCGGGGACGAGCCCAGCTGGCGGCGGAAGTGCCCGCGCAGCGCGACGGGGGAGCGGAAGCCGCAGCGGCCCGCCACCTCGTCGACCGAGTAGTCGGACGTCTCCAGGAGCCGCTGGGCCTGCAGCACCCGCTGCGTGATCAGCCACTGGAGCGGGGCGGACCCCGTCAGCGACCGGAAGCGGCGGTCGAAGGTGCGGCGGCTCATATAGGCGCGGGCGGCCAGCGTCTCCACGTCGAACTGCTCGTGGAGGTGCTCCAGGGCCCAGGCGACGACCTCGGCCAGCGGGTCCGCGCCGATCTCCTCCGGTAAAGACCGGTCGAGATAGCGCTCCTGGCCGCCGCTGCGGCGCGGCGGGACCACCAGGCGGCGGGCGAGCGCTCCGGCCGCCTCGTTGCCGTGGTCCGTGCGCACGATGTGCAGACAGAGATCTATACCGGCCGCCGTGCCGGCACTCGTCAGTACGTCGCCGTCGTCCACGAAGAGCTCGCGCGGGTCCACATGGACCGACGGGTAGCGCTTGGCGAGCGTCGGGGCGTACATCCAGTGCGTGGTCGCCGGACGGCCGTCCAGCAGGCCCGCCGCGGCGAGCACGAAGGCTCCCGTGCACAGGCCGACGATGCGCGCGCCCTCCTCGTGGGCGCGGCGCAGCGCGTCCAGCGCCTCCTCCGGTGGCGGAGAAGTGATGGACCGCCAGGCGGGCACGACGACCGTGCCCGCTCGCGATATCGCCTCGAGGCCGTGCGGCGCGGTGAGTTCGAGTCCCCCCGTGGTCCTCAGGGGCCCGTCTTCGCCCGAGCACACGAGCAATCGATAGCGCGGAACTCCCGCGTCCTGTCGGTCGATGCCGAACACGGAGAGCGGAATGGAACTCTCGAAGATGGGTCCGCCGCTGAACAGCAGCACCGCGACGATCTCTCGTCGGCGGCGCCCCGACAGCTTGCGAGCCGCCGCCTCCGGCGCGGTGGTGGCGTCGTGGCTCATGCTGCTAAGCCCCCCTCGGTGATCCCGGCTCCCTCAATATTTTGACGGGTCGTTCGCTCCTGCACGTGTCCCCTCGGTGATGCACGAAGTCCCCCGCCGCCTTCAGATCAGACAGTCATGATCGAATCTACTGCGTCCCATGGTGCCGTCGTGACCAGTTAAGAACCTGACAGATTGTCGACAAGGCAACTTGGCGTGAAGCATTCGATCACGAAGCGTCGCACTCAGGGGCGTTGCTGGGAAGTGCGCCTCAACTCCGTGGCCGGTCCCCGTAGGGCGCAAGCGCCTTCCATGGTGGATTCCGCCCTGGTCGCAAGGGGGTTGGAGGAGGCCGGAGGCAAGGGAAGGCCCACTGACCCAAGTTGGCTGAAAATTATCGGAGCGTCGCGTTGAAACCGGTCAGCCAACCGGCGTATCCCACCCGGCGCGACGGCCGCCGTCCCGCGTCCGCGGACCGTTCCGCTCGCGCTCAACACCATGCGCGCCGCATTGTTCACTGTGCAACTGTGCAGCCCCGCGCTCCGACCGTCGAAGGAGCAGTCGGCACGCCGCGGTGATCGCCGCGAGGCCCAGGGCGGCGCCGCCGGCGCCCCCGGCGGACGAGCCGTACCAGACGAGTACGAGCGGCACCAGGACGCAGCTGAAGGCGGCCCAGCGCGCGGGCAGGGCGGTGTCGTGACGGTGTGCGGCGCTGGGTCGCCGGTGGACGGTCGGTCCGGGCACGGAGTGCTCCCTGTGTCTTCGGTACGCGAGTTCAACGCCGCCGACCGGCCCGGGTCACTTCGTCGGGGGACTACAGACGCCCAGTTGAGTGCGCAAACCGCCTGTACGGGGCAGCAACCATTGCCATACGGTCGCCCCTCGTGCATGCTCCCCTGAACGCGGCGGAGCGAGACCATCGACGAAGAAGGCGCAGCTCTGGCGCCCGGAATCAGAGTCTGGGCAGAGGAGGAGTGTCGCCGTACCCTTGGGGGTATGGGGTTGGGAAGATGATTCCCGGACACAGCTCCGCCGATCAGTTGTCGTCCCCTCTTTAGAGGCCCACGAGGTACACGCCGAGACACTCATGGCCGGTCACGAAATCCCTGAACCCGCGGACCGCAAGCGGCAGGTCGCCGAACCCACGGCGACGCCCCGAGCGGCGGAAGAGACACGTCAAGCCTGTGATCCCGCTTTCAAGCACGGTGTCGTCGTCGGTTTCGACGGCTCGACGTCGAGCGAGCGGGCACTCGCGTACGCCATCGGCATGGCCCACCGTTCGGGCTCGGGGCTGATCATCGTCCATGTGGCCAACCGGCTGCCCACCACGGTGTGGGCGGGCTGCGAACCGCCCGTGTTCGTGGACGTGCCGGATCACCGCACGGAAGTCCTGGGGCTCGAACTGGCCTGCGCGGAGTATCTGTCCGAGGTGCCCTGGATCCTCGTCGAGCGCGGTGGCGACATCTGCCACGAGCTGGAGGAGGTCGGGCACGAGTACTCGGCCGACGCCATCGTCGTGGGCTCGACCCACGGGCTCGTCGGGCGGATCTTCGGCTCGGTCGCGGGGCGGCTCGCGCGGCGCGCGCAGCGGCCCGTCATCGTCATCCCGTAAGTTCCCGCGGGGGCCGGGAGTTGAGGTACCGGGCGAAATTGCGCCGTTGGATAAATCTACTCCCGCGTAGAGGTGCTTTGTGCCCTTGTGAAGGGTAAATACGGGTCGCTGGAAGATGCCGGGCGGGCTGATGGCCGGCGGGTGACGGCCGCCGGCCGACGGCCAAGGGCGGGGCAATGGGCGGCCCCGGCCCTCTCGAAAACGGGTCCCGTGCGCATGGTGGCGCGTACGGGACCCGTTTGTGTCGGCTTGGGCTCTGCCTACTCGACCGTGACCGACTTCGCCAGGTTGCGGGGCTTGTCGATGTCGCGGCCGAGGGCCAAGGCCGTGTGGTAGGCGAGGAGTTGGAGCGGGATGCCCATCAGGATCGGGTCCAGCTCGTCCTCGTTCTTCGGGACGACGATCGTGCGGTCGGCCTTCTCCTGCTCCTGGTGGGCGACCGCGAGGATGCGGCCGGCGCGGGCCTTGATCTCCTCCATCGCGGCGCGGTTCTTCTCCAGCAGGTCGTCGTCCGGGACGATCGCCACCGTCGGGAGCGCCGGCTCGATGAGGGCCAGCGGGCCGTGCTTCAGCTCGGACGCCGGGTAGGCCTCGGCGTGGATGTACGAGACCTCCTTGAGCTTCAGGGACGCCTCGCGGGCCACCGGGTAGCCCCGGACGCGGCCGATGAACATCATCGAGCGGGCGTCCGCGTACTCCTCGGCGATCTTCTTGATCTCCGCTTCCTGCTCCAGGATCTCGGTGATCTGGGCCGGGAGCTTGCGCAGGCCCTCGATGATCCGCTTGCCGTCGGCGACCGAGAGGTCGCGGATGCGGCCGAGGTGCAGGGCCAGGAGGGCGAAGGCGACCGTGGTGTTCGTGAAGCACTTGGTCGAGACGACGCAGACCTCCGGGCCCGCGTGGACGTAGACGCCCGCGTCCGACTCCCGGGCGATGGCCGAGCCGACGACGTTCACGACGCCGAAGACGCGGGCGCCCTTGCGCTTCAGCTCCTGGACCGCGGCGAGCACGTCGTACGTCTCGCCCGACTGGGAGACCGCGATGTAGAGGGTGTCGGGGTCCACGACCGCGTTGCGGTAGCGGAACTCGGAGGCCGGCTCGGCGTCCGCGGGGATGCGGGCCAGCTCCTCGATCAGCTGGGCGCCGATCAGGCCCGCGTGGTACGAGGTGCCGCAGCCGAGGATCTTCACGCGGCGCACGGTGCGGGCCTCGCGGGCGTCCAGGTTGAGGCCGCCCAGGTGCACGGTGGAGAACCGGTCGTCGATGCGGCCGCGCAGCACGCGGTCCACGGCGTCGGCCTGCTCGGAGATCTCCTTGTGCATGTACGTGTCGTGGTCGCCCATGTCGAAGGAGGCGGCCTCGAGGTCCACGGTGGTCGGCTCGTTGGCCGTGCGGGTGCCCGCCGTGGTGTACGTACGGAAGTCGTCGGCCTTCAGCGTGGCCATCTCGCCGTCGTCGAGCGTGACGATCTGGCGGGTGTGGGTGATCAGCGCGGCGATGTCCGAGGCGACGAACATCTCCTTGTCGCCGATGCCGAGGACGACCGGCGAACCGTTGCGCGCGACGACGATCCGGTCCGGGAAGTCGGCGTGCACGACCGCGATGCCGTACGTGCCCTCGATCAGGTGCAGCGCCTCGCGGACCTTGTCCTCGAGCTCGGGCAGCTGGGAGCGGGCGATGAGGTGGGTGAGCACCTCGGTGTCGGTCTCCGAGAGGAACTCGACGCCCTCGGCGACCAGCTTGGCGCGCAGGTCGGAGGCGTTGTCGATGATGCCGTTGTGGACGACCGCGACCTTGTCGTCGGCGGACATGTGCGGGTGCGCGTTGTGGTCGGACGGCGCGCCGTGCGTGGCCCAGCGGGTGTGGGCGATGCCCGTGGTGCCCTTGAAGCGGGCCGGGACCTTCGCCTCCAGGTCGCGCACCCGGCCCTTGGCCTTGACCATCTTCAGGCCGGTGGCCTTGGGGCTGGTGATGACGACGCCCGCGGAGTCGTAACCGCGGTACTCCAGGCGCTGCAGCCCTTCGAGAAGGAGCGGCGCGACGTCACGCTTGCCGATGTAACCGACGATTCCGCACATAAGTGTTGAGATTCCCCTCAGCCGTAGACGATGCGGCGCAGCTGGCGGAGGGAGAGCTCCGGCGGCGACACCGCCCGGTAGCGCAGATCCGCCAGGATCCGCTCGAAGATCTCCGCGTTCACCAGGCCCTGACCCTGGAGCTCGCGGTGCCGGCGGCGGACGTAGTCCTCCGTCGACTCGTCGAAGTAGGCGAGCACGTCCTGGACCACCCGCAGCGCTTCGCCCCGGCTCAGGGCGGTGCTGCGCGTCAGGTGGTCGACAAGTTCCTCGTGCACGAGCCGATCCTCGGGGTTCCGGGTCGGTTTCGCAAGAATCCTGCCCGATATCGGGCAGGAGTGTCCCTCGGGTGGGCGTGGGTTGCGGTCGCGGGGCTCTGCCCCGGGCCCCGCGCCTCAATCGCCGGCGGGGCTTGATCGGCTCAAGTGTGTGGTCGCGTTCACCCCGTGTATTCCTGGCGGATAGGTGCCTAGAGCATCTTTCGGGGCATGGACATTCCACGTATGGGCGTACCCGCCGAACTCGCCGACCGGTCGCTTGCCGAGCAGCACGAGTATCTGCGCAGCCGGTTCTCGCGGCGGACCGTGATGCGTTGCGGTGCCGTCACGCTCGGCGCGGTCGCGGGCGGGGTATTCGTGCCGGGTGCCGCGCGGGCCGCGAGCCCCTCGGCCGCTCCGGCGGCCGCCACGGAGGCCGTCGACGGCGCGCTCGTCGCGCCCTTCGGCCGGCACCTCTCGTACGGCGACGACGCGCGCACCGAGATGACCGTGTCCTGGCAGGTGCCGGTCGCGGTGAAGGACCCGTTCATCCGGGTCGGGAGCAGTGCCGGTGAGCTGTCGCGGAAGATCCCCGCCGAGCTGCGGGCCCTCTACACCCCGGCGGGCGTCGGCACCAGCGCCGACCACACCCAGTACTACGTGCACGCGAAGCTGACCCACCTCAAGCCGGGCCGGACGTACTGCTACGGGGTCGGTCACCGGGGCTTCGACCCGGCGTCGCCGAAGTTCGCGGGCACCATCGGCACGTTCACGACCGCGCCCGCCCGTTCGGAGCGCTTCACGTTCACCGCCTTCGGCGACCAGGGCGTCAGCTACCACGCGCTCGCCAACGACTCCCTGATCCTCGCCCAGGGCCCGGCCTTCCATCTGCACGCGGGCGACATCGCGTACGCGGACCCCTCCGGGCAGGGGAAGACCAGCGACACGTTCGACGCGCGCACCTGGGACCAGTTCCTCGCGCAGACCGAGACCGTCGCCAAGTCCGTGCCGTGGATGGTCTCGTACGGCAACCACGACATGGAGGCCTGGTACTCGCCGAACGGGTACGGGAGCCAGGAGGCCCGGTTCGCGCCGCCGACGAACGGGCCCGACCCGAAGAACCTGCCGGGCGCCTACTCCTTCGTGCACGGCAACACGGCGGTGATCTCCCTCGACGCGAACGACGTCTCGTACGAGATCCCGGCGAACCTGGGAGTGAGCGGCGGGACCCAGACCACGTGGTTCGAGCGGCAGTTGAGGAAGTTCCGGGCGCACGGGTCCGGGATCGATTTCGTTGTGGTGTTCTTCCACCACTGCGCCTACTGCACCGCTACCGCGCACGCCTCCGAGGGCGGGGTGCGCAAGGAGTGGGTGCCGCTGTTCGAGAAGTACACGGTCGACCTCGTGATCAACGGGCACAACCACGTCTACGAGCGCACGGACGTGCTGAAGGGCGACAAGGTCACCAAGGAGCTGCCGATCGGTGGCACGGCGTATCCGGAGACGGACGGCGTCGTGTACGTCACCGCCGGGGCGGCGGGCAAGGGGCTGTACGAGTTCCCGGTCGAGGACTCGTACGAGGGGCACGAGAAGGCGGTCGACCCGTTCGCCTCCTACGTGACGCAGGACGGGGGCGGCAAGAAGGCGGTCACCGTGGACTGGTCGCGGGTGCGGTACACCAACTATTCGTTCCTGCGGGTGGATGTGGAGCCGGCGGCGGTGGGCCGTACGGCCAGGTTGACCGTGCGGGGGCTCGCCGAGACGGGGGCGGAGGTGGACCGGTTCGTGGTTGCGCGTCGCGTACAGGCGTAGTGGTTGCGGTCGCGGGGCTCTGCCCCGGGCCCCGCGCCTCAATCGCAGGCGGGGCTTGATTTTGCCCGGCCACCCTTGATTGCGCGGCCGTCGGCGGGGCTTGAAAAACAAGCGGTCACAGGCGTTTCAGGATCGCTGCCTTCGCCACCGTGAACTCTTCCTCCGACAGGACACCGGACCGGTGGAGGTCGCCCAGTTCGCGCAGACGGCGCAGGAGGGCGTCGTGGTCGTCCTCCTGCGGGGCGGCGGGCGGGGACTTCTCCAGGGCCGGGGCCGCGGCGGGCTCACCCGCCGGCCCCGGATGGGGAAGGCGGGCCTGGACCGCCGCCGCCACGAGGGCCATCAGGGGGTCCTTCTTGAAGCCCCACAGTTCGATGGAGTTGGGGTCGTACTTCGGCGGCGCCTTCGTCGGTGACGAGCGGACCGTGAAGCGCAGGCAGCCGTTCTCCAGGCCGAGCGCCGGCTGCCACTCGACCGCCGTGATGTCGGAGAGGTCCAGGACCCGGGTACCGGCCGAGGACTTGGCCTCTTCCGTCTTCCAGTTCCACTCCAGGCGCACCCGCTCCCCGTCGAAGCTCGCCGTGCCGTCCCCGGCGGAGACGGACAGCGGCACGGCGGGGCCCGGCAGGAAGTACGTGGCGCAGGCCGAGGTGGGCACCTCGTCCAGGAGCAGCGCGTTGCGCACCTCGTCCACGAAGTACTCGGCGACGCCGTAGCGGTCCGACTCGACGGTGAGCTGGTACGGGTCCGTGGTGTCGGTCAGCTTGCCGCCGGTCGCCTGGAGCAGGGGGTCGGCGCCGTCGCGCAGCCGCAGGCGCAGGCGGCCCGTCTTCTTGCCCTGCTCGAAGGAAGCCCCCGCGAGCGCCGTCAGCGGCACGGTCAGCTCGCCCAGCGCCTTGCGCAGCGGGCTCACGCCCTTGTCCCGCCCCGGCACGAGCCGCAGCGTGTCCCCGAGATACGTCCACGTGCCGTCGCGCTGGATGATTTCCGCCATGCCGCCATTCTCGTACGGGAAAGGGGCCCGGGAGGACCGTCTCCCGAGCCCCTGGTCCATGAGACCGGCCGAACTTCCCTACGCGATGGGGTTCTCCAGGTCACCCACCAGCTGGAGCGCACCCGAGGGGTCCGCCAGGTCGACCATCTGCTCGTTGTTGCGCAGCTGGAGACGGTTGAGGGCGGAGAGCGAGAACTGCGGGGCGAACATGTCGAACCGCTCGAACTTCTCCGCCAGTTGGGGCATCGCCGCCTGGTAGTCGCGCACGCAGTCCGCGACCGCCGACCAGAACGTCTCCTCGTCCACGACGCCGTCCTCGACGAGGTTCGCCGCGAGGAAGCGGAAGAAGCAGTCGAAGACGTCCGTGAAGATCGACAGGAGCTTCATGTCGTCGGGGACGTCGGCCTTGATGCGCTCCACGGCCGGCGGCAGCACCGCGTCCGTGTCCATCACCGCGATCTCCTCGGCGATGTCCTTGAAGATCGACCGCTTGACGACGCCCTGCTCGTCCAGGACCAGGATGACGTTCTCGCCGTGCGGCATGAACACCAGGTCGTAGGCGTAGAAGCTGTGCAGGAGCGGGGTCAGGTACGACTTGAGGTACGGCTTCAGCCACTCGCGCGGGGTCAGGCCCGAGCGCTCGATCAGGGCGCCCGCGAAGGACCTGCCCTCGCGGTCCACGTGGAGCAGGGAGGCCATCGTCGCCAGCCGCTCGCCCTCGCCGAGCGAGTCCACCGGGGACTCGCGCCACAGCGCCGCCAGCATCTTGCGGTACGGCGAGTAGCGGTCGGTGGCGGCCTCGTACTCCAGGTGCCGGTAGCCGACGGCCGCGCGCTCGCGGATGATCGTCAGGCCGGTGTCCTTGAGGACCTCGTCGTTCTCGATGAGGTTCGCCAGCCAGTCGTTGATCGCCGGCGTCGCCTCCATGTACGCCGCCGAAAGGCCGCGCATGAAGCCCATGTTGATGACCGAGAGGGCCGTCTTCACGTAGTGCTTGGCGGGCGCGCTCTTGTTGAAGAACGTGCGGATCGACTGCTGTGCCAGGTACTCGTCGTCGCCCTCGCCCAGGCACACCAGGTTCTGCTGCGCGACCTCGGCGGCGAAGGTGACGGAGAGCTTGTTCCACCACTGCCACGGGTGGGCGGGGATGAGGAGGTAGTCGGCCGGGTCGAGGCCCTTGTCGCGCAGGACGGTGTCGAAGCGCGCGATCGTCTCGTCGCCCAGCTCGGCGCGGAGGAACGACTCGTACTCCAGGCCCACGCCCGCCGTGAACGCCGCGCGCTCGCGGCTCGCCGCCAGCCAGACCAGCCGGACGGGGCTCGCGGTCTCGGGGGCGTACGAGAGGTACTCGTGGACGCCGAAGCCGAGGCGGCCGTTGTTCGCGACGAAGCAGGGGTGGCCCTCGGTCATGCCCGTCTCGATCGCCTGGAAGTCGCCGGAGGCGGCCAGTTCGGCGGAGGACAGGTACGGCTTCGTCAGTTTGAAGCAGGTGCCGGAGAGCGTGGAGGAGATCTCCTCCAGGTAGACCGGCAGCGTCGAGTCGCTCAGGCCCAGGCTGTCCTTCAGCTCGATGAAGAACTGGAGGGCGTTCAGCGGGAGTTCGGCGCCGTCGCGGTGCCGGGTGATCGAGTCGGCGGAGACCTGCCAGTGGTCCAGGCGCAGCCGTCGCGCCGTGAACTCGTAGCGGGTCAGGCCGTCGTCGCTGAGGACGGAGAACCGGTCGGGGCCCGTGGCGGCCTCGGGTATGAGGAGCCGCTCGTGACTGAACTCGGCCAGGGCCTTGCGGATGAGGAGGCGGTTGGCCTCGGCCCAGCGCTCGGGGGAGAGGTGGGTGGCGGCGTCGGCGATGGTCATGCTGCGGTCGTCCTTCCCGTGGCCGCTTCGAACTGGGCGCGCGTACAGAAGCTCAGCAGCGCCTTTTTCTCGGGCTTGTCGATCTCACGCTCGGGGACGAAGCCGACGGCCTCGTTCAGGGCGTGAACTGCCTTGTTGCCGACGTCGGGTTCGACGACGACGCGGTTCACCGACGGGTCGGTGAAGAGGTGCTCCATCACCGTCGTGATCACGGCGCGGGTGAAGCCGGGGATCCGGACGTCGGAGGGCGCGGTGAGGAAGTGCATGCCGATGTCGCCGGGCTCGGGCTCGTACAGGCCGACCAGCTCGACGTAGCGGGGGTCGTAGCGCTCCATCAGGAACGCCGGCTCGCCGTCGTGCAGGCCGAGGAACGCGTCGTGGTGCTCGTGCGCCGCGATCGACATGTACTCGCGCTCGACGTCCTGGAGCTTGGCGTCCTGCATCAGCCAGAAAGCCGCCTTGGGGTCGGTGACCCAGCGGTGCAGCAGCTCGGCGTCGGAAATGGGGTCTCCCCTGCTCGAACGCAGTTGAGAGCTCGGGGAAGCGTCGACCGGCCGGAGGGTCAGTTTCCCTACGGCGCTTTTCGTGGTGCTCGTGTTGCTCATGCTGCGAACTCCTGGAACGCGATGGTCTTCTCGACGGGGTAGTACTCGGTGCCGAGCAGCTCGCCGATGATGTAACTGTTGCGGTAGGCGCCCATACCCAGGTCCGGGCTGGTGATCGAGTGGGTGTGCACGGACGCGTTCTGCACGAAGATGCCGCGCCCGGTCGTGTCGATCGAGTAGTTGCGGGCGACGTCGTAGCGGCCCCGGCCGTCCCAGCGGATGCGGTCCTTGACCGGCTCCAGGAAGGCGGGCGTCGTGTACTTGTAGCCGGTGGCCAGGATCACGCCCTCGGTCTCCAGCTCGAACTCCTTGTCCTGCTCCTCCTGGTGCAGGCCGAGGGTGTACGTGCCGTTCTCGTGGCTCGCCGTGCGCAGCGCCGAGTTGGTCAGCAGACGCGTCGGCACGGGGCCGTCGAGGCCCTTCTGGTAGAGCAGGTCGAAGATAGCGTCGATCAGCTCACCGTCGATGCCCTTGAACAGGCCCTTCTGCCGCTCCTCCAGGGAGTAGCGGGTCTGCTCCGGCAGCTGGTGGAAGTAGTCGATGTAGTCCGGGGACGTCATCTCCAGCGTCAGCTTGGTGTACTCCAGCGGGAAGAAGCGCGGCGAGCGCGTCACCCAGTTCAGCCGGTAGCCGTGCACGTCGATCTCGCTGAGGAGGTCGTAGTAGATCTCGGCGGCGGACTGCCCGGAGCCGACCAGCGTGATCGACTTCTTCTTCTGGAGCTGCTGCTTGTGCTGCACGTAGCGGGAGTTGTGCACGACCCCGTCGCCGCCGAGCCCCTGGCAGGCCTCGGGGACGTACGGCGGGGTGCCGGTGCCGAGCACGAGGCGGCGGGCCCGGTGGGTCTCGCCCTTGTCCGTGTGCACCAGGTACACCTCGGCCGCCTCGTCGTAGCGCACCTCGGTGACGGTCGTCGAGAAGCGGATGGACGACAGCTTGGCGGCCGCCCACTTGCAGTACGCGTTGTACTCGACGCGCAGCGGATAGAAGTTCTCGCGGATGTAGAACGAGTACAGCCGCCCCGACTCCTTCAGGTAGTTGAGGAAGGAGTACGGCGAGGTGGGGTCGGCGAGCGTCACCAGGTCCGACATGAACGGGGTCTGGAGATGCGCGCCGTCGAGGAACATCCCCGAGTGCCACTCGAAGTCCGGCTTGGACTCGATGAACAGGCCGGACAGCTCGTCGATCGGCTCGGTGAGCGCGGCGAGGCCGAGGTTGAAGGGGCCGAGTCCGATCCCGATGAAGTCGTACACGTTCTTCTTCGTCGTCTCAGGATGCGCGGTCAAGGGTGTCTCCCAGGTACTGCTCGGCGTGGCCGGCGATGAGGTCGAGGACGGCCGAGATGTCGTCGAGGGTCGTCTCGGGGTTGAGCAGGGTGAACTTCAGGTACTGGCGGTCGCCCACCTTGGTGCCCGCGACGACGGCGTCACCGGAGGCGAAGAGGGCTTTGCGGGCGTACAGGTTGGCGCGGTCGATCTCCGAGGGGTCGGTGACGTCCGCCGGGATGTAGCGGTAGACGAGCGTGGACAGGCTCGGCTCCACGACCACGTCGAAGCGCGGGTCGGCGGCGAGCAGCTGCCAGCCCTCGTGCGCCAGGTCGCACACCTCGTCGAAGAGGCCGCCGATGCCCTTGGCGCCCATCACGCGCAGCGTCAGCCACAGCTTGAGCGCGTCGAAGCGGCGCGTGGTCTGCAGGGACTTGTCGACCTGGTTGGGGATCCGCTCGGCGACCGTGCGCCGCGGGTTGAGGTACTCCGCGTGGTACGTGGCGTGCCGCAGGGTGGCGCCGTCGCGGACCAGGATCGCGCTCGAACTCACGGGCTGGAAGAACGACTTGTGGTAGTCGACGGTGACCGAGTCGGCGCGTTCGATGCCGTCGAGCCGGTCGCGGTTCTTGTTCGACACGAGCAGTCCGCAGCCGTACGCGGCGTCGACGTGCATCCATGTGTCGTACTGGGCGCACAGCTCGGCGATCTCGGGGAGCGGGTCGATGGAGCCGAAGTCGGTGGTTCCGGCGGTGGCGACGACGGCCATGGGGACGAGGCCGTTCTCGCGGCAGCGCTCCAGTTCGGCGGCGAGGGCCACGGTCTGCATGCGCTTCTCGCGGTCGACCGGGACGGAGACGACCGCCTCGGGGCCGAGGCCGAGCAGCGTCGCGGACTTCTTGACGCTGAAGTGGCTGACCTCGGAGGCGAAGACGCGCAGTTTGCTCAGGTCGGTGGCCTTGGCCTCCTCGCGGGCGAGCAGCATCGCCTGGAGGTTGGACTGCGAGCCGCCGGAGGTGAACACGCCGTCGGCCGCGGGGCCGAGGCCGATGCGTCCGGTGGTCCAGTCGATGAGCTTGCGCTCGATGAGCGTGCCGCCCGCGGACTGGTCCCAGGTGTCGAGCGAGGAGTTGACCGCGGCGAGGATCGCCTCGCCGAGCACGGCCGGGATGACGACCGGGCAGTTGAGGTGGGCGAGATAGCGGGGGTGGTGGAAGTAGACGGCGTCGCGGAGGTAGACGTCCTCCAGCTCGTCCAGGGCGGCGATGGTGTCCTGGAGCGGCTCGTCCAGGTCGACGGCGTCGACCGTGGGGGCGAGGGCGTCGGGGGTGACGCCGGTGAACGGCCTTGTGGTGGTGGCGAGTTTGGCCGCCACCCGCTCGACTCCCTCGGTCACGGAACTGCGGTACAGCTCCGCGGTGGTGTCATTGAGCAGGTGCGAGCGCATGAACGGTTCCTCCGGGTGGGGTGGGGTGGTTCCCGGGTGGGGCAGGAAAAAGGGCGAGGTCGCGAACCCTTCGATTAGGTTAGCCTAACCTAACTTCGGCTCGCGACCCCGCCCCCTGTTCTGTGGCTGGAATGGCTGGAATGTTCTGTTGTGACGCAAGGCGGGCGTGTTACGCCGCCCGCAGCGCGTCCTCGCTCAGGCCGCGCCGCCAGTACCCGACGAACGTCACCGCCCGCTTGTCGTAACCGCGTTCGCGCACCAGGTGCCGCCGCAGCTCCTTCATGGTTCCGGATTCGCCGGCCAGCCAGGCGTACGGGCTTGTGGCCTCGGGGAGTTGGGACGCGCGCACCGCGTCCACCACGGAGGGCGCGCCCTCGTCGCGGACCAGCCAGGTCACCTGGACGTCCGCGAGCGTGATGATCGGCTGGATGTCCGCGCGGTGCGGGACCTCCAAGTACACGTGCGCCGAGACGTGTTCGGGCAGCCAGGCCAGCACGCCGAGCGCGGCCGGAAGCGCCGTCTCGTCGCCCCACATGAGGATCTGGTCGAAGTCGTCCTGGGGACGGCAGCGCACGGCGGCGTTGTCGGCGATCGCCGGGCCGAGCACGACGGCACGGTCGCCGGGGGCCGCGGCACGCGCCCAGCGGCAGGCCGGCCCCGAGGTCGCCGGGTCGTCGTCGTGCAGCACGAAGTCGATGTCGACTTCCTCCGCGGGGAAGCGGCGCTGGCCGCTCAGCGTGTACGAGCGCATGATCGCGCGCTCGTCGTCCGGGATCGCCCGGTAGGCGGCGTGCCAGCCGCGGCCGTCGTCGCCGGGGGTGGCCGGCGGGAGCACGGGGGCGTCCTGGCCCGGGTGCGGCAGGAAGAGGGAGAGGGACTGGTCCCGGCCGCCGCCGTGGAAGTCGGCGAGTTCGGGACCGGTGAAGGTGACCCTGAGGAGCGACGGACCGAGCCGCCGCGTGCGGACCACTTGCAGATCGAAGAATCGGAAAGGGGCGACAGCGGGGGCTTCGGTCGTCGTCGTCATGGGATCAGGACACCTTCTTCGCCGTCTCGATGGCCTTCGCGAGGTTCTCCAGCATGGGAGCGCACTTGTCGTAGGAGAGGATCGGTTCGGGGGAGCGGGCGATGACCTGGCCGGCCTTGACCGCAGGCAGCTTCTTCCAGGTCGGCTCGTCGATGTCGGCGGGCTGAATCGCCTGGGCGCGGTCGTCCATCATGATGATGTCGGCCTTGTGCTTGTTGACGTTCTCCCAGCTCAGGTTCTCGAACCAGCCGCCGGACGCCTTCTTCGCGGCCTCCGAGGGCTCCACGAAGTTCACGCCGAGCGCCTTGAAGTACTCCAGGTCGATGGAGAGGTCCGTGCCCGAGACGTAGAAGATGTCGGGGCTCGCGCTGCCCGCCATCACCTTGATGTCGGGGTTGGCCTTGGCGGCCTTGCGCAGCCGGGCCGCGGCGTCCTCGAAGCGCTTCTTGGCCTTGACGACCTTGTCGGCCTTCAGGTCGGCGCCGAGCGACTCGGCCAGCTTGTAGACGTGCTCCAGCGGGGTCGTCAGCTGGCGGTCGTAGACGGAGATGCCGACGCTCGGGGCGAGCTTGGCGATCTTCTTGGCGGACTCCTCGGGGACGTACCAGAGGGTGCCCGCGCCGTCGAACATCGTGGTGATCAGCACCTGGGGGGAGAGCCCCGCGTACTTCTCGATGTTGAACTGGCCCCACTCGTTGCCGATGACCGTGACCTTGTCGACGGGCATGTCGCCGGCCTGGACGTCGGGCTTGCCGCCCTTCGTGGTGGTCGGGCCGAAGACGCCCTTGACCTGGATGCCGTAGTCGTAGAGGGCGGCGCCCATACCGGTGAAGGCGACGATGTCCGTCGGGACCTTGTCCAGCTTCACGGTCTTGCCGCGGTCGTCCTTGTACGACCAGGGGCCGGACTTCTTCGCGGCGCCCGCCGAGCTGGAGCCGCCGTCTTTGGAACCGCCGTCGCCGCAGGCGGCGAGTGCCGCGCCGAGGCCGATGGCTCCGGTCGCGGCGAGGATGCCGCGGCGGGTGGGGCGGGACAGTCGGGCGTTGGGCATGACGGACAACCTTTGGACGTGCCGGAGGGGTGACCGGGCGGGGATGGAACTCAGGGTAGGTTAACCTAAGTTCCCGGCATGTCCAGGGGGCGGGGCAATCAAGCCTCTGCGGCGATTGAGCAGCGGGGTCCGGGGCGGAGCCCCGAGTCCTGAGGGCGGCCCCCGTGCTCAAAGAATTGGGGCTCTGCCCCATACCCCGCGCCTCAATCGCCGGCGGGGCTCTATGTGGTCAGGCCCAGCTCCCGCGCGATCAGCATCCGCTGCACCTCGCTCGTGCCCTCGCCGATCTCCAGGATCTTGGAGTCCCGCCACATCCGGGCGACCGGGTACTCGTTCATGAACCCGTACCCACCGTGGATCTGCGTCGCCTCCCGCGCGTTGTCCACAGCGACCGTCGACGAGTACAGCTTCGCGAGCGCCGCCTCCTTCTTGAACGGCTCCCCGGACACGAGTCGCGACGCCGCGTCCCGCCAGGCCAGCCGCGCCGTGTGCGCCTTCATCTCCATGTCCGCGATCTTGAACTGGATCGCCTGGTAGCCGCCGATGGTGCGGCCGAAGGCGCGGCGCTCCTTGGCGTACTTGACCGACTCGTCGACGCAGCCCTGCGCGAGCCCGGTCGCCAGCGCCGAGATCGCGACGCGGCCCTCGTCCAGGATCCGCAGGAACTGCGCGAAGCCCCGGCCCTCCGTGCCGAGCAGGTTCGCGGCCGGCACCCGTACGTTGTCGAAGTGCAGCTCACGGGTGTCCGACGCGTTCCACCCCACCTTCGAGTAGGGCGCGGCGACCGTGAACCCCGGTGTGCCGGACGGGACGATGATCGAGGAGATCGCCGGGGCGCCGTCCGGTGTGCGGTCGGTGACCGCCGTGACCGTCACGAGGCCCGTGATGTCCGTGCCGGAGTTGGTGATGAAGCACTTCGTGCCGTTGATGACCCAGTCGCCGGTCTCCTCGTCCCGTACGGCCGTGGTGCGCGTGCCGCCCGCGTCCGAGCCCGCCTCGGGTTCCGTGAGCCCGAACGCGCCCAGGGTTTCGCCACTGCACAGCTTCGGCAGCCACTCCCGCTTCTGCTCCTCAGTACCGAAGAGGTGGATCGGCATGGCGCCGAGGGAGACCCCTGCCTCGAGCGTGATGGCGACCGAGGAGTCGACGCGCGCCAGCTCCTCCAGGGCGATGCCGAGCGCCAGGTAGTCGCCGCCCATGCCGCCGTACTCCTCGGGGAACGGCAGCCCGAACAGGCCCATGCGGCCCATCTCGCGGACGATCTCGTAGGGGAACTCGTGCCGCTCGTAGAAGTCGCCGATCTTCGGGGCGACGACCTCGTGCGCGAACTCCTCGACGGTGCGCCGGAGTTCCTCGTGCTCGGGGGAGAGGTGGTGATCCATGACTGCCTCACTGCTCCTGGTCAACGTCGGCGTCGGCCTCGGGTGCGAGAGCGCGAACGGTGCGGGACGGGCTCGGTCGGCCCAGGTGTCCGGTCATCCACCTGCTGGTGTCGGTGAGACGGCCGAGGTCGACCCCGGTCTCGATGCCGAGTCCGCGCAGCATCCAGACGAGGTCCTCGGTGGCGAGATTGCCGGTGGCGCTCTTCGCGTACGGGCAGCCGCCGAGGCCGCCTGCGGAGGCGTCCACCGTGCTCACGCCGTGCTGCAGCGCCGCCAGGGTGTTGGCGAGCGCCTGGCCGTACGTGTCGTGGAAGTGCACGCCGATCGCGTCCGTCGGCACGCCCTCCTCGTTCAGCTCCGACAGGAGGGCCTGTACGTGTCCCGGCGTGGCCACGCCGATGGTGTCGCCGAGGCTCAGCTCGTCGCAGCCCATGTCCATCAGGGACTTGGCGACGGAGACGACCTGGTGGACCGGGACCGGGCCCTCCCACGGATCGCCGAAGCACATGGACAGGTAGCCGCGGACGTGCGCCCGCGACTCCTTCGCGCGCGCCACCACCGGCTCGAACACGGCCAGGGACTCCGCCACCGTCCGGTTCAGGTTCGCCTTGGCGAAGGACTCGGTGGCGCTGGCGAACACGGCGACGCGCTGCGCGCCGAGGGCCAGGGCCCGGTCGAGTCCGCGCCCGTTCGGGACGAGGACGGGGAGCCGGACGCCGTCCCCGAGATCCTGGAGCAGCGGGAACAGGTCCTCCGCGTCCGCCAGTTGGGGAACCCACTTGGGGTGCACGAAGCTCGTGGCCTCGATGGTCGTCAGGCCCGCGCCCGCCAGGCGGTGGATGAACTCGGCCTTCACCTCCGTGGGCACGGACCGCTTCTCGTTCTGCAACCCGTCGCGCGCGCCCACCTCGTGGATCCGGACGCGGGCCGGGAGGTCCTGGGTGGGGACGACCATGGGCAGTGGGGGCGTGGCGGTCATCGCGTGGCCTCCCCGCCGTCGGCCGTCTCCTCGGGGGCGACGACCGCCAGCACCTGGTCCATCGCCACCGTCGTCCCGGGCGACACGTCCAGCTCGCTCACCGTGCCCGCGTGCGGGGACGTGATCACGTGTTCCATCTTCATCGCCTCCACCACCAACAGGCTCTGTCCGGCCGTCACTTGATCGCCCACCGCGACCTTCACCACCGTCACCGTGCCGGGCATCGGCGCCGTCAGGGAGCCCGCGCCGCCGGCCCTCGACCCGGTCAGGTTCGCCGCCACCGGGTCGTGGTCCCGCACGTGCCAGGCGTCGCCCTCGCGCGCCAGCCAGTCGCCCGCGGTCGCGGTGAGGCGGGCGGGGGCGGTCGGCACGCCGTCGACCAGGACCTCGGTACCGCGCACCCGGACCTCGACCGGGTCGCGGCCCGCGGCCCTCAACGGGTGCACGGTCCACGCTGGTTCGCCGCCGAGCCGCCAGCCGGTCGGCCGGTCGAACGGGTCCGTCCAGCCCTCGGTCGCGGCCGGGGCGAGGCGCTCCTGGCGCAGCACGCCCGCCGCCGCGTAGACCCCCGCCGGGACCTCCGCGTCGACCAGCTCGTCCGTCGCGCGCTCCACGAGCCCGGTGTCCAACTCGCCCGCCACGACGTCCGGGTGGGCCAGCAGACGCCGCAGGTAACCGGCGTTCGTCGGCACGCCCAGCGTCACCGTGCGCGCGAGCGCGGCCCGCAGCCTGCGCAGCGCCGTGCCCCGGTCGGGGCCGTACGCGATGATCTTCGCGAGCATCGGGTCGTAGAGGCTGGAGACCTCCGTGCCCTCGGTGAGGCCGGAGTCGACCCGGACGCCCTCGCCCTCGGGCTCGCTCAGCGCCAGGACCGTGCCACCGGAGGGGAGGAAGCCACGCGCCGGGTCCTCCGCGCACAGGCGGGCCTCCACCGCGTGCCCGGTGAGCGTGATGCCGTCCTGCGCGAACGGGAGTTGCTCGCCCGCCGCGACCCGCACCTGCCACTCCACCAGGTCGACGCCCGTGACCAGCTCCGTCACCGGATGCTCGACCTGGAGGCGGGTGTTCATCTCCATGAAGCAGTACGCGGCCGGGTCCTCGCCCGGCACGATGAACTCCACTGTGCCCGCGCCCCGGTAGCCGCAGGAGCGCGCCGCCTCGACGGCCGCCGCGCCCATCGCCGCGCGCGTGGCCTCGTCGAGGAGGACGGAGGGTGCCTCTTCGACGATCTTCTGGTGACGGCGCTGGAGGGAGCACTCGCGCTCGCCGAGGTGCACCACGTTCCCGTGGCCGTCCGCCAGGACCTGGATCTCGATGTGCCGGGGGCGGTCGATCCAGCGCTCCACGAGGAGCGTGTCGTCACCGAAGGAGGTCCGCGCCTCTCGCCGGGCGGCCGCGATCTCCTCCTCCAGCGTCGTCAGGTCGCGGACGAGGCGCATGCCCTTGCCGCCGCCGCCCGCGGACGGCTTCAGGAGGACGGGTGCACCCAACGCGCGGGCCGCCTCCGCCAGTTCCGGATCACGGCCGCCCGGCACCACCGGGACCCCGGCCGCGCTCACCGTCTCCTTGGCGCGGATCTTGTCGCCCATCAGAGCGATGGCCTCGGCGGGCGGGCCGATGAAGACCAGTCCGGCCTCCTCGCAGGCACGCGCGAACGCCGCGTTCTCCGCCAGGAATCCGTACCCCGGGTGCACCGCCTGCGCGCCGGTCGCCGCCGCGGCCTCGATCAGCCGCTCCGCCACCAGGTAGGACTCGGTCGCCGCGGGCGGGCCGATCCGCACCGCCTCGTCCGCCTCGCGCACATGCCGCGCGTCCGCGTCGGCGTCGCTGTAGACCGCCACGGAGCGGATGCCGAGCGCCCGCAGCGTACGGATGACGCGCACCGCGATCTCGCCGCGGTTGGCCACAAGTACCGTCTCGAACACGTCTGGTCCGCCCCTCACATCCGGAAGACGCCGAAGCCGGCGGACTTCTCCGGCAGCGGCGCGTTGGCACACGCGGTCAGGGCCAGGCCGAGGACCTGGCGGGTCTCCATCGGGTCGATCACGCCGTCGTCCCACAGGCGGGCCGTCGCGTAGTAGGCATTCCCCTGCGACTCGTACTGGGCGCGGATCGGGGCCTTGAAGGCGTCCTCGTTCTCGGCGGGCCACTCCTCGCCGCGCGCCTCCAACTGGTCGCGCTTGACGGTCGCGAGGACCGAGGCGGCCTGCTCGCCGCCCATCACGGAGATCTTCGCGCCGGGCCACATCCACAGGAAGCGGGGCGAATAAGCCCGGCCGCACATCGAGTAGTTGCCCGCGCCGTAACTGCCGCCGATCACCACGGTCAGCTTCGGCACGCGCGTGCACGCCACCGCCGTGACCATCTTGGCGCCGTGCTTGGCGATGCCGCCCGCCTCGTAGTCCTTGCCGACCATGAAGCCCGAGATGTTCTGGAGGAAGAGCAGCGGGATGCCGCGCTGGTCGCACAGCTCGATGAAGTGGGCGCCCTTCTGGGCGGATTCGGCGAACAGGATCCCGTTGTTCGCGACGATGCCGACCGGGTGGCCGTGGATCCGCGCGAAGCCGGTGATCAGCGTCTGCCCGTACTCGGACTTGAACTCGGCGAACCGCGAGCCGTCCACCACGCGCGCGATGACCTCGCGCACGTCGTACGGGGTCCGGGAGTCGACCGGCACCGCGCCGTAGAGCCCCGCCGGGTCCACCTTCGGCTCGATCGCCGCCTTCACCGCCCAGGGCAGCGGGCCGCGCTCCGGGAGCGTGGAGACGATGGTCCGCACGATCCGCAGCGCGTGCGCGTCGTCCTCCGCCAGATGGTCCGTCACGCCGGAGACCCGCGAGTGGACCTCGCCGCCGCCCAGCTCCTCGGCCGTCACCACCTCGCCCGTGGCCGCCTTCACCAGCGGCGGGCCGCCCAGGAAGATCGTGCCCTGGTTGCGGACGATCACGGCCTCGTCGCTCATCGCCGGGACGTACGCGCCGCCCGCCGTGCACGAGCCGAGGACCGCCGCGATCTGCGGGATGCCCGCGCCGGACATCCGCGCCTGGTTGTAGAAGATCCGCCCGAAGTGCTCGCGGTCCGGGAACACGTCGTCCTGCATCGGCAGGAACGCGCCGCCGGAGTCCACCAGGTAGACGCACGGCAGCCGGTTCTCCAGGGCCACCTCTTGCGCGCGCAGGTGCTTCTTCACCGTCATCGGGTAGTACGTGCCGCCCTTGACCGTCGCGTCATTGGCGACGATCACGCACTCCCGGCCGCTCACCCGGCCGATCCCGGCGATCACACCCGCGGCAGGGGCCTGCCCCTCGTACATCCCGTCCGCGGCCAGCGGCGCCAGCTCCAGGAACGGGGAGCCGGGGTCGAGCAGTGCGTCCACCCGGTCCCGCGGCAGCAGCTTGCCGCGCGCCGTGTGCCGCGCCCGCGCCTTCTCGCCGCCGCCGAGCCGGGCCGCCGCGAGCTTGCCGCGCAGCTCCTCGCCGAGCGCCCGGTGCGCCGCCTCATTGGCGTGCCAGGCCTCCGACGCGGGCTCCGCCGCGCTCGTCAGCTCCGGTGCCTCCTGCATGGCTTCGAGCCCCCTTGCCCGTACCCAGAAAGTTAATGAGCGTTAACCCGTTTCCGTCAGGTTAACGCTCGCTAACGTCCCTGTCTAGAATTGCCTCATGGCCACGAGAACCGACGCCCCCACCCGCCGCGAGCAGATCCTCAGGGAGGCCGCGCGGCTCTTCGCCGAACGCGGGTTCCACGGCGTGGGTGTGGACGAGATAGGGGCGGCGGTCGGCATCAGCGGCCCCGGCCTGTACCGGCACTTCGCCGGCAAGGACGCGATGCTCGCCGAGCTGCTCGTCGGCATCAGCGGGCAGCTGCTGACCGGCGGCAAGCGGCGGGTCGCCGAGGCGGAGCAGGGGCCCGAGGTGCTGCTCGACTCGCTCATCGAGGGGCACATCGACTTCGCGCTCGACGACCGCGACCTGATCACGCTGCACGACCGCGAGCTCGACCGGTTGCGCGACAGCGACCGCAAGCTGGTTCGGCAGTTGCAGCGCCAGTACGTGGAGTTGTGGGTGGAGGCGGCGCGGAAGGTCTACCCCGAGCTGGTGGAGGCGCACGCGCGCGTAGCCGTGCACGCGGTCTTCGGGCTGCTGAACTCGACGCCGCACCTGAGCCGTCCGGGCTCGCTGCCCGGCCGTACGGCCACCGCGCGGATGCTGCACAAGCTGGCGCGTGGCGCGTTCGCGGCGGCTGCCGCAGAGTGAGGCCGGTGGCTGCCGCGGAGTGACCTGTATCTCTGGACGCTCCTTGCGACTCGCGGGTAACCTGCCCCTGAGCAAGCGCTTAGTCGCTTGCTTGCCGTCCGCACACTCGTCGTAGAGGGAGAGTTCTCCGTGCGCCGTACCGTTTTTGATGAGGACCACGAGGCGTTCCGGGAGACCCTGCGCGCCTTCATCGAGGCCGAGGTCGTCCCCCACTACGACGAGTGGTTCCAGCAGGGCATCGTGCCGCGCGAGCTCTACACCAAGCTGGCCGACCTGGGCCTCTTCGGCATCAACGTGCCCGAGGAGTTCGGCGGCGCGGGCCTGGACACCCACAAGTTCGAGGCCATCCAGAACGAGGAGTGCGCCCGCGCGGGCGTCTCGTTCGGCGGCTCCGGCGTGCACGTGCTCCTCGCGCTCCCCTACATCAAGATGCTCGCCACCGACGAGCAGAAGAAGCGCTACCTGGAGAAGTTCGTCACCGCCGAGGAGATGTGGGCCCTCGCGATGACCGAGCCGGGCACCGGCTCCGACCTGGCCGGCATGAAGACCACGGCCAAGCTCTCCGACGACGGCACGCACTACGTGCTCAACGGCTCCAAGACGTTCATCACCGGCGGTGTGCACGCCGACCGCGTCATCGTCTGCGCCCGGACCGCCGCGCCGACCGCCGAGGACCGCCGCCACGGCATCTCCCTGTTCGCCGTCGACACCAAGCTCGAGGGCTACTCGATCGGCCGCAAGCTCGACAAGCTCGGCCTGCGCACGTCCGACACCGCCGAGCTGGCGTTCGTCGACGTGAAGGTCCCCGTCGAGGACCTCCTCGGCGAGGAGAACAAGGGCTTCTACTACCTCGGCAAGAACCTCCCCTCCGAGCGCTGGGGCATCGCCTACGGCGCGTACGCGCAGGCCAAGGCCGCCGTCCGGTTCGCCAAGGAGTACGTCCAGGACCGCACGGTCTTCGGCAAGACCGTCGCCTCGTTCCAGAACACCAAGTTCGAGCTGGCCGCCTGCCAGGCCGAGGTGGACGCCGCCGAGGCAGTCGCCGACCGCGCCCTTGAGGCCCTCGACGCCGGTGAGCTGAGCGCCGCCGAGGCCGCTTCGGCGAAGCTGTTCTGCACCGAGGTCGCGCACCGCGTCATCGACCGCTGCCTCCAGCTGCACGGCGGCTACGGGTTCATGAACGAGTACCCGATCGCCCGCCTGTACGCGGACAACCGCGTGAACCGCATCTACGGCGGCACCAGCGAGATCATGAAGTCGATCATCGCGAAGAACATGGGCCTGTAACCAGCAGAGAATCTTTGCTCGGTACAACTGATCCCATGCATCAGGCACTCGAATCCCTCCTCGATCTGCTCGACCTCGAGCAGATCGAGGAGGACATCTTCCGCGGCCAGTCCCGGTCCTCCGTCGTCCCGCGCGTCTTCGGCGGGCAGGTGGCGGCCCAGGCGCTGGTCGCGGCCGGGCGCACCGTCCCGGCCGACCGGCACGCCCACTCCCTGCACGCGTACTTCCTGGTCGCGGGGGACCCGGGCGCGCCCATCGTCTACACCGTCGACCGGATCCGCGACGGCCGCTCCTTCACGACGCGGCGCGTCGTCGCCGTCCAGCACGGGCAGCCGATCTTCCACCTCTCCGCGTCCTTCCAGACGTACGAGGAGGGGCTCGACCACCAGGCGGACATGCCGCCCGCGCCCGACCCGGAGTCGCTGCCGACCGCGGAGGAGATGCTGCCGCGGTACGCCGGTGACGTACTGAAGCCCGAGGTCGTCCAGCGGCTGCTCGAAGCCCGCGAGGCCGTCGACCTGCGGTACGTGGACGCGCCGCCGTTCGCCTTCGTCGGCGACCCGCAGCCGCCGCGCTCCCAGGTCTGGTTCCGCGGGCGGGGCAAGCTCGCGGACGATCCGCTGCTGCACGTCTGCCTCGCCACGTACGTCTCCGACATGACGCTCCTCGATTCCGTACTGCTCGCCCACGGGCGCGGCGGCTGGGCCGTCGGCGACGTCGTGGGCGCGTCCCTGGACCACGCGATGTGGTTCCACCGGCCGTTCCGGGCCGACGAATGGCTGCTGTACGACCAGGAGTCGCCGTCCACGTCCGGCGGGCGCGGGCTCGGGCAGGCCCGGATCTACACGCAGGACGGGCGGCTCGCGATCACCGTCATCCAGGAGGGCGTCGTTCGCGTTCCGCACTGATCGGACATAACGTCCCGTACATGGATGTACGGGCGGACGATGGTGTGAGCGGAACGGAAGAAGCGGGCGGGGAGAGCGTCTTCACGGTGCTCGTCGCCGCGGCGGCCAATCTGGGCATCGCCCTCGCGAAGGCCGTAGCCGGCGTCATCAGCGGCTCCAGCGCGATGCTCTCCGAGGCCGCGCACTCCTTCGCCGACACCGTCACCGAACTGCTGCTGCTCGCCTCCCTGAAGCGCAGCGACAAACCCGCCGACGAGGAGCATCCGCTCGGCTACGGGGGCGAGCGGTACGTGTGGGCGCTGCTCGCGGCCGTCGCCACGTTCGTGGGCGGCGCGGTCTTCTCCCTGTACGACGGGATCCACACGCTCGTCGCGGGCGAGGAGCTGGGCAACCCCGTCGTCTCGTACGTGGTGCTGGGCGTCGCCTTCGTGCTGGAGGGGTTCTCGCTGCGGACCGCCGTGAAGCAGGCGCGGGGCGAGGCGTCCCGGGTGCGGGTGCCCTTCGGTACGTATCTGCGGCACACGCCCGACACGGCGGTGAAGGCCGTCGTGCTGGAGGACAGTGCGGCGCTCGCCGGTCTGCTGCTCGCGGGTGGCGGGCTGCTCGGCTCGCAGCTCACCGGGTCGGGGGCGTGGGACGGGGCGGCGTCCCTGTGCATCGGGTTGCTGCTGTTGTGGGTGGCGTGGGTGCTCGGGCGGTCCAACGCGGAGTTGTTGGTGGGGCGGCCGTTGCCGAAGCGGTTCCGCGAGGAGATCCGGGAGATCGTGCTCGGGGTCGCGCATGTCGAGGCCGTGCTGGAGCTGACCACGCTGGTGCAGGGGCCGCGGGAGGCGCTCGTCGCGGCGAAGGTCGATTTTCGGGATGCGTCCACTGCTGCGCAGATCGAGTGGGCGTGCGAGGACGCCTCGCGGCGGATTCGGGAGCGGTTTCCCGCGGTCCGCCGAGTCTTCCTCGACCCGACCCCGGGGTTCGCGGCACGCCGCACGGAGGGGCTCAATCCGTGGTGATTGACCCCCTGCGGGGGTCGAGCAAATTAAGCCCCTCCGGCGATTGAGGAGCGGGGTATGGGGCAGAGCCCCAATCTTTTGAGCCCCTGCGGCGATTAAGCAGGCGGTGCCGTGGTTGACGACTCGGGGCTCTGCCCCGGACCCCGCTGCTCAATCGCCGCAGGGGCTTGATTTGCTCAACCGGCGTCGCGGCTAAAGGAGGCCCGCCGCGTCCAAGAGGTAGGCCGTCATCGGGTCGTAGTGGCGGGGGCTCGTCACGTGGTCGTCCAAGGGGACCGTCACCTGCATCGTGCCCTCGGACTCGCCCACGAACAGGGCCGGGTCGTTGCAGTCCGCGTAGCCGATGGAGTCCAGGCCCCGCTGGGCCGCGCAGCCCGCCCAGCCGTGGTCCGCGACGACCAGGTCGGGCAGCGCGCGGCCGTCGCGGGCGAGGCCGTCGAGGATCGCCGCCATGGGGTCGGGGGAGTGGGTGTGCCACAGCGTCGCGCCGCGCTCCAGCATCGCCACGTCCGCGAACTGGAAGACCATGCCCTCGTCCGTGGCCAGGCCCTCGGGGATCGTCATGATCTCGCAGCCCGCCGCGCGCAGAGCGGTCGCCGTCGCGCGGTGGACGTCCAGGAGGCCGCCCGGGTGGCCCGTGGCGAACAGGACGCGCTGGTTGTCCTCCGCCGCCTTGCGCAGGCGCGCCGACGTGCGGTCCAGGGCGTCGACCGTCAGCTCCGGGTCGATGGTGTCCTGGCCGGAGCGGTGGTCGGGGTCGGGCACGACGCCGCAGCGTTCGGCCATGACCGCGAGGACATCGCGCTCGTCCGTCCAGCGGTTGCCGAGTTCCAGGCCCAGCCAGTAGTGGCGGTCGCCGTTCGCGAGCCTTCGGTAGTGCGAAAGGTTGTTCTCGCGGGGCGTCGCCACGTCGCCCGCGATGCGCGTGCGGACGAGGTGCTTGATCAGGGCGGCACGGGTCGGGACGTCGCTGGGCAATCCGGGTATCGGCATGCGCCCATTGTGCCGGGGCTCGCGCCGGACTGTTGATCGGTTCCGGGGAGTGGAACGGCGGTCACACCGTCAACGCGCCCGGCGCAGCGCGAACCACAGCTCCATGCGGGTGTCCGGGTCGTCGAGGTCCGTGCCCAGGAGTGTCGCGCAGCGGGCGATGCGCTGGCGGACGGTGTTGCGGTGGATCGACAGGGCCAGGGCCGTGCTCTCCCAACTGCCGTGCAGGGAGAGCCAGGTGCGCAGGGTCTCCAGGAGCGCCGGCTTGTCGGACAGCGCGGCCAGGGTCGGCGCCGGGGTGTCGTCCGGGCGGTGGTGGGTCAGCGGGCTGCGGGCCGCCCGCGCGCGGGTGAGCGCGTGGGCCGCCTGCGCGTCCGCGAGCGGCAGGTCCCGCGGGAGCGCCGGGGCGCTGACACCGAGCACATGGCCCGCGTGCGGCGTGACGTCCTGGTCGGACGGGACCAGGGCACGGGTGAGCGGGGCTTCGGGGGACGGGGACGTAGCGGTCAGGGGCGTCGCCAGGTCAGGCGCAGGGCGCGGCGACAGCGGGCGGGCGTGGATCACGCGCCACGTGGTGCCCGCGCCGAGCAGCTCCGTCGCGGCCTCCGCGCGGTCCGCTCCGAGGAGGAGGTCCACCAGCGTCGCCGCACGCCGCGTGTCACCCGTCGAGCGGTGCTCGCCGGTGAGAAGGGAGAGCAGCACCACCGCCGCCCCCGCGATCGTGTGGTCGCCCGGCGCGCGGGCCTGCGTCGCGAGGCCGAGCGCGCCGCCCGTGCTCAGCGCGTACGCCGACAGATGCGTGCCGGCCACCGTGTCCGCCGCCGACGACGGCGTGGGGAAGAGGTGCGTGGCGTGCGGGCGGACCACTGCCGTCAGCTCGGCCAGCGCCTCGCTCACGGCGCGCGGCGGGCGCGTCCCCGCGTGGTGCGGCTCGTCGCCCTCCGGGGTGACCGCCACCGCGAACCCCCCGGTGCGCTGGGCGAGTTGGCGAAGGACGGAGGGGAGCGGGTCCGGTCGCGCGGCCGCCGATGCCAGCGCCTGCTGAGCCTCCGTCACCCGGCGCAGCTCCGCGTTCCTGGCCTGCGCCATCAGCTCCCACACGGCCCGCGCGATCCCGCTGAAGGTGGTCCGCGGCGGGACCTCGACGAGCGGGATCCCGCGCCGCTCGCAGGCCGCGACCAGCTCCGGCGGCACCGTGTCGAAGACCGGCGTCACACCGAAGCCGAGCGCCACGGCGCCGCCCCGCGCGACCCGCTCCGCGTACTCCTCGAAGTAGCCGGCGACGGGCGCGGCGGGCGCGTGCACGCCCGCCGTCAGGAGCAGCTCGCCGCCCAGCAGGTACGGCTCCGGGTCCGTCAGCTCCGACGTGTGCGCCCCGTGCACGAGGACGTCCGCGGCCGCGGGCCCCGCGATCTGGCGAAGGCCCAGGTCGGCGCGGGCGAGCACCGCGGCGAGCGGAACGCCCTGCGTGGGCGGTGCGGTCACGGTCACCTGTGGACGATTCCTCTGCTCTGATTGCGATCAATGGATGGAACGTACACTTCAGTGCCGCTTTTCGGCCACCTAGATTTCTTCCGACCGGTGGGTGCGGGTACGGGCGGATGTCCCCGACACCCCCAAGGGCTCGGCCGAGAGCCCCGCAGCCGGACACTCCCCCGCACGACACGCCACCGAGGTGGACCAAAGGAGGACGCCCCATGGCCGTCGACTACGTAGTGATCGTCGTCTACCTGGCCGGAATGCTGGCAATGGGCTGGTGGGGCATGCGCCGCGCCAAGTCCAAGAGCGACTTCCTGGTCGCCGGCCGGCGCCTCGGTCCCGCCATGTACTCCGGGACCATGGCCGCTGTCGTGCTCGGCGGCGCCTCCACCATCGGCGGCGTCGGCCTGGGCTACCAGTACGGTCTGTCGGGCGCCTGGATGGTGTTCACCATCGGCCTCGGCATCCTCGCCCTGTCGCTCTTCTTCTCGGCGCGCATCGCCCGCCTGAAGGTCTACACCGTCTCCGAGATGCTCGACCTCCGGTACGGCGGCGGCCGCGCCGGGATGATCTCCGGCATCGTGATGTGGGCCTACACGCTGATGCTGGTCGTCACGTCCACCATCGCGTACGCGACGATCTTCGACGTCCTCTTCGACGTGCCGCGCACGCTCGCGATCGTCGTCGGCGGCACCATCGTCGTCGCCTACTCGACGCTCGGCGGCATGTGGTCGATCACCATCACCGACATGGTGCAGTTCGTCGTGAAGACCATCGGCGTGCTGATCATCCTGCTGCCCGTCGCGGTCATCAAGGCCGGTGGCTTCAGCGAGATGAAGGCCCAGCTGCCCACCTCGTACTTCGACCCGCTGGGCATCGGCGGCGAGACGATCTTCACGTACGTGCTGATCTACACGTTCGGCATGCTCATCGGCCAGGACATCTGGCAGCGCGTCTTCACCGCCCGTAACGACAAGGTGGCCCGCTGGGGCGGCACCGTCTCCGGCGTCTACTGCCTGCTCTACGCGATCGGCGGCGCGGTCATCGGCACCGCCGCCAAGGTCCTCTACCCGAAGGGCCTCGGCCAGGCCGACGAGGCGTTCGCGCAGATCGTCAAGGACGAGCTGCCCGTCGGCGTCCGCGGGCTCGTGCTCGCCGCCGCTCTCGCGGCCGTCATGTCGACGTCCTCCGGAGCGCTCATCGCCTGCGCCACCGTCGCCAACAACGACATCTGGAAGCGGCTGCGCGGCGTGCAGGCCGAGGTGGCCGTGGAGGACGAGCACGACGAGGTGAAGGGCAACCGGATGTTCATCCTGGGCCTCGGCATCGTCGCCATTGTCATCTCGATCCTCCTCAACAACGTCGTCGAGGCGCTGACCGTCGCCTACAACCTGCTCGTCGGCGGGCTGCTCGTGCCCATCCTCGGCGGACTGCTGTGGAAGCGCGGCAACGTCAACGGCGCCCTCGCCGCCGTCACCGTCGGCGGCCTCACCGTCATCGGCGCGATGTGGCGCTACGGCATCCTCGCCAACGAGCCCGTGTACTACGGCCTCGTCGCGTCACTCGTCGTCTACGTGGCCGTGTCCCTGGCCACCCGGCCCACCGACGCCGCCGTCCTCGCCAACTGGCGCGAGCGGCTCGCCGGACACGGCGCCGAGGAGTCCGAGCCGGCCTCCGTCGCCGCAACGCAGTAACCCCCGTACGGCACCCGATCCGTACGCACTCGCAGGAAAGAAGGCATGCGCGCAATGAACAGCAACGAGACGCCCCGCGTACCCAACGGCCCCACGGGCGCCGTCGGACCGGTCGACTCCTCCCGGATCCCGCGCTACGCGGGCCCCGCGACGTTCGCCCGCCTGCCCCGGCTCGACGAGGTGGACGGCGGCGCCGACGTGGCGGTCGTCGGCGTCCCCTTCGACACCGGCGTCTCCTACCGTCCGGGCGCCCGCTTCGGCGGCAACGCGATCCGCGAGGCCTCCCGCCTCCTGCGCCCGTACAACCCGGCGCAGGACGCCTCCCCGTTCGCCCTCGCCCAGGTCGCGGACGCCGGTGACATCGCCGCCAACCCGTTCAACATCAACGAGGCCGTCGACACCATCGAGGCCGCCGCCGACGACCTGCTCGGCTCCGGCGCCCGCATGATGACGCTCGGCGGCGACCACACCATCGCGCTGCCGCTGCTCCGCTCGGTCGCCAAGAAGCACGGCCCGGTCGCCCTGCTGCACTTCGACGCGCACCTCGACACCTGGGACACGTACTTCGGCGCCGAGTACACGCACGGCACCCCGTTCCGCCGCGCCGTCGAGGAGGGCATCCTCGACACCTCCGCCCTCTCCCACGTCGGCACCCGCGGCCCGCTGTACGGCCGCTCCGACCTCACGGAGGACGAGAAGCTCGGCTTCGGCATCGTCACCTCCGCCGACGTCTACCGGCGCGGCGCCGACGAGGTCGCCGACCAGCTCCGCCAGCGCATCGGCGACCGCCCGCTGTACATCTCCATCGACATCGACTGCCTCGACCCGGCCCACGCGCCCGGCACCGGCACCCCGGAGGCGGGCGGCATGACCTCCCGCGAGCTCCTGGAGATCCTCCGCGGCCTGTCGTCGTGCAACCTGGTGTCAGCGGACGTCGTCGAGGTGGCGCCCGCGTACGACCACGCGGAGATCACGTCCGTCGCCGCCTCGCACACCGCGTACGAGCTGACGACGATCATGTCCCGCCAGATCGCCGACGCGCGCGCCTGACAGCGCCGAAGGAGACGGACCACCAGTGACGCACGACCACGACCTTGAGCTGACGCCCACCCCGGAGCAGACCGCGGCGGCGCTCAACCCGCCCGCCGGCCGCAACGGCGGTGACCTCGTCGTCGAGACCCTGCACGGGCTCGGCGCCTCCACCGTCTTCGGCCTTCCGGGGCAGCACGCGCTCGGCATGTTCGACGCTCTGCGCCGGTCGTCGCTCAGGTACGTGGGGCTGCGCGTCGAGAACAACGCCGGATTCGCGGCGGACGCCTACGGCCGGGTCACCGGAGAGGTGGCCCCGCTGCTCCTGTCCACCGGGCCCGGCTCGCTGATGTCGCTCGCCGCGCTCCAGGAGGCGGCCGCCGCCTCGGCCCCCGTGCTCGCGATCGGCAGCCAGATCCCGGTCGCCGGACTCGGCGGTGGCCGCCACGGCTACCTGCACGAACTCCGTGACCAGCAGGCCTCGTTCCGGGACGTGGTCAAGTCCGTCCACACCGTGCGTACGCAGTCCCAGATCCCGTCGGCGATCGCCGCCGCCTGGGAGTCCGCGCTGAGCGCACCGCACGGCCCCGTGTGGGTGGAGATCCCGCAGGACGTGCTGCTCGCCGGGACGACGCTGCCGGTCGTCACCGCCGTGGACGCGACCCCGCACGATCTCGTCCCGCGGCCCGAACTCACCGCCGTGGCCGCCGACCTGCTCGCCAAGGCCGAGCGTCCCGCGATCATCGCGGGCGGCGGCGTCGTCCGCGCGGACGCGACGGGCAAGCTGCGCGCGCTCGCCGAGCGGATCAACGCCCCCGTCGTCTCCACCTTCGGCGGCAAGGGTGCCTTCCCCTGGGAGCACCCGCTCTCGCTCCAGTCCTGGATGGAGGACCAGCACACGACGGACTTCCTGGAGGACGCCGACGTCCTGCTGGTCGTCGGCTCGGGGCTCGGTGAACTCTCCTCGAACTACCACACGTTCACGCCGCGCGGCCGCGTGATCCAGATCGAGGCCGACGCCGGCAAGCTGGAGTCCAACCACCCGGCACTCGGCATCCACGCGGACGCCCGGCTCGCCCTCCAGGCCCTGGTCGAGACGGTCGCCGAACGCCCCGACGACGAGGTCCCGGCGCGCGTCGCCGCGGTTCTGAAGGCCGTACGGGAACGTATCGACGCGCAGGAACTCACCCTGGAACAGCAGGTGTTGGCGTCCGTGCGCGAGGCGCTTCCCGCCGCGTCCCCGTCCTTCTGGGACATGACGATCCTCGCCTACTGGGCCTGGTCCGCGTGGCCCGGCGCCATGCACTCGGCGCAGGGCGCGGGCGGCCTCGGCTACGGGTTCCCGGCGGCGCTGGGCGCGGCGGCGGCCGACCCGATGACCCCCGTCCTCGCGGTCTCCGGCGACGGCGGCGCGATGTACTCCATCGCCGAACTGGCCACGGCGAAGCAGTACGACCTCAACGTCACCTGGCTGATCGTCGACGACGGCGGCTACGGCATCCTGCGCGAGTACATGACCGACGCCTTCGGCGAGGCCACCGCGACGGAGCTGGCCCGCCCCGACTTCGTGGCGCTCGCCGAGTCGTTCGGCGTCCCCGGGGTGCGCACCACCCCGGAGACGCTCCGCGACGACCTGGCCGAGGCGTTCGCGGCGCCGGGTCCGCGCGTGGTCGTACTCCCGGCACTGCTCAGGATGTTCGCGCCGACCCACCTGGGCTGACGCGGAGCACCGCGCCTACCAGATCGAGCCGACCCACTCCGGGTGGTCGATGAACGGGTTCCGGTTGTGCTGGTACGTGTCGAAGATGACGTCGTTGCGGTTCTGCTCGAAGGCGTCCGGCGGGTCCTCGTCGCTCCACTTCTTCAGGACCGACAGCTTGCCGATGTTCGGCGCGCTGCCGTTGTCCACGGAGTCGTTGGGTTCGAGGTCGGCGAAGGAGTCGCCGCCCTCGTAGCGGACCGCCATGTAGAGGATCATCCGCGCGACGTCGCCCTTGACGGCGTCGCGCGGCTCGAACGAGTCGGAGTCGGTGAGGCTGCCGCCGCCGTTCGCGACCGCGCTGCCACCGTTGTCGAAGTCCTTGTTGCCGCGGATCGAGTTGACCGTGACGTCCTCGGGGCGCAGATGGTGCAGGTCGGTGCCGGGGCCCGTCGCGGTGCCGAAGTCGCCGTGCGACTTGGCCCAGACGTGCTCCCGGTTCCAGTCCCCGCTGTCGCCGCCGTTGGCGGACTTCGCGCGTGAGGTGCCGCTGTAGAGCAGAATCACGTTGGAGCTGTTGGCCGGGTCCTGGTCGGTGGTCTTCAGGGCGTCCCAGACCGCGTCGTAGGAGAGCTTCGTCTGGTCGCTGATGATCGTGTGCAGCGCGCTCTTGAGCTCGGCGCCGGTCTTTCCCTCGGCGTCCTTGTAGTACGTGTCGTCGTACGTGGCGGTCGGGTTCGCCGAGGCCGTTGCCGTCGCTGTCGCCCCGGGGAGGACGAGGGCGGCCAGGACGGCCGCGGTGCCGAGGGCGAAGGTGCGTATGTGGATTCCGGGCATGTGGGGTGTCCGTCCGTTCTACGCGGGTTGATTGATGGAACGGAGCGTGACATGAACACGTATGGATTGGGTGAATGCCGGGCGTCGATCCTGTGACGACAAAGGCCCCTGACTGGTTGTCAGGGGCCTTTGCGGTGCGGGGAGTTACGGGGTCAGTTCACGTCGGACGGGTCCAGTCGGTACAGCGACTGGGAGTCCGTCGAGTCGCTGGACTTCTTGCTGTACTCGCTCGACTTCACCGCCGTGCCGTGCTTCTTCACCCACGCGGTGACCGCTGAGCCGACGTCGTTGCCGCCGCCCATGGGACCGCCCATGCCACCCTCGCCGACCTGGATGTAGTGCAACTGGCCGCTCTTGACCAGCTCCTTGAGCTTGGCGACGGTCATGCCCTTGTCCGAGCCCGTGAAGCCGTACATGGAGATGACGGGCTTCTTGGTCTTGAGGATGAGCTGCGCGGCGGACTGCGAATTGGACACCGCGAGCAGCCACTTGGCGCCGTCCTGGTGCTTCTCCAGGTACGAGATCAGGTCGCTGTCGACGGTGCCGCCCATGCCGCCGGGGCCGCCGCGCATGGCGTTGCCGCGTTGGCCGGATTCCTGCTTGCCGGAACCGGAGCCCTGGCCGCCGCCCGGCATGCCGCCACCCGGCATCTCGCCGCCGCCCGGCATGCCGCCGCCCTGCTGGGAGCCGCCTTCCTGGGAGCCGCCACCGGGGAAGCCGCCCTCGGGTGCTTCGCCGCCGCCAGGCATCTCGCCGCCGCCTTGCTGGGAGCCGCCCCCTTGCTGGGAGCCGCCGCCCTGCCGCGAACCGCCGCCCGGCATCTCGCCGCCGCCGGGGAAGCCGCCGCGGCCGCCGCCGCCGCGGCCGCCGCCGCCGCGGCCGCCGCCGCCGCGGCCGCCGCCGCCGCGGCCACCGCCGCCGGGGCCGCCCATGCCGCCGCCCGTCGTCGGCCCGGCCGTCGGGTTCGTGCCGCCCATGCCGCCGCCCGCGCCGGACGAGAACGGCTCCGCGAAGGAGTAGGCCGCCGGACCCGCCACCGACGCGACGACCGCGGCGGCCACCGCCACCGCGAGCAGCCGCAGCCGCCTGCCCGTCGACGTACGGAGGACGAGCAGGCCCGCGATCGCGAGCGCCATGACGACGGCGATCGCCGGCCACAGCCAGCTGTTCCAGCCGGACGCGCGGCGCAGCAGCACCGCCGACCAGATCCCGGTCACGGCCAGCGCGACCGGCAGCACCCACGCCCACCGCTTGTCGTCGCGGAAGGCGCGCAGCAGCATCACGCCGCCACCGCCGCACAGCGCCGCGATGCCGGGCGCGACGGCGGTCGTGTAGTACGGGTGCATGGTGCCCTCGGCCGTCGCGAACGTGACGTAGTGCAGCACCAGCCAGCCGCCCCACAGCACCAGCGCCGCGCGCGTGAGGTCGGTGCGCGGGGCGCGCCCGCGCAGCACCAGGCCGCCGACGAGCGCGATGGCCGCGAACGGGATCAGCCAGGAGATCTGGCCGCCGAGCGTGTCGTTGAAGAGCCGGCCGAGGCCCGCCGTGCCGGAGAAGCCGCCGCCTCCGCCGCCACCGCCCCCGCCGTTGCCCTCGCCGCCGAGGATCCGGCCGAAGCCGTTGTAGCCCATGATCAGGTCCCAGGCGGTGCCGTCCGTCGAGCCGCCGATGTACGGGCGCTCGTCCGCCGGGATCAGGGAGACGGCCGTGGCCCACCAGAAGCTGGAGACCGCGAGGACGACCGCCGCGAGGACCAGGTTGCGGACCTTCCTCGCCCAGCCCAGGTCGGAGGCGTACACGTACACGGCGAAGACGACGGGCAGCGCGATGCAGCCCTGGAGCATCTTGGTGTTGAAGGCGAGGCCGAACAGGGTCGCCGAGGCGAGCAGCGGGAGCAGCCTGCCGTTGCGTGTGGCGCGCAGCGCGAGGGCCGCGCCGCCCACCATCAGCAGCACCAGGAGTGTGTCCGGGTTGTTGTCCCGGTTGATCGCGACGGTGATCGGTGCGAGGGCCAGGACCAGGGCGGCGACCGCCGCGGCGGCGTGGCCCCACACCCGCTTCACGGACGAGTGCAGGATCCAGATCGAGCCGAGCCCGGCCGCGACCTGCGGCAGCATCATCTGCCAGGTGCCGAAGCCGAAGACCCGGCAGGACAGGCTC
The DNA here is from genome assembly GCF_044453445.1 of Streptomyces sp. NPDC051684. Lineage (NCBI taxonomy): Bacteria > Bacillati > Actinomycetota > Actinomycetes > Kitasatosporales > Streptomycetaceae > Streptomyces > Streptomyces sp. NPDC051684. The sequence continues at coordinate 247,232 of NZ_JBITCS010000007.1, read as the reverse complement.
ATCACCATGAGCGAGAGGGGCGGCTTGTCCACGGTCAGGAAGTTGCCCGCGTCGATCGAGCCGAAGAACCAGGCCTTCCAGCTCTGGGTGCCGCTGTAGACGGCGGCGCTGTAGAAGCTGTTGAGGCCGTTCGACGAGAGGTTCCAGGAGTACAGCACCCCGGCGAGCACGAGGACCGCGAGCAGCGCCGGAAGCGACCAGCGCGGCGTGCGGCGCCCGGTCGGGGGCTCCGCCGGTGGGGGAGGTGCGGGTGCGTCGGAATGCGTTTCGGTCATGGAGGTCACCAGTGCACCGTGCACGGCGCCCGTGGGGGCGGGCTGTGGTGAAGCTGGGCGTCACCTGTGGATGCGGCCGGGGCCGGGACGCGGATGCCGCCGGGGGCCGGTCCGGATCGTTCACGGGAAGTCCGCCCCTGCGTCGTCGGCCGCGCCCTACCGTGACCCCATGTCGCGCAGACCAGCACGTTCCGTACTCGCCGCCGTCGCCCTCACCGCCGCCTGCCTGACGGTCTCGGCACCGGCGCACGCCGCCCAGGGCCCGGACGGGAACTGCTCCCCCTCGGTGTCGGTCACCGGCTACTCCGACGCCCTCGACAAGACGACGTACGACGGCACCTTCGTCGGCAACATCTCCGCGCTCGCCACCGACCGGGGCGGGCGCCTGGCCGCGCTCTCCGACCGCTCGTCCCTGTTCACGCTCGACGGGAAGACCCTCGCGCCCCGCTCCGTGGCGCCGCTCGCCGACGAGAGGGGGGCCGCGCTCGACTCCGAGGGACTGGTCGTCGACCGCGACGGCACCTACCTCGTCACCTCCGAGACCGAGCCCTCGATCCGCCGCTACGACCGCTCGGGCGCCCGGATCCTCGCCCGCCTCCTGGTCCCCGACCGGCTCACCGCCAGGGCCCGCGCCAACGCCTCCTTCGAGGGCCTGACCCTGCTGCGCGGCGGCCGCACCCTCCTCGCCTCCATGGAGTCCCCGCTCACCGGCGACGAGGCCAACCGGCTCCAGACCTGGCGGCGCACGCCCACGGGCGCCTTCGAGCCCGCCGCCCAGTACGGCTACCGCACCGACGCGAACCTCGGCATCTCCGAGGTCACCGCAGCTCCCGACGGCCGCCTCCTCGTCCTGGAACGAGGCTTCACCAGCGGCGTCGGCAACACGATCCGGCTCTACGCCGCCGAGCTGCGCGGCGCGACGGACACCTCCGGCATCGACGAACTCACGGGGCACAAGAGCGTCCGCCTCGCCCACAAGACGCTCCTCGCCGACCTGGCGCACTGCCCGTCGCTCGGCGCCCCCGCCCACCAGCCGCAGCCCAACCCGCTGCTCGACAACATCGAGGCGATGACGGTCACGGGCCGCGGCCCGCACGGCGCGCTGCGGCTGCTCCTGGCCAGCGATGACAACCAGAGCGCGAACCAGATCACCCGGTTCTACTCGCTGACCGTGTCCGCGCGCCGACCCGGGCAGATTGTTACAGCGGGATGAAATCCGCTCTCGGTCGCGTTGGCCCTTCGGCAGCTCAGGGCGAGAGGTCAAGCGAGCGGGAGGCGGCACGGAGTGGCGGAACAACGGGGCTGGGCGAAACGTCTGGGCGGGTACGCATGGCGTCATCCCAAGGACGTCGTCCTCGCGCTCGGGGCCTCGCTCGGCGGCATGGGCGTCATGGCGCTCGTCCCGCTGATCACGAAGGTGATCATCGACGACGTGATCGGGAACCACTCCCGGTCCATGGCCGTGTGGGCGGGCGCGCTCATAGGCGCGGCCGTCATCGTCTACGTCCTCGCGTTCGTCCGCCGCTACTACGGCGGCCGGCTCGCCCTCGACGTCCAGCACGACCTGCGCACCGAGATGTACGGCTCGATCACCCGGCTCGACGGCCGGCGCCAGGACGAGCTGTCGACCGGCCAGGTCGTCGGCCGCGCCACCAGCGACCTCCAGCTGATCCAGGGCCTGCTCTTCATGCTCCCGATGACCATCGGGAACATCCTGCTCTTCGTCATATCCCTGGTGATCATGGCGTGGCTGTCACCGCCGCTGACCCTGGTCGCGCTCGCCGTCGCCCCCGCCATCTGGTTCATCGCCAAGCGCAGCCGCTCCCGGCTGCACCCCGCCACCTGGTACGCGCAGGCGCAGGCCGCCGCCGTGGCCGGGGTCGTCGACGGGTCCGTCAGCGGCGTCCGCGTCGTCAAGGGGTTCGGGCAGGAGGAGCAGGAGACCGGGAAGCTCAAGACGGTCGGCCGCAGGCTCTTCGCGGGCCGCCTGCGCACCGTCCGGCTGAACTCGAAGTTCACCCCCGCCCTCCAGGCCGTGCCCGCCCTCGGGCAGGTCGCCATGCTGGCCCTCGGAGGCTGGCTCGCGGTGCACGGGCAGGTCACGCTCGGCACGTTCGTCGCGTTCTCCTCGTACCTCGCCCAGCTCGTCGGCCCGGTGCGGATGCTCGCCGTCGTGCTCACCGTCGGGCAGCAGGCGCGGGCGGGCGTCGAGCGCGTCCTGGAGCTCATCGACACCGAGCCCTCGCTGACCGACGGCACCAAGGAACTCCCCGCGGACGCGGCTGCGACCGTCGAGTTCGACGACGTGTCCTTCACCTACGCGGACGCCGAACGCCCCGTCCTCGACGGCCTCTCCTTGGAGATCCGGGCCGGTGAGACCCTCGCGGTCGTCGGCTCCTCCGGCTCCGGCAAGTCCACCGTCTCGCTGCTGCTGCCGCGCTTCTACGACGTCACGCACGGCGCCGTCCTCGTCGGCGGCCACGACGTGCGCGAGCTGACGACGGCGTCCCTGCGCTCCGCGATCGGGCTCGTCCCCGAGGACTCCTTCCTGTTCTCCGACTCCGTGGGCGCCAACATCGCGTACGGCGTCCCGGGCGCGACGCAGGAGGAGATCGAGACGGCCGCGCGCGCCGCGCAGGCCCACGGCTTCATCTCGGCCCTGCCCGAGGGCTACGACACCAAGGTCGGCGAGCACGGCCTCACCCTCTCCGGCGGCCAGCGCCAGCGCGTCGCGCTCGCCCGCGCCATCCTCACCGACCCCCGCCTCCTCGTCCTCGACGACGCGACGTCCGCCGTGGACGCCCGCGTCGAGCACGAGATCCACGAGGCGCTCGGCCACGTGATGGCGGGCCGCACCACGCTGCTCATCGCGCACCGCCGCTCCACCCTCGGCCTCGCCGACCGGATCGCCGTGCTCGACGGCGGACGGCTCGCCGCGATCGGCACGCACGAGGAACTGGAGGCCTCCTCGCCGCTCTACCGCCGCCTGCTCACCGACCCCGACGAACTGGGCGGGGTCTCGCCCGGTCACACAGCGCCCGCCGCCGGGGAACCGGTGGAGGACACCTCCGTACGCGAGGAGCTCGACGCCGAGTTCGACGCCGAGCGGGGCGTCACCCCCAGGCTGTGGACGGGCGACCGCGAGCCGCGGGACGCCGCGCTCGCCGGGACCCCCGCGACACCGGAACTGCTCGCGCAGGTCGACGCGCTGCCGCCGGCCACCGACACCCCCGACATCGACGAGACGCGGGCCGTCACGCCGGAGGACTCGTACGGGCTGCGTCGGCTGCTGCGCGGATTCGGGGCGCCGCTCCTCGTCAGCCTCGCGCTCGTCGCCGTCGACGCGGGCATGGGCCTGCTGCTGCCGATCCTGATCCGGCACGGCATCGACGAGGGCGTCTCGCAGCTCGCGATCGGCGCGGTGTGGGCGGCGTCCGCGCTCGCGCTGCTCGCCGTGCTCGCCCAGTGGGGCGCGCAGTTCGGCGAGACCCGGATGACGGGACGCACCGGCGAGCGGGTCCTGTACTCGCTCCGCCTGAAGATCTTCAGCCAGCTCCAGCGGCTCGGGCTCGACTTCTACGAGCGGGAGCTGACGGGCCGCATCATGACCCGGATGACGACCGACGTCGACGCGCTCTCGACGTTCCTCCAGACGGGACTCGTCACCGCGTTCGTCTCATTCGTCACGTTCTTCGGCATCATGGCCGCGCTCCTTGTGATCGACGTACAGCTCGCGCTCGTCGTGTTCGCGACGCTGCCGCCGCTGATCATCGGGACGTTCTTCTTCCGGCGTTCCAGCGTCAAGGCGTACGAGCTGGCCCGCGAGCGGATCTCCGTCGTCAACGCCGACCTCCAGGAGACCGTGGCGGGGCTGCGGATCGTGCAGGCATTCCGGCGCGAGCGGGACGGCGGCGAGAAGTTCGCGGCGGGCAGCGCCAGTTACCGCAAGGCGCGCATCCGCGGCCAGTGGCTGATCTCCGTGTACTTCCCGTTCGTGCAGCTCCTGTCGGCGGTGGCCACGGCGTCCGTCCTCGCGGTCGGCGCGCACCGGGTCGACGCGGGCACCCTGACGACGGGCGCGCTGGTCGCGTACCTCCTCTACATCGACCTGTTCTTCGCGCCCGTGCAGCAGTTGTCCCAGGTCTTCGACGGCTACCAGCAGGCCACCGTCTCGCTCGGCCGCATCCAGGAACTGCTGCGCGAGCCGACGTCGACGAAGAACGCGGAGCGGCCCCGCGAGGTGCCGTCGCTGCGCGGCGAGATCGCCTTCGAGGGCGTCGACTTCGCGTACGGCTCCGCCGACAAGCCGGAGGTGGCCCTCAGCGATGTGGATCTGCGCATCCCCGCGGGCCAGACCGTCGCGTTCGTCGGCGAGACCGGCGCGGGCAAGTCGACGCTCGTCAAGCTCGTCGCCCGGTTCTACGACCCTTCCCCAAGCTCTTCGACAAGCTCCGAGCAGGGGAGACCCCATCGCGGCAGAATCACGGTCGACGGCATCGATCTCCGGGAGCTCGACCTGACCGCCTACCGGCACCGGCTCGGCGTCGTCCCGCAGGAGGCCTACCTCTTCCCCGGCACGGTCCGCGACGCCATCGCCTACGGCCGCCCCGACGCGAACGACGCCGAGGTCGAGGGGGCGGCGCGGGCCGTCGGCGCGCACGAGATGATCGCGACGCTCGACGGCGGCTACCTTCACGAGGTCGCCGAGCGCGGCCGCAACCTGTCCGCCGGACAGCGCCAGTTGATCGCCCTGGCCCGCGCCGAACTCGTCGACCCCGACATCCTCCTGCTCGACGAGGCGACCGCCGCCCTCGACCTCGCCACCGAGGCCCAGGTCAACCAGGCCACGGACCGCATCTCCGGCAAACGCACGACCCTGGTCGTCGCCCACCGCCTGACAACGGCGGCCCGCGCGGACCGCGTGATCGTGATGGACCACGGCCGCGTCGCCGAGGACGGCACGCACGACGAGCTGCTGGCGCTGGACGGGAAGTACGCGGCGCTGTGGCGGACGTTCCTGGGGGAGGCCGTGGAGGCCGGCTCTTCGGCGTGAGGGTGGGGGCGCAACCGTCCGGCCGGTCTGGTGCGTCAGGTTCAGCAGTACGCTGGTGCCGATGTGACAGGAGGGGCTGCGGTGCGTGGACAGGGGGCTGGACAGGACGGCATACGCAGGCCGCGCCGGGGGCTCGCGCCTGTCTTGTCGGTCCTGGTCGCGGCGGCCGTTCTGGTTCTCGGCGGGCCCGCCGTCGGCAGCGCCCGGGCCGCCTCGCTGTGCGGCGGCCACCACGCCCGCACCCTGCGCTTCGAGACCGGCCGCACGGTCCTCTACAAGAACAACGGCTACGTCTGCGCCGTCACCTACGCCAAGCACTCGGGCGCCCGCCGCACCATGTCCGTGAGCGTCCAGGCCCGCGGCAACCGGGCCGTCGTCGACAAGGGCCGCTACACCCGGCACGCGGGCCCCGTCACCGTGCACGCGGGACACCGCTGCGTCCGGGTGAAGGGCTCCGTGGGCACGAAGTCGGTGCGCACCGGCTGGATCCTGTGCTGACCGCTGACCCGCGCGGCCCTCACACCGTGACCGCGCACCCCACCGGCCTGCTGCCGCCGAGCGTCACGTAGAGCGAGGTCGACGGCGGGCACGCCGCACGCGACAGCACCGCCGTGACCACCCGGTAGCGCGGGGCGCTCCCGCCCGTCGCGGCGCAGGCCGTCTCCCGCACCTGGCCCTTGCCGGCCTCCGCGAGGCAGTCGCCGACGATCGTGCGCGGTCCGCCACCGCCGCCCGGGTCGCCGGGGTGCGGGGGCTCCAGATTGCGCATGCAGGCGTAGCCGCGGTCCACGGACCCGTCGCCGTTCTCGTCGGCCGCGGGCCGGTTCTCGCTGATGTGCAGCACGAAGTCACTGCGGCCCGGGCAGGCGGGCCCGTCCGACGTCTCCCCGTCGTGCCGGGCGAGGACCCGCGCCACCGCCCGCTCGCTGCGGCACGGCACCTCGTTGAACGACGTACGCCCGCGCGAACTGCACTCGCCCGCCGCGAGGAACACCGCCCCGTACCCGGAGGGCGCGCGCGAGGACGGCCGGTCGCCGGACGAGCCCGGCGAGCCCTGGCAGCCGCCGAGCGCGAGCACGAGTGCCAGCACCGGCACCGCGCACACCCCACCGACCGACCGCCCAAGCATGGCAAAACCCCCCGATATCCCGACCAGCGTGGCCCGTGGCGACGGGCGCACGCCAGGTGTGCGGGGGGCTTTGCGTCAGTTGGGGGTGGCGCGCGCCGACCATGGCGTACGCCCCCTACGGACGGGTCAGTACGACAGCCCGTAGCCGATCGGGTAGAGGACCTGCGCGGGGTCGTCGGCCTTCTGCACGGGCACCGGCAGCTTCCCGCGCGGCTCCGCCTTCCCGGCCAACACCCGGACGGCCGCCCGCAGTTCGACGTCGATCCACGAGTACGCCGCCAGGTGCGCGTCGGCGGCGGACAGCTGGGCGACGTCGTACGGATTGCGCATCGACAGCGTGACGACCGGCACCCCGGTCGCGGCCACCGCGTTCACCAGGGACTGCTGCGCGCTGCCCGCGGCGACGTTGTACGTCCCGATGACCACGGCGTCCTTGCCCTTCGCCGCCGCCACGGCCTGCGCGATCACCGCCTGGGACGGCGCCGTGCCGGTCGCGAGGACCGTGGCGCTGAAGCCGAGTTCGGTGAGCGCCGCGCCGATCACGGTGGTCGGCGGGCCGTCGCTGAGCGAGGGGGAGGCCGGGTTGGCGCCGAGCACGAGCACGTGCTTGTGCGTGCGACGGGACAGCGGCAGCAGCCCCTTCTTGTTGACGAGCAGCGTCGTCGTGCGCTCGGCGATCTTGTCGGCCGTGGCGAGGTGTGCGCGCGTGCCGACGGTCCGGTCGACCCCGGCATGGGTGACGTACGGCTCCTTGAGCAGCCCCAGCTTCGACTTCAGTCGCAAAATGCGCAGGATCGACTCGTCGAGCCTGGCCTCGGTGAGTTCGCCCCCGCGCACGGCCGCGAGCACCGCATTCCACGACACCGACAGGTCCGGCGGGTTGAGCAGCTGGTCGACGCCCGCCTTCAGCGCGAGCACCGGGACCCGCTCGTCGCCGTACTTGATCCGTACGCCCTCCATGCCGAGCGAGTCGGTCACCACGACGCCGTCGTAGCCGAGCTGCTCGCGCAGGATGCCGGTGAGGATGGGGCGGGAAAGCGTCGCCGGGTCCTCGGACGGGTCCAGGGCGGGCACCACGATGTGGGCCGTCATGATCGAGTCGATGCCGGCCGCGATGGCCGCCTTGAACGGCGGCGAGTCCAACTGCTCCCACTGCTCGCGGGTGTGGGAGATGTACGGAATCCCGGTGTGGCTGTCCGTGGCCGTGTCGCCGTGGCCGGGGAAATGCTTGGCGGTCGAGGCGATGTGCGAGGACTGGTAGCCCTTGACCTCCGCCGCCACGAGCCCGGCGACGGCCTTCGGGTCCGCACCGAAGGAGCGCACGCCGATCACGGGGTTGGCCGGGTTGACGTTGACGTCGGCGTCGGGCGCGTAGTCCTGCCGGATGCCGATGGCGCGCAGCTCGGCCCCGGCGATCTGACCGGCCCTGCGCGCGTCCTCCCGGGAGCCGCTCGCGCCGAACGCCATCGCGCCGGGGAAGAGGGTGGCGGGTTTGCCGACCCGGGCGACGATGCCGTGCTCCTGGTCGGTGGATATCAACAGCGGTATCCGGGACGGCTGTTGGAGACCCGCCTTCTGTATTCCATTGCTCAGATCGGCGATCTGGTGCGGATCGCGCACGTTGTGCGCCCACGCGAAGTAGATGATGCCGCCGAGCTTGTACTTCTCGATGAGCTCGGCGGCGGTGCGCACGCCGATCTCCTCGAGGTTGGCGTCGATGTCGGCCTGGTCGGGGTCGGTGGCCGAGTGGCCGTACACCCGCATGACGAAGAGCTGGCCGACCTTCTCCTCCAGGGACATCCCGGAGATGATCTTCTTGAGGGCCTTGTCGGACGCGGGGGCGCCCGCGGCCCGTGCGACGGGGGCGGTGAGGCCGACCGCCGCGGCGCCGACGGTGGCGGCGGCGAGCACGGTACGTCTGGACAGTGGCACGATCGCTCCTTCCGGAGGAGGCGCGGACCCTGAAAATAACTTCCGCGCGCAACGAGTATCCGGAAAATTTCTGCCAGTCAAGACTCCGCGCAGGTAAGGGAGTTGGCGGACGGCTGTCCTCTGGAAGGGGCCGCCACCGGCACTTTGGAGGGGGCGCACCGGTGACGGCGACGCTGCCGGCCGCAGGCGGCGGAGAGGGTTTGTCAGCGTTCGCAGCCAGCAGCGATGCCGACACCGCACTGCGGTGACTCTCCGGCAGCGTGTCCTTCTGACGGAAGCATGCTGGTAGGGGTTCCCGGAATTCGCGGATTTCGTGAAATCGGTGCGGAGGAGGTGAATGGGGTGGCCGTGGCCGGGGTCACCGTGCGCCCCCTGGTCCCCCGCACGGGGCGGAGCCCCGTGGCGTAGGCAACGGTGACCGCAACAGGATCCCGGCCTACGCCGACTCGTTCAGCAGACGCGCGACGTGATCCCGCCCCCCGCCAAGAACCCCCGGCAGGGGATCCGCCGACGGATACCACCGCGCCTCGTACTCCCAGCACAACCACCCGTCCCACCCCTCCCGACTCAGCACCTCCACGCACTCGGCCAACGGCAGCACCCCGTCCCCGAGCGGCAGCGGCGTCGTGTCGTCGGGGCCCGCGATGTCCTTGACCTGTACGTACCCCAGGTAGGGGGAGAGCGCCGCGTACGAGGCCACGGGCTGCTCGCCACCGAGCCACGTGTGCATCACGTCCCACAACGCCCCCACGTTGCGGTGGCCGACGAGGCCGAGAACGCGGCAAGCGGCCGCCCCGGTCCGATGCGAGTCGTGCGTCTCGAGGAGCACCCGTACGCCGCGGTCGGCCGCGTACTCGGCGGCGACGCCCAGCCGCCGCGCGGCGGTGGCGTCGGCCTCCTCCGGGCCCTGCTCGTCGCCTCCGCCGGGGAACACCCGTACGTAGGGAGCGCCGAGGTCCCGGGCGAGGTCCACCAGGGCCCGCACCTCGTCGAGCACCGGCCCGTCCTCGCCGGGCGCCGCCACGCGCGCGTACCCGGCGACACCCAGGACCTCCACCCCGGCCTTCTTGAACCGGGCGGCGACGTCCGCCCGTTGCTCCCGGTCGATGCCCGGATGCACCGGCTCCTCGGGGTGGGCGCGCAGTTCGACACCGTGATAACCGTGCGCGGTGGCGAGCGCGAGGACGTCGTCGAGAGGGAGACCGGGGACACCGAGGGTGGAGAACGCCAGCTTCATGCGCCGGACCCTACCCGTCAGTCCGCCGTCCTATGGAGGGCAAGTTTCCAGTCCTGGCCGATCAGGTCCGCGCCGAAGGAGCGGTGCGGTTTCTCGCCGACGAGGACGAAGCCGTGCCGCTGGTAGATCGAGCGGGCCGACTTCAGGACGTCGTTGGTCCACAGGACCATCTCCCGGTACCCGACGCCCCGCGCGAAGTCGATGCACGCGCGCACCAGCCGGTCGCCGATGCCGAGTCCCCGCGCCTCCGGCTCCACCAGCAGCAACCGCAGCCGAGCCGTGCCGGGGGCCTCGTCGCGTACGCACATCACGCAGCCCACGGGACGGCCGTCCAGTTCGGCGATCCAGACCCGTTCCAGGTGCGGGTCGTGGTCCTGTGCGAAGTCGGCGACGATGCGTGCGACCAGGCCCTCGTAGTCCGTGTTCCAGCCGAACTCGGCGCCGTACAGCGCCGCGTTGCGCGCCACGATCCAGCCCAGGTCCCCGGGCCCGGGATCGCGCAGCAGGACGTTCTCCGGGTGCATGGCCGCGCGGCCGTCGCCGAGCACCTCGCGCACCGTGCGCAGGGCCTCGGAGAGGCGCTCGCGGTCGGTGGCCGGGACCGTGCCGAGCAGGGCGCCGACGGTTTCCCGTGAGCGCTCCTCCAGCAGTTCGGAGGTGCCGCGGCCGCGCGCGGTGAGGGTGATGCGGCGGCGCCGCGAGTCCCGCTCGGAGGAGCCGCGCTCGACGAGTCCGTCCCGTTCGAACTTGTTGAGGATGCGGCTCAAGTACCCGGCGTCCAGGCTGAGTCGGACGCGCAGGTCGGCCGCGTCGACCTTCTCCGTGTGCGCCAGTTCGTACAGCACGCGGGACTCGGTGAGGGTGTACGGGGCGTACAGGTGGCGGCTGTAGTCGAGCGCGCCGATGACGTTCGTGTAGAAGCGGTTGAAGGACCGGATGTCGTGCACGGTCATGGGGCACCTCGCTGCTCGGACAGTTGACTCAGTCAGAGGTTCGGGGAGCTGCCCACAGTACGCCGGGGGTGCGGGCGCGTCCACGCGTTCCGCCCGCGTCCCGGTGTCAGTTCCGGTCTCCGGGCCAGGCCGCCAGGGCGAACTCGGCCACCTGCGCCAGTTCCCGCGCGTCGGCGCCGTCCCGCGCGCGCTGCGACAGGCCCTGCACCACGGCGGCGAAGTACGAGGCGAGCGCGGCCGTGTCCGTGTCCTTGGGCAGTTCGCCGGCCGCCCGTCCCTGGCGCAGCCGCTCCTCGAAGGAGGCGACCCCGGCGTTGCGGACGTCGCGCAGGAACACGGCGACCTCGGCGTCCTGCTCCGTCACGTTGGTGGCGGCGCTGTTGGCCAGGCAGCCCGCGGGGTGCGAGGGGTCCGCGTAGAGCTGGGCCGCCTCGCGCAGGATGCGGGCGAACGCCGCGTACGCCGTCGCCTCCTCGGCGAGCGCCGCGCCGACGAAGGCGCCGACGGGGGACCGTCCGTAGACCTCGACGGCCTCCCTGAACAGCGACTTCTTGTCCCCGAACGCGGCGTACAGGCTGGCCGGGCGGATGCCCATGGCCGTCGTCAGTTCGCCGACGGAGGTCGCCTCGTAGCCCCGCTCCCAGAACAGCCGGACGGCCACGGCCAGCGCCGCGTCGCGGTCGAACGTGCGCGGCCGTCCGCGCGGCCGGGTCTTTCCCTCAGTCGTCCCGCCAGTCATGCCGCCACTGTATCGACTCTTCTTGAGCGAGCGCTCAAGAAGAGTGCTACGGTCCTCTCGGATTGTTCTTGAGTCATCGCTCAATAAATGTGGGCGATCGCATTATGGAACTGGGGGCGTGGCGCATGGTGGCGACGGACGAAGGGCACACCCTCGCGGGCTGGGCCGGCTGCGCGCTCGCCGCGGCCGGGACCGCGGTCGCGGGTCTGGGAATCATCGGCTGGCGCCCGGGTCTCTGGCTCGGCTCCGCGGTGCTCGCGGCAGCCGCGCTGCTCGCCTGGGCCCTGCATCTCGCGGGCTGGGGCAAGCCGCCGGGCCCGCGTCCGGCGGCCCAACACCCCGTCGGCGTACGGGACATGACCGCCCGTGACGGTCACGCGAACTGTGTCGGGTGTCGGTTGGCGGGGCGCCGACCCCGCGCCGCCGTCGTCCCCCGTTAGCGGTGGCTACGCGCGCGGCTTCCCCGTCGACCCGCGCACCACGAGTTCGCCGCGCACCTCCACGATCCGCCCCTTGGGCGCCGCCTCCCGGCCCATCGCGATCCGGCCCGCCCGAGCCGCCGCCTCGGCCAGCGGGAGGTGGAACGTCGTCAGCGGCGGGGCCGCGTCGATGCTGAAGGGGAGGTCGTCGAAGCCGACCACCGAGACGTCCTCGGGGATGCGCAGGCCCGCCTCGCGCAGGGCCGCGCACGCGCCGAGCGCCACGCTGTCGTTCGCCGCGACGACGGCCGTCAAGTCCGGTTCCCTGCGCAGCAGTTCGGCCGTCGCCCCGTAGCCCGACGTGCGGTCGTACGAGCCGTGCGCCACGAGCCCGTCCGACTCGCCCACCCCGGCCGCGGCCAGTGCCTCGCGGTGGCCCTCCAGGCGGTGGCGGGTCGTGGTGCGCTCCTCGGGGCCCGCGACGTAGCCGATCCGACGGTGCCCGAGTGACAGCAGATGCTCCGTCAACTCCCGTGCGCCGCCCCGGTTGTCGAAGGTCAGCGCGACCGCGTCGGTGTCCGGCACCGGCGGCCGCCCGCACAGCACCACTCGGGTCCCGGCCTCCGCGAGCCGTCGCAACTTGCTTGCCACGGCGGCTACATGGGCCTCGTCCTCGATCGCCCCGCCGGTGAGCACGACGGCCGCCGCGCGCTGGCGCTGGAGCAGGGTGAGGTAGGTCAGTTCACGTTCGGGCTCCCCGCCCGTGTTGCAGACCACCGCGAGCCGCTCGCCGCCCGCCCGGCCGCCGGGCCCGACGATCTCCGACTGCACCGCCGAGGCCATGATCCCGAAGAACGGGTCGGCGATGTCGTTCACCAGGACACCGACCAGGTCGGACGTGGCGGCGGCGAGGGCGCTGGCCGGACCGTTGAGCACGTAGTCCAGGTCGTCCACGGCCTTGAGCACCCGTTCGCGCGTGCTCGCGGCGACGGGGTAGTTCCCGTTCAGCACGCGCGAGACGGTGGCGGGGGACACCTGCGCGCGGGCGGCCACGTCCGCCAGGGTCACGGTCATCGAGTCAGCCTCCGGGAGGGGTCCCGGGTCCGCGGCAAGGCCTCCGTGGACCCCGGTCTCGTATCCGCTCTTGTCCGAGCGGCAGTCCAGAGGCTAGCTTCTTCTCATGTAGAAAGCGCTTGCTACGAAAGATTCGGCGGGCGCCGACCCGCGTATGCGGCCATACGTGGGGCACGAGTGGCCGGTCGGCCGGAGGAAGGGACTCACGTGACACGCAAGACGGTGCGCATCGCCATGAATGGTGTGACGGGGCGCATGGGCTACCGCCAGCACCTCGTCCGCTCCATCCTCGCGCTGCGCGAGCAGGGCGGACTCGACCTCGGCGACGGCACGGTGCTGTGGCCCGAACCGGTCCTCGTCGGGCGCCGTGAGCACGCCCTGAAGGAGATCGCCGAGCAGCACGGCCTCGACCCGGCCAACATCTCCACCGACGTCGACGCCGTGCTCGCGGACGACAGCATCGACATCTTCTTCGACGCCGCGATGACCCATACCCGCGAGGACTTCCTCAAGAAGGCCATCGCCGCGGGCAAGCACATCTACACCGAGAAGCCGACCGCCACGGGCTTGGAGGGCGCCGTCGAGCTGGCCCGCCTGGCGCGCGAGGCGGGCGTGAAGTCGGGTGTGGTGCAGGACAAGCTGTTCCTGCCGGGGCTGCTGAAGCTGAAGCGGCTCATCGACGGCGGCTTCTTCGGGCGGATCCTGTCCGTGCGCGGCGAGTTCGGCTACTGGGTCTTCGAGGGCGACTGGCAGGAGGCGCAGCGGCCGTCCTGGAACTACCGGACCGAGGACGGCGGCGGCATCGTCGTCGACATGTTCCCGCACTGGGAGTACGTCCTTCACGAGCTGTTCGGCCGCGTGACCTCCGTCAACGCCCTTGCCTCGACGCACATCCCGACCCGCTGGGACGAGAACGGCAAGCCCTACGAGGCCACCGCCGACGACTCCGCGTACGGCATCTTCCAGATCGAGGGCGGCATCGTCGCGCAGATCAACTCCTCGTGGGACGTGCGCGTCAACCGTGACGAGCTGGTCGAGTTCCAGGTCGACGGCACGGAGGGCTCCGCCGTCGCGGGGCTGCGCAACTGCCGTGTCCAGCACCGCAGTTCCACGCCCAAGCCGGTCTGGAACCCGGACCTCCCGGCGACGTACTCCTTCCGCGACCAGTGGCAGGAGGTGCCGGACAACACCGAGTTCGACAACGGCTTCAAGATCCAGTGGGAGCTGTTCCTCAAGCACGTCTACGCGGGCGCCGACTACCACTGGGACCTGCTGGCCGGCGCGCGTGGCGTGCAGATGGCGGAGCTGGGCCTCAAGTCGTCCGCCGAGGGCCGCCGCCTCGACGTTCCGGAGATCTCGCTGTGACCATCCATCTCCCCAACTCTGCAGGCGAGTTGACGGCCTACGAGCCGCGCGCCGAGCCCCTGACCTTCGACACCGGGGCTCCGCTCGCCTCCCGCGTCGTGTTCTCCGCCGCGCACGTCGTCGCCGACCCGCTCGCCGACACCACCCCGGACTCCCCGGCCGCCGTCGACTGGGACGCCACCCTCGCCTTCCGGCGCCACCTGTGGTCGCACGGCCTCGGGGTCGCGGAGGCCATGGACACCGCCCAGCGCGGCATGGGTCTGGACTGGGCGGGCGCCGCCGAGCTGATCCGCCGTTCCGCCGCCGAGGCCAAGTCGGTCGGCGGGCGGATCGCGGTCGGCGTCGGCACCGACCAGCTCGCGCCCGGCGCATCGCTCGCCGAGGTACGGGCCGCGTACGAGGAGCAGCTCGCGGTCGCCGAGGAGGCCGGCGCCCAGGTCATCCTGATGGCCTCGCGGGCCCTCGCCGCCGCGGCCTCCGGACCCGAGGAGTACGCAGAGGTCTACGGCCACCTGCTGCGGCAGGCCGCCGAGCCCGTCGTCCTGCACTGGCTCGGCCCGATGTTCGACCCGGCCCTGGAGGGCTACTGGGGCTCGTCCGACCTGGACGCCGCCACCGACACCTTCGTCGAGATCATCAAGGCGCACTCCGACAAGGTCGACGGCATCAAGGTCTCACTCCTGGAGGCCCAGCGCGAGATCGACATCCGCCGCCGCCTCCCGAACGGCGTGCGCTGCTACACCGGCGACGACTTCAACTACCCGGAGCTGATCGCGGGCGACGACCGCGGTTTCTCGCACGCGCTGCTCGGCATCTTCGACCCGCTGGGCCCGCTCGCCGCGAAGGCGGTGCGCACCCTCGACACGGGAGACGTGGACGGATTCCGTCAACTCCTCGACCCGACCGTCGAGTTGTCGCGCCACCTGTTCCAGGCGCCGACCCGCTTCTACAAGACCGGCGTCGTGTTCCTCGCCTGGCTCTCGGGCCACCAGGACCACTTCGCGATGGTCGGCGGACAGCAGTCCTCGCGCTCGCTGCCGCACTTCGCGCGCGCCTACGAACTCGCCGACCAGCTGGGCCTGTTCCCGAAGCCGGAGCTCGCCGAGGCCCGCATGAAGAACCTGCTAGCCCTGTACGGAGTGACCTCGTGAGCTTCACCGCGGACCCCCGCTTCTCGATCAACCAGATGACCGTGAAGCAGCTCGGGCTTCCGGAACTCGTCGGCGCCTGCCGCGAGTTGGGCGTCCAGCACCTCGGTACCTGGCGCGCGCCCGTCCAGGAGTACGGCGTCGAGGCCGCGGCGAAGCTGCTGCGCGACGCCGGAGTGAACGTCACCACGCACTGCCGCGGCGGCTTCCTCACCGCGATCGACGCGGCCGAGCGCAAGGCGGCGATCGAGGACAACCAGCGGGCCGTCGACGAGTGCGTGACCCTCGGCACGGACGTCCTGGTGCTCGTCTCGGGCGGCCTCCCGGCCGGCTCGTACGACCTGGGCGCCGCCCGCCAGCGGATCGGTGACGCGCTCGTCGAACTCGCCCCGTACGCCGCCGAGCGCGGCGTGCGGCTCGCGATCGAGCCGCTGCACCCGATGTACGCGTCCGACCGCTGCGTCGTCTCGACGCTCGCGCAGGCCCTGGACATCGCCGAGAACTTCCCGGCGGAGCAGGTCGGCGTCTGCGTGGACACGTACCACGTCTGGTGGGACGACCAGGCGCCCGCACAGATCGAGCGGGCCGGGGCGCAGGGGCGCATCGCGACGTTCCAACTCGCGGACTGGACCACGCCGTTGCCCGAGGGTGTCCTCAACGGGCGCGGCCAGATCGGCGACGGCGCGATCGACATGCGGCACTGGCGCGGTCTCGTCGAGGCGCAGGGGTACGCGGGGCCCATCGAGGTCGAGCTGTTCAACGACGGCCTGTGGGCCCGCGACGGGCGCGAGGTGCTGGCGGAGACGGCGCGGCGGTTCACGGCTCACGCCGCGTAGAAGTTTTCTCCGCAACCACGTACAACCCTTCGCGCAAGCCGCGTGTCGTACTGGGTGTCGGAACACCTGGGGGGGCGATCTGGGGGGATCGAGATTCCGACGCAGGAGGGGGACAGCCCGAGGGGCCCGGTCCGCGGACCGGGCCCCTCGCAGCGCGTCATCCCCGCGCGGTCGAGCGCGTCACACCCGCGCGGTCAGAAGAAGACCCCGCAGCGCAGCAGCACATTCGCGTACGGGCGCGCCTCTCCCGTGCGTACGACGAGGCGGGCCTGCCCCGACAACGCCTTCAACTCCTCGTGCGTGACGAAGCCGAGGGGGCGCAGGCGGTCCTGGAGGAGTTCCGCGGTGTCCGGGTTCGCGTCCCGCACCTCGCGGGCCGCCGTCGCCGCCTCCACCACCAGCTCGTCGAGCAGGCCGTCGAGGACCTCGGCGAAGGACGGCACGCCGGCCCGGAAGGCGAGGTCGACGACGCGGGGGCCCGCCGGGATCGGCATGCCCGCGTCGCAGATCAGCACGCCGTCGCCGTGCCCCAACTCGGCCAGCGCACCTGCCAGATGACGGTTGAGTATTCCGGCCTTCTTCACAGTGCGGCGACCTCCTCGGCGGTCGGGTACGAGGCCTGCGCGCCCTCCTTGGTGACCGCCGCGGCGCCCACCTTCGCGGCGTAGGCGGCGGCGTCGGCGAGCGACTCGCCGGTGCCGAGCCGCCACGCGAGCGCCGCCGTGAACGCGTCACCGGCGCCGGTCGTGTCGACGGCCTTCACCTTCACCGCGGGCACCCGCTCCGAGCCCTGCGCGTCCGCGACGAGCGCGCCCTCGGAGCCGAGGGTGACGACGACCGAGCGCGGGCCCAGCGTGAGCAGCTGCCGCGCCCAGTCCTCGGGGCCGCCCCCGAGGTCGGTGCCGGCGATGACCTTCGCCTCGTGCTCGTTGACGATCAGCGGGTCGCAGGCGGAGAGGACCTCGTCGGGGAGTGGGGCGGGCGGCGAGGGGTTGAGGACGAGCCGGGCGCCCTCCGACAGATTGCGCGCGACCTCGGCGACCGTCTCCAGCGGGATCTCCAGCATCATCGAGACGACCCGCGCGTTCGCGAACAGCTCGCCCGTCGCCCGGACGTCCTCGGGCGTCAGCCGCCCGTTCGCGCCCGGCGAGACCACGATCGAGTTGTCGCCCGAGGGGTCCACGGTGATCAGTGCGACCCCGGTGGGCGCCCCGCCGACCAGCACGCCGGACGTGTCCACGCCCGCCGACTCCATCGACTCGCGCAGCAGCCTGCCGTGCCCGTCGTCGCCGACCCGCGCGAGCAGCGCCGTGCGCGCCCCCAACTTGGCGGCGGCGACCGCCTGGTTGGCGCCCTTGCCGCCGGGGTGGGTCGTCAGGTCGGAGCCGAGAACGGTCTCGCCGGCGCCGGGCCGCCGGTCGACGCCCACCACCAGGTCGGCGTTGGCCGACCCGACGACGAGGAGGTCGTACGTGTTCATTCTGTGCCTTTCTTCGTACGTCACGCCAAAGGGTACGAGGCGCCCCTCAGGGCCGCGTCACTTGAAGTCGGCGACGTTCTTCGCCGTGACGACCTTCACCGGCACCTTCACGGCCGAGGAGATCTTCTTGTCCTTCGCCGCGGAGATCGCGTTCTGCACGGCCATCTTCCCGAGCTCGCGCGGCTGCTGGGCCACGGAGGCGTACAGCGTGCCCGCCTTGACGGCCTTGAAGCCGTCGGGCGTGCCGTCGAAGCCGATGACCGGGACGGACTTGCCGGCCTTGGAGCCGAGCGCCTTGATCGCGCCGAGCGCCATCTCGTCGTTCTCGGCGAAGACGCCGTCGACGTCGGGGTGCGACTGGAGCATGTTCGTCATGACGTCCAGGCCCTTCGTGCGGTCGAAGTCCGCGGGCTGCTTGGCGACGACCTTGATGCCCGGGTAGTCCTTGAGCCCGGCGGCGAAGCCCGCGCCGCGCTCCCGGCTCGCGGACGTACCGGCCTGGCCCTGGAGGACCGCGATCTTCCCCTTGCCGCCCAGCTTGTCGGCCATGATCTTCGCGGCCTGCTTGCCGCCCGCGACGTTGTCGGAGGCGACGAGGGTGGCGGCCTTCGCCTTGTTGACGCCGCGGTCGGCGGCGACGACTGGGATGTCGGCCTTGTTGGCGGTGCGCACGGACGGGCCGACGGCGTCGGAGTCGACCGGGTTCACGATGACGGCGCTCATGCCCTCGCTCGTGAAGTTCTGGAGCTGGTTGGCCTGCTGCGAGGCGTCGTTCTGCGCGTCCGTGACGGTCAGCTCGACGCCCTGCTTCTTCGCCTCGGCCTGGGCGCCCGCCCGCATCTCCGTGAAGAACGGGTTGTTGAGCGTGGACACGGCCATGCCGAGCTTGAGGTCCTTCTTGCCGCCGGAGGAGCCGGTGTTGTTCCACACGGCGAGGCCGCCGACGATCGCGATGGCGACGACGGCCGCGATCACGTACTGCATCCGCTGCTTGGGACCGCCGGTACCGGCGCCCGCGGCGGCGGGCTGTGCACCGGCCTTGCGGCGCGCGGTGTCGAGCAGCACGGCAAGGGCGATGACGACGCCGATGACGACCTGCTGCCAGAAGGCGGACACCGAAAGGAGGTTGAGGCCGTTGCGGAGCACGGCGAGGATCAGCGCGCCGATGAACGTGCCCGACGCCTTGCCCGTGCCACCGGCCAAGGAGGCGCCGCCGATGACGACGGCGGCGATGGCGTCCAGCTCGTAGCCGTTCGCGGCCTGCGGCTGCGCGGAGGCGAGACGGGAGGCCAGCACGATGCCGGCGACGGCCGCGAACAGGCCCGACAGGCCGTAGATGACGAGCTTCTGCCGCTTGACGCGCAGACCGGAGAGGCGGGCCGCCTCCTCGTTGCCGCCGATCGCGTACATGGACCGGCCGATGAACGTACGGCCGAGGACGACCGCCGTGATGAGACCCATCACGATCATCACGATGACCGGCACGGGCAGCCAGCCGCCGAGCGTGTCACCGAGCTTGGAGACCGAGTCGGGGAACGGGATCGGCGAGCCCTGCGAGATCACCAGCGACAGCCCGCGCCCGACCGACAGCATCGCCAGCGTCGCGATGAACGGCGGCAGCTTGCCGTACGAGATGAGCAGGCCGTTGACGAAACCGCAGGCGATGCCGGTGACGACGGCGAGCAGCACGGCTATGACGACCGGTACGCCCTCGTTCGTGGCCGCCCACGCGAGGACGGTCGCCGACAGGGCCGCCACCGAGCCGACCGACAGGTCGATGCCCGCCGAGACGATGACGAAGGTGACGCCGAACGCGAGGATCGCGGTGACGGCCGCCTGCACGCCGACGTTCAGCAGGTTCTGCGTGGTCAGGAAGTCGCCGGACATCAGCGACATGGCGATGACCAGGACGACGAGCGCGGTCAGCGCGCCGTTGTCGAGGAGCAGCCGCAGCAGGCTCCCGTTGTTCTTGGCCTGTGTCTTCTTGAGCGTGTCAGTGGTCACGGGAGCCCTCCTCCTCGAAGGCGCTGTGCTGCTGGTTGCTGACGGCGAGCGCCATCACGGAGTCCTGGGTCGCGTCCTCGGCGGCGAGTTCACCGGCGATGCGTCCTTGCGCCATCACAAGGACCCGGTCGCTCATGCCGAGGACTTCGGGCAGATCGCTGGAGATCATGAGCACGGCGTGCCCTGCGGCGGTCAGCTCGTTGATGAGCTGGTAGATCTCGACCTTCGCGCCGACGTCGATGCCGCGCGTCGGCTCGTCGAGGATCAGCACCTTGATGTCGGCGAGCAGCCACTTGCCGATGACGACCTTCTGCTGGTTGCCGCCGGACAGGGTGCGCACGTGCTGGCCGAGCCCGGCCATCCGCACGCCCAACTGCTTGGCGATCCGCTCGGCGGCCTCGTGCTGACCCTGCCGGTCGACGAACCCGGCGCGCGTCGCCGTCCGCATCGTGACGAGCCCGAGGTTCTCCTCCACCGACTGGTCGAGGACGAGGCCCTGCCCCTTGCGGTCCTCGGGGACGAGCCCGACGCCCGCGGCCATCGCGGCGATGACGTCGTGCCGGGGGAGCGTGCTGCCCGCGACCTCGACGGTGCCGGAGTCGTACGGATCGGCGCCGAAGACGGCCCGTACGACCTCGGTGCGGCCCGCGCCGACGAGGCCCGCGATGCCGACGACCTCGCCGGCCCGCACCTCGAAGCCGACGTCGTGGAAGACGCCGTCGCGGGTCAGGCCCTCGACCTTGAGCAGCGCGCTCGCCGTGTCCTGCCCGTCCGGGCGTTCGCGCGGGTACTGCTGGTCGATGGAGCGGCCCACCATGAGGCGGACCAGCTCGTCCTCGGGGGTGGCGGCGGGCACCTGGCCCACGCTCTTGCCATCCCGGATGACGGTCACGCGGTCGCCGAGCGCGGCGATCTCCTCCAGGTGGTGCGTGATGAAGACGACGCCGACGCCGTCCTCGCGCAGCTGCCGCACGATCGCGAACAGCTTGTCGACCTCCTCGGAGGTCAGCACGGCGGTCGGCTCGTCCATGATGAGCACCCGCGCGTTCAGGCTGAGCGCCTTCGCGATCTCCACCATCTGGAGCCGGGCGATACCCAGTTCGCGCACCCGCGCGCGTGGCGACACATTCACACCCACGCGCGCGAGGAGCGCCTCGGCGTCGGACTCCATCGTCTTCCGGTCGACGAGCCCGAACTTCCGGGGCTGGCGCCCCAGGAAGATGTTCTCGGCGACGGTCAGATCGGGAACGAGGTTGAACTCCTGGTAGATCGTCGCGATCCCCAGCCGTTCGGCGTCCTGCGCACCGTTGATACGGACCTGCTCGCCGCCGACGGTGATACGGCCCTCGTCGGGCGTGTAGGCACCGGAGAGCATCTTGATCAGCGTGCTCTTGCCGGCCCCGTTCTCACCGAGCAGGACGTGCACCTCCCCGCGTCGCAGGTCGAAGTCGACGCTGTCGAGCGCGACCACGCCGGGGAAGGTCTTCCGTATCCCTTCGATACGCAGCAACTCTTCGGAGTTACTCATCTGATTCCTCCATGAATACCCCCGCATCAGGCAGGGGAGGAACGGGACTCCTGTGGAGCAGGGCAGCGAGCGGGGTTTCGTCTCCAGGGCGAAGGGCCGTGCCCTGACCAGCAGGCTGAGGTGGTTCGTCTCTCTGCTTGTGGAGGACCCCGGCATCCAGCCGCTCGCGGCGACGGATGCGGCGGTCGGTGTCGACGTCGGGCTTGACCATCTGCTGACGCTGTCCACCGGGGAGAAGATCACCAATCCTCGGCATGAGCGCCGCGACCGGGTGCGCCTGGTCAGGGCGCAGCGGGAGCTGTCCCGCTAGGTGCAGGGGAGCAACAACCGGGCCAAGGCCCGCAAGGCCGTGGCCCGCGTGCATGCGCGGATCGCCGACCGGCGCCGCGATGTCCTGCACAAGCTGACGACTCGTCTCGTGCGTGAAAACCAAACGCTCGTGATCGAGGACCTGACCGTACGCAACATGGTCAAAAGCCGGAGCCTGGCCCGCGCCATCTCGGACGCGGCCTGGCATGAGTTCCGGAGCATGCCGGAGTACAAGGCCGAGTGGTACGGGCGGGATGTGGTGGCCGTGGACCGCTTCTTCCCCTCCTCGAAGTTGTGCTCCGCCTGCGGCGCCCTCCAGGGCAAGATGCCGCTGAGCGTCCGTGCGTGGACGTGTGCCTGCGGCGCGACCCATGACCGGGACGTGAACGCGGCGATCAACCTGAAGGCCGCCGGGCTGGCGGTGTCGGCCTGTGGAGCCGGTGTAGGACCTCAACGGAGTTCTCCGGGCGGGCAGTCGGCGATGAAGCAGGAAACTCACGGGGCGACCCGTGGAATCCCCCTCCTTCAGGAGGGGCGAGGAAGTCAACCGTTGCTCCTCTCCATTGAGGTTGAGGTGGGCGTCTGTGGGGGTTCGCCGCAGGAGCGCCGTACGACGAGGTGGGCGGGGAGGGCGACCGACTCCGGTACCCGCCCCTCGATGCGGTCGACCAGGGCGCGCACGGCGGCCCGGCCGAGGTCCTTGGTGGGCTGGGCGATCGCCGTGATGGGCGGATCGGTGTGCACGAACCACGGGATGTCGTCGAACGCGGCGACCGCGATGTCGTCCGGGACGCGCAGCCCGCGCGCGCGGATGGCGTCCAGCGCGCCGAGCGCCATGAGGTTGTCGGCGGCGAAGACGGCCTGCGGCGGCTCCGGCAGGTCCAGGAACGCCTCGGTCACCCGGCGTCCGCTGTCGGCCTGGAAGTCTCCCTGCCCTGTGTAGGCGTCCGGCAGCTCCAGCTCGTACGAGGCGAGGGCGTCCCGGAAGGCGTCGACGCGCTCGCTGCCGGTCGTGGTGGCGGCGGGCCCGGAGATGATCGCGAGCCGCCGGTGCCCGAGGGCGTGCAGATGTGCGACGAGGTCCCGCACGGCGCCGCGCCCGTCGGAGCGCACGACCGGCACGTCCACGCCCGGGATCCACCGGTCGACGAAGACCATCGGGGTGCCGGCCCGGGCGGCGTCCAGCATCAGCGGCGAGGCGCCGTCGGTGGGGGAGACGAGCAGTCCGTCGATGCGGCGGTCGAGCAGGGTGCGTACGTGGTGGTCCTGGAGCTCGGGGCGTTCGTCGGCGTTGCCGATGATCACGCTGTAGCCGAGGCCGCGGGCCTCGTCCTCGACGGAGCGGGCCAGCTCGCCGAAGTACGGGTTCAGGACGTCGCTGATGACGAGGCCGAGCGTGCGGGTCTGCGCGGTGCGCAGCGAACGGGCCACGGCGTTGGGCCGGTAGCCGAGCGACTCCACGGCGGCCAGCACCCGGGTGCGGGCGTCCGGGCTCACGGACGGATGGCTGTTCAGGACGCGGGAGACCGTGGCGACGGAGACCCCGGCCGCGGCCGCGACGTCCTTGATGCTCGCCATCGCGCCACCTCCTTGTGGCGGGGGCGCATGCGCTCCGCTCGTCTGTGGGACGGGTGGTGCACATGTGCGTGGAATCGATTACACGGGCGATTGGAATCGATTACACGGTGCGGTGACAAGGGGGTGGGGGGTGGTTGTGACGCGATCGTGATCGGGAGGCGGATGGTGCCCCGGCCGCGGGGTTCCGCCCCGGACCCCGCGCCTCAATCGCCGGCGGGGCTTGATTTGGGGCTCCGCCCCGGACGTCGCGGCGCTTGGTATTTGAAGCCCCTGCGGCGATTGAGCAGCTGGGTCCGGGGCGGAGCCCGGGAGCGCAACCGCGGTGCCGGGCGAAGGGGATTGTCGGTGCCGCATGCGAAGGTGGGGGCATGAATCACGCGCAGCTGACCGCACTGGGCCGTGCCCTCCGCGTACTCGGCGAGCACGGCGAGAAGCTGACCGGCGACACCCCGGACGACGTGCTGCACGAGATCCGCGGCGACCTGACCCGCGCCCTCGACCAGCTCGACGACGCGGTGTCCGGCGACAAGCCCACGACCCGCTGCAAGGAACACCCCTACGGCCCGGTCGAGGAATCCGCCCCGGACCTGTGCCTGTTCTGCGAGACCCGCCGCCGCAAGGCCCGCCGCTCCCAGATCTCGGGGGAGCCGGGCCAGGCCACCCGCCCCACCGCGGAGCGCCCCGTGCTCTCCCGCTACGGCACCCGCGAGGACCGCCCGCAGCCCCAGCAGCGCTGGATCCCGGAGATGTGGAACGGGCAGGTGTGGCAGCTGTGCGGCACCCCCCGCCACGACCGCCGCGAGGCCGACCTCTACCTGGCGGCCCAGCGCCGCCGCCCGGACGCGGCGATGGCCTACCGCCTGGTCCACGAGTTCACCGACTACGAGGTCGTCCGCGTCTGGGGCACCCCCGTACGCGTCGACCCGGAGCCGATGGGCGGGATCTGACGACGGGTCCTACGCGCCGCGTGTCCCGGCCAGCGTGTGGGCGACGAGCGCGTTGGCGTGGCCGTGGCCCAGGCCGTGCTCGGCCTTGAGCCAGTTCACCAGCTCCATGTGCCTGGTGAGCGGCGAGGAGCGGATGAGGTCCTGCCAGTGGGCGACCGGCTCGCCGTACTTCTTCTCGATCGCCGGGAAGTAACTGGCGGGTCCCTTGGTGGCGGGCATGGCGCGCTCCTGTCTGCGAAGTGCCGAGGCTGTCGCGGATATGACGCGGCCACGGCCCGGAAGTCATCGCGGTCGCCGGGTGATCCAGATCACTGGCGCGCGCGGACGCCCCAATAGCCGGCCGCCCCTCCCGCGTTGTCGTACCCGGCCGCTAACGTCAGATCATGGCGAAGCAGCGGGCGGATGCCGAAGCGCGGCCGATGGCCCGGATCGAGGGGGTCCTCGAGCGGATCACGTACGCCAACGAGGAGACCGGTTACACGGTCGGGCGGGTCGACACCGGCAGAGGCGCAGGAGATCTGCTGACCGTCGTCGGCTCGCTGCTCGGGGCGCAGGT
This sequence comes from Streptomyces sp. NPDC051684, assembly GCF_044453445.1. Lineage (NCBI taxonomy): Bacteria > Bacillati > Actinomycetota > Actinomycetes > Kitasatosporales > Streptomycetaceae > Streptomyces > Streptomyces sp. NPDC051684. Next base: position 222,670 of record NZ_JBITCS010000007.1, on the reverse strand, counting down.
GGGGGAGTCGCTGCGGATGGAGGGCCGTTGGGGCTCGCACCCGCAGTACGGGAAGCAGTTCACCGTCGAGAACTACCGGACGATGCTCCCCGCCACGATCCAGGGCATCCGCCGCTATCTCGGCTCAGGCCTGGTCAAGGGCATCGGCCCCGTCTTCGCCGACCGCATCACGCAGCACTTCGGGCTCGACACCCTCGACATCATCGAGCAGGAGCCGAAGCGGCTGATCGAGGTGCCGGGCCTCGGCCCCAAGCGGACGAAGAAGATCGCCGACGCCTGGGAGGAACAGAAGGCCATCAAGGAGGTGATGGTCTTCCTGCAGAGCGTCGGCGTCTCCACGTCCATCGCCGTGCGCATCTACAAGAAGTTCGGTGACGCCTCCATCTCCGTGGTGAAGAACCAGCCGTACCGCCTCGCCTCCGACGTCTGGGGCATCGGCTTCCTCACCGCCGACCGCATCGCCCAGTCCGTCGGCATTCCGCACGACAGCCCGGAGCGGGTCAAGGCCGGTCTCCAGTACGCCCTTTCGCAATCCACCGACCAGGGCCACTGCTTCCTGCCCGAGGAGCGGCTCATCGCCGACGCCGTGAAGCTCCTCCAGGTCGACACCGGACTCGTCATCGACTGCCTCGCCGAACTGGCCCTGCCCGACGAGGACTCCGGCGAGCCCGGAGTGGTGCGCGAGACGGTGCCGGGCGAGGACGGTCAGCCGGTCACCGCGATCTACCTGGTCCCCTTCCACCGGGCCGAACTCTCCCTCTCCGCCCAGCTGCTCAGACTGCTGCGCACGGAGGAGGACCGGATGCCCGCCTTCCAGGACGTGGCGTGGGACAAGGCGCTCGCCTGGCTCGCCGACCGCACGGGCGCGCAGCTCGCGCCCGAGCAGGAGGAGGCGGTCAAGCTCGCGCTCAGCAAGAAGGTGGCCGTGCTCACCGGCGGCCCCGGCTGCGGAAAGTCGTTCACCGTACGGTCCGTGGTGGAGCTGGCCCGCGCCAAGCGCGCCAAGGTCGTGCTCGCGGCGCCCACGGGCCGCGCCGCCAAGCGGCTCGCCGAGCTGACCGGGGCCGAGGCGTCCACGGTCCACCGGCTGTTGGAGCTCAAGCCCGGCGGGGACGCCGCGTACGACAAGGAGCGGCCGCTCGACGCCGACCTCGTCGTGGTCGACGAGGCCTCCATGCTGGACCTGCTGCTCGCCAACAAACTGGCGAAGGCGGTGGCGCCCGGGGCGCATCTGCTGTTCGTGGGGGACGTGGACCAGCTGCCGAGCGTCGGGGCGGGGGAGGTGCTGCGCGACATGCTGGCCGAGGAGGCCCCCGTGCCCGCGGTGCGGCTGACGCGGATCTTCCGGCAGGCCCAGGAGTCCGGCGTCGTCACGAACGCGCACCGCATCAACTCGGGGCAGCAGCCGCTCACTCAGGGCCTGAAGGACTTCTTCCTCTTCGTCGAGGACGACACGGCGGAGGCCGGCCGGCTGACCGTGGACGTCGCCGCGCGCCGGATCCCCGCCACCTTCGGCCTCGACCCGCGTCGCGACGTCCAGGTGCTCGCGCCGATGCACCGCGGCCCCGCCGGAGCCGGCAATCTCAACGGGCTGCTGCAGCAGGCGATCACGCCCGGCCGCCCGGACATCCCGGAGAAGCGCTCCGGCGGCCGCGTCTTCCGGGTGGGCGACAAGGTCACCCAGATCAGGAACAACTATGAGAAAGGGGCCAACGGCGTCTTCAACGGCACGGTCGGAGTCGTCACGTCCCTGGACTCCGAGGAGCAGCGGCTCACCGTCCGCACCGACGAGGACGAGGAAGTCCCCTACGACTTCGACGAGCTGGACGAGCTGGCGCATGCCTACGCTGTGACCATCCACCGCTCCCAGGGCAGCGAGTACCCGTGCGTGGTGATCCCCGTCACGACGGGGGCGTGGATGATGCTCCAGCGCAACCTTCTGTACACGGCTGTCACGCGCGCCAAGAAGCTCGTCGTTCTGGTCGGTTCGCGCAGAGCGATCGGCCAGGCGGTGCGTACGATTTCGGCTGGTAGGCGGTGTACCGCCCTGAATTTCCGGCTGTCAGGCGCTGCCGTTCAAAAGATTTGATCGATCAGATGCGTCACGAAGGTCACAAGCACTTCCGGAACCAGGGCGAAGGGGGCAGGATGAGCAAGTTGACGGCACTGAGTGCCGTCGATGAGCCCAATGGGCGACCCCGAGTGCACTCTGCTGGGCCAAGTGGGGGAAGGTAGAGACAGTCAGGGCACCTCGAAGAAGAGGCACTACGTCGGTGAGGGATGACGTGAGCGAGCAGAACGAGAAGGCTGTAGTACTCCAGTACGGCGACGACGAGTACACCTACCCGGTGATCGACAGCACCGTGGGCGACAAGGGCTTCGACATCGGGAAGCTGCGAGCCCAGACGGGCCTGGTGACCCTCGACAGCGGATACGGCAATACCGCCGCCTATAAATCCGCGATCACCTATCTCGACGGTGAGCAGGGCATCCTGCGCTACCGCGGATACCCGATCGAGCAGCTGGCCGAGAGCTCGACCTTCGCCGAGGTCGCCTACCTGCTGATCAACGGCGAGCTCCCGACGGTCGACGAGCTCTCCACCTTCAAGAACGAGATCACCGGGCACACGCTCCTGCACGAGGACGTGAAGCGGTTCTTCGACGGCTTCCCGCGGGACGCCCACCCGATGGCCATGCTGTCCTCCGTGGTCTCCGCGCTGTCCACCTTCTACCAGGACAGCCACAACCCCTTCGACGAGCAGCAGCGTCACCTCTCGACGATCCGGCTCCTCGCGAAGCTGCCGACGATCGCGGCGTACGCCTACAAGAAGTCGATCGGCCACCCGTTCGTCTACCCGCGCAACGACCTCGGCTACGTCGAGAACTTCCTGCGCATGACGTTCTCGGTGCCGGCCCAGGAGTACGTGCCGGACCCGGTCGTCGTCTCCGCGCTCGACAAGCTGCTCATCCTGCACGCGGACCACGAGCAGAACTGCTCCACGTCCACGGTGCGCCTGGTGGGCTCGTCGCAGGCCAACATGTTCGCGTCGATCTCCGCGGGCATCTCCGCGCTGTGGGGTCCGCTGCACGGTGGCGCCAACCAGTCGGTGCTCGAGATGCTCGAGGGCATCCAGCGCGACGGCGGCGACGTCGACGCCTTCATCCGCAAGGTGAAGAACAAGGAAGACGGCGTGAAGCTCATGGGCTTCGGGCACCGCGTCTACAAGAACTTCGACCCGCGGGCGAAGATCATCAAGGCGGCGGCGCACGATGTCCTCTCGGCGCTCGGCAAGTCCGACGAGCTGCTCGACATCGCCCTGAAGCTGGAGGAGCACGCGCTCTCCGACGACTACTTCGTCGAGCGCAAGCTCTACCCGAACGTCGACTTCTACACCGGCCTGATCTACCGGGCCATGGGCTTCCCGACCGAGATGTTCACGGTCCTCTTCGCCCTCGGCCGCCTTCCGGGCTGGATCGCCCAGTGGCACGAGATGATCAAGGAGCCGGGCTCCCGCATCGGCCGCCCGCGCCAGATCTACACGGGCGTCGTGGAGCGCGACTTCATCCCGGTCGAGGAGCGCTGACCTTCTTCGCGCAACGCCGGTGCGGCACATTGAGCCCCTCCGGCGATTGAGGAGCGGGGTCCGGGGCAGAGCCCCGCGACCGTAACCCCGCCCCACCGCAACAGCACGGCTCAAGCTGCGCAGCAGAAAGCGCCCCGCTGTCGGTCCCCCCACGGGCCGACAGTCGGGGCGCTTTCCTTTACCCGGGTCGGATTCCCCCCACGGGATCCGGCCTGGGGGTCTTTGTGGCGCGTCGGCCGCCGGAACACGTGCCGGGCGGGCCGCTCAAGCTTCCCGGCGCACGTGCCCCGGCCAACGCTGTCGGGACCGCCCCCCAAGGCGGGCCCTCCGGTGCGGAAACGTCCCCCAAGACGTTCCTGCATCGCCTCCTTAGACTCACGAGAGCGGCAAAGGGTTACGTGCAGATCGGTGTGATCTGCGTCTCTTGCATATGTCCCGTGCGTTCGCAAGAGATCCGATATGTGGATATCGGCCTCTGTGGGGGAGTGCTGCAATTGTGCCGTGTGGATTGTGTGGAGGTCCAGAGCTCTCTGCGGGTCTCTGCGCGAATTTGCCCCGGAAGGCAACGACAACGGCCCCGGCGGGGGTCGCCGGGGCCGCGAGGTGGTGTCGGAGTCGTGGGTCAGACCAGTTCGTAGCCCGCCTCGTCCACCGCTGCGCGGATCGATTCCTCGTCGAGCGGGGCCGTGGAGACGACGGTGACCTGGCCTGTCGCGGCGGAGGCCTGTACCGAGGTGACGTCGGCGAGTTCCGAGATCTCACCGGAGACCGCACCCTCGCAGTGGCCGCACGTCATGCCCTTGATCTCGTACACGGTCGTAAAGGCACCCTCGGCGGCCTGCGTCGCGGTGTCGCCGTGGCAGGCGCCGCCGCAGCAGGAACCGGTGGACTCGGCCTGGGGGAGCTCGGTGTGGGCGCTCATGACGTAACTCCTTGGTGGTGAGGGGCAACTCTTGATGTGCTCGACCCTATACCCCTAGGGGGTATTTTTCCAAGAAGGGTCCCGGCGGGCGAGTGAACGTACCCAGGCGAGCGCCAGGAGCGTGATGACGGCGAGCCCGCCGACCGAGAAGAGCGTGAACAGGTGCTGCTGGGCGTCGGTGGGCTCGGGGATGTAGCCCTGGGCGAAGAGGGTGCGGTCCAGGCCGGTGGTGGTCAGCTTGGCCACCAGCCAGATCGCGATGCCGTGCATCGAGTCCCAGAGGGCGTGCAGGAGCGAGACGCCGAGGTACGTGCCGATCACCGGCGCCGCGAAGCGGTAATGGCCGTTCGGTCGGCGGAAGGAGAGCAGGACCGCTCCCGAGATCGCCGTCCACAGGCCGTGGCCGAAGGGCGCGAGGAGGCCGCGCAGCACCTCCGTCTCCAGGAGGGCCCGCAGGTCGATGCCCTTCATGGTGATCGCCGCGTTGAACGCGTAGCCCGCGCTCTCGAAGGCCGCGAAGCCGAAGCCGACCGTGGCGCCCAGGACCAGGCCCGCGCGCAGCCCGCTGATGCGGGGGTGGCGGTGCAGTACGTAGACGAGGGCGAGGAGTTTCGCCGCCTCCTCGATCAGGCCCACCGCCACGAACATCCAGACCGAGGGGTGGATGAGGTAGTACTCCATCACCGACGCCCCGAGGACGCCGAGGATGCCGCCCACCAGGAAGCAGCCCAGGATCAGGCTCACGCCCAGGTCGCGGCCGTGCCGCTCGTACGCCCACAGGACGAAGACCGCGGGGGTGAGGAAGCTGCCCAGCAGGATGAGCGTGGGCAGCAGCGTCGTGTTCTGCGTGGCGTACGTGACGATCGCCGTCAGGGCCCACAGCGCCAGGCCGCCCCAGAGGCAGCGCTTCCAGAGGCCGGGGCGGATCTGCGGTCCCGGCGGGGGTGGCTGCTGGGGGATCCGGGCCTGGGGTGCCCCGAAGGGCTGCTGGGGCTGCGTCACTGAGATCCCTCCGGATGTCCGGCAACTTTCGGTCACTTTGAGTGATTTGCCCGAAGTTTATGGCGGGACCGGAGGTGTCGCAGCGTGGGCGCCGGGCCGTGCGTCCGTACGGCCCGGCGCCCCGGGTCAGTCCTTGCGGCCCCGGTTGCCCGGGCGGGAGGCCACCCAGGCGCGGACCGTGTCGGCGTACCAGTAGGGCTTGCCCGACTCGACGTGGTCGGGCGGGGGCAGCAGACCGTGCTTGCGGTACGAGCGGACGGTGTCGGGCTGCACTCGGATGTGCGCGGCGATGTCCTTGTACGACCAGAGCCTGCGGTCGTTCATCGGTGGCTCCTCCCTGGCGGTGCGCACGGCGGCTCGGGGGTGCCGCCCGTGATCAACTCAGCCTGTGCCCGGAGAACGAGGTGACCCGTGGTGAAGGGAGGGCCTGTGGGGCCTCTGTGACGCAGAACCCGCGTAGGCCTGACATGTGTGACGCGATGGGGGCGTTTGTGACGCGAATGATGCAAAGGGGGCGCGCCGTCGGCGCATGCTCCGGCGCGCGAGTGGACATGTGGAGCGTCAAACCCCGCAGGAGCGCAGGTAGCGGCGCGTGCGGTCGGCGATTGGGAGCGGGCGGTCCGGTTCGCACGGGTACATGTCCTGCTCGACGATCGCGAACAGGTCGACGTCGAGCCGGCCGGCGGCGGTGAGGACCGGCTCGAGCTCCGGCACTCCGCGCGGGGGTTCCACCATGACGCCCTGCGCCACCGCCGGGCCGAACGGCGTGCCCTGTTCGCGGACCGTGGCGAGGACCGCCGGGTCCACCTGCTTCAGGTGCAGATAGCCGATCCGCTCCCCGTACGTCTCGATGAGCTTGACGCTGTCGCCGCCGCAGTACGCGTAGTGGCCCGTGTCCAGGCACAGCGACACGAGGTCCGGGTCGGTGGCGTCGAGGAGGCGCGTGACGTTCTCCTCCGTGTCGACGTGGGTGTCGGCGTGCGGGTGGAAGACCAGCTTCAGGCCGTAGCGGTCGCGCACCTCGCGGCCGAGGCGTTCGGTCTGCGCGGCCAGGTCGCGCCACTGCCCGGCGGTGAGCATCGAGTCCTCCAGCACCTCGCCGGTCTTGTCGTCGCGCCAGAAGGACGGGATGACGACCAGGTGCTCGGCGCCCATGTCCCGGGTGAGTCCGGCGATGGCGGACACGTGGTCCCAGGTCTTCTCCCACACCGCGGGTCCGTGGTGCAGGCCCGTGAACACCGTGCCCGCCGAGACCCTCAGGCCGCGGCGGCCCGTCTCCTCGGCGAGGACGCGGGGGTCCGAGGGCAGATAGCCGTACGGGCCCAGCTCGATCCACTCGTACCCGGCCTCGGCCACCTCGTCGAGGAAGCGGCCGTACGGGACCTGCTGCGGGTCGTCGGGGAACCAGACGCCCCAGGAGTCGGGGGCCGAGCCGATGCGGATGCGCGCGGGCGTGGTCGTCATGAGGTCAGCGTCGAGCCGCCCGAAGAGGAGTGTCAAGGCGTGGTCCGAATGTCAGGACAAAATATTGACAGGAGGCTCGGGCGGGTCTAGATCTGTCGGGCGACGGACGTTGCGCAGTGTCGTACCGATGGGGAGGGAGCCGGGCTTGAGTGACGCAGAGAGCATCGACCTCCGGTGGCTCGCCCGGGTCCGGGCCGAGGAGCCGGAGGCCGTCGCCGAGGCCGCGAGCAGACGGGAGCGGCGGGCGCTGCTCGGCGCGGGGCGGCGACTGATGATCGTGGCCGCCGACCATCCGGCCCGGGGCGCGCTCGGCGTCGGGGACCGGGCGTACGCGATGGCCGACCGGGCCGATCTGCTGCGGCGGCTGTGCGTGGCGCTGGCCCGGCCGGGCGTGGACGGGGTGCTGGCCTCCGCCGACGTCGTCGAGGACCTGCTGCTGCTCGGCGTGCTGGAGCGCAAGGTCGTCATCGGCTCCATGAACCGGGGCGGGCTCGCCGGGGCCTCCTTCGAACTCGACGACCGGTTCACCGGGTACCGCGCCGAGGACCTGGAGCGGTTCGGCCTCGACGCGGGGAAGCTGCTCCTTCGTCTCGGCTACGACGATCCGGGCTCCGGGTCCGTCCGCACCCTGGAGGCCGCCGCCCGCGCCGTCGACGCCATGGCCGCGCGCCGGCTGCCCCTGTTCGTCGAGCCGTTCCTGAGCCGCCGCGACCCCGAAACCGGCCTGCTGCGCGCCGACTTGAGCCCCGGCGGCGTCATCACGTCGATCGCCGTCGCCTCGGGCCTCGGCGGCACCTCCGCGTACACCTGGCTGAAGCTCCCGGTCACCGACGACCCCGACGACATGGCCCGGGTCATGGCGGCCTCCGCCCTGCCCGCCGTGCTGCTCGGCGGCGACATCAAGGACGGCGACCAGGACGCCACGTACGAGAAGTGGCGTGCCGCGCTGCGACTGCCCACCGTCCAGGGGCTCGTGGTGGGGCGCTCGCTGCTCTATCCGGCGGACGGGGACGTGGCCGGCGCCGTCGACACGGCCGTCGGCCTGCTGCACGGCACGCGCACGGATACCTAGGAGGAGAGTAGAGGGATGACGCACCTTCCACGCGGCAGCGCCGTCGACGGGCCCTACGCCCTGTCCGTCGACCCCGACAAGGTGGGCTGGGCGCGGGCCGGGCTGCGGATTCTCGAACTCCGGGCCGGGCAGACGCACGCCTTCGACACCGGGGAGAGCGAGTGGATCGTGCTGCCGCTCTCCGGTGGATGTTCCGTCCGCGCGGAAGGGATGAACCTCGAACTGGCGGGCAGGGGCAGCGTATTCAGTTCAGTGAGTGACTTCGCGTACGTTCCGCGCGACACCAGCGTGGAGATCTCCTCCGGTGCGGGAGGCCGGTTCGCCCTGGCAGGAGCGAAATGCGGTCGACGACTCCCCGTCCGCTACGGCCCCGCGCCGGAGGTTTCCGTCGAGGACCGGGGCGGCGGGCAGAGCGCACGGCAGGTGCGCAACTTCGCCTCAGCCGACGCCTTCGACTGCGACCAGCTGATCGCAGTCGAGGTGATCACCCCCGGCGGGAACTGGTCCTCGTACCCGCCGCACAAGCACGACGAGCACCGCCCCGGCGAGGAGGCGCTGCTCGAGGAGATCTACTACTTCGAGATCGAGGGGCGGGAAGGTGGCCCCGAGGGGTACGGGTATCAGCGCGTGTCCCCGTCCAGGCCCGGCGGCACCGACCTCCTCGCCGAGGTCCGCTCCGGTGACACCGTGCTCGTCCCCGACGGCTGGCACGGCCCGTCGATCGCCCAGCCGGGGCACGCCATGTACTACCTGAATGTCATGGCAGGACCGGGGGACGAGCGGGAGTGGAAGATCTGCTTCCATCCCGATCACGCCGCGGAGGGATACCGATGACCCGCACGGTACGACTCACCGTCGCCCAGGCCCTCGTCCGCTTCCTCGGCTGCCAGTACACGGAGCGCGACGGCGCCCGGCAGCGGCTGATCGGCGCCACCTGGGGCATCTTCGGCCACGGCAACGTTGCCGGGCTCGGACAGGCGCTCCTGCAGTACGGCGACGAGATGCCCTTCCACCAGGGCCGCAACGAGCAGGCGATGGTGCACGCCGCCGTCGGCTACGCCCGGCAGAGCGACCGGCTGTCCACACACGCCGTCACCACGTCCATCGGGCCCGGCGCCACCAACCTCGTCACCGGCGCCGCCCTCGCCACCATCAACCACCTGCCCGTCCTGCTGCTCCCCGGCGACGTGTTCGCGACCCGGCCCGCCGACCCGGTGCTCCAGCAGCTCGAAGTGCCGTACGCGGGCGACGTGTCGGTCAACGACTGTCTGCGGCCGGTGTCGAAGTTCTTCGACCGGATCGAGCGGCCCGAGCGGCTGATCCCGGCCGCGCTCCAGGCGATGCGCGTGCTCACCGACCCCGTCGACACCGGCGCCGTCACGCTCGCGCTGCCGCAGGACGTGCAGGCGGAGGCCTTCGACTGGCCGGAGGAGTTCTTCCGGGAGCGGGTCTGGACCGTGCGCCGCCCCGCGCCCGACACGGAGGAACTGGCCGTTGCCGTACGGGAGTTGAGGCGCGCCCGGCGTCCGCTCGTGGTCGTCGGTGGCGGCGTGCACCACAGCGGCGCCGAGGACACCCTCAAGGAGTTCGCCGACGCCACCCGGATCCCCGTCGCCTCCACCCAGGCGGGCAAGGGCTCGCTGCTGCACGACCATCCCGCCGACGTCGGCGGCATCGGGCACACCGGCACCGCCACCGCCAACGAGCTCGCCCGCACCGCCGACCTGGTGATCGGCGTCGGCACCCGGTACACGGACTTCACGACGGCCTCGGCCACCCTCTTCGCGAACCCCGACGTCCGCTTCGTGAACCTGAACGTCGCGGCCTTCGACGCCCACAAGCTGGCCGCGCACCCGCTCGTCGCCGACGCCCGCGCGGGCCTCGCCGCGCTGGGTTCCGAAGCGGCCGGGTACCGGGCCGACCCCGCCTACGTCACCGAGTACACCGAGGACAAGGAGCGCTGGGAGCACCGCGTCGACGCCTGCTTCACCGCCGAGGACGAACTCGTACGCCCTACCCAGTCCCAAGTCCTCGGCGTCCTCGACGAGTTGGCGACCGGGGACGACATCCTCATCAACGCCGCGGGCTCGCTCCCCGGCGATCTGCACAAGCTGTGGCGGGCCCGCTCCCGCGACCAGTACCACGTCGAGTACGGGTACTCCTGCATGGGCTACGAGATCCCCGCCGCGCTCGGCGTCGCGCTCGCCGCGCCCGGCCGGCCCGTGTGGGCGCTCGTCGGCGACGGCACGTATCTGATGCTGCCGACGGAGATCGTCACCGCGGTCCAGGAGGGCATCCCGGTCAAGGTGGTCATCCTCCAGAACCACGGGTACGCGTCCATCGGGGGCCTGTCCGCGTCCGTCGGGGCCGAGGGCTTCGCCACGCAGTACCGGTTCGCGGGGGAGCGGGGGGCGTACGCGGGCGCGCCGCTGCCCGTCGATCTCGCCGCCAACGCGGCCAGCCTCGGCATGACGGTGCACCGCGCCAAGACCGTGCGTGACCTGCGCGAAGCGCTCGCAGCCGCGCGCGCCGCCACCCGTCCCACATGTGTCTACGTGGAGACCGAAACGTCAGACACAGTGTCGGGCCCGCCTCCCGCGCAGGCGTGGTGGGATGTTCCTGTGGCCGAGACGGCGGAGCGCAGCGCCGCGGTCGAGGCCCGCGAGGAGTACGACCGGCACGCCGCCGGTCGACGCCGCCACCTCTGAGAAGTACGCAGCCGTCACAGGAGTCGCCCGTATGTCTGACACGAAGTTGGTCCACCACTGGATCGGCGGCAAGACCGTCGAGGGCGCGTCGGGCAATCACGGCCCGGTGACCGACCCCGCGACCGGCGCCGTCACCACGCACGTCGACTTCGCGAGCGTCGAGGAGGTGGACGCGGCCGTCGCCACCGCCAAGGAGGCGTACACGTCGTGGGGCCAGTCCTCGCTCGCCAAGCGCACCGAGATCCTCTTCCGGTTCCGCGCGCTGCTCGACGCCAACCGTGACGCCATCGCCGAGCTGATCACCGCCGAGCACGGCAAGGTGCACTCGGACGCGCTCGGCGAGGTGGCCCGCGGCCTGGAGATCGTCGACCTGGCCTGCGGCATCAACGTGCAGCTGAAGGGCGAGCTGTCGACGCAGGTCGCGTCCCGCGTGGACGTGGCGTCGATCCGGCAGCCGCTGGGTGTCGTTGCCGGCATCACGCCGTTCAACTTCCCGGCAATGGTGCCGATGTGGATGTTCCCGATCGCCATCGCGACCGGCAACACCTTCATCCTCAAGCCCTCCGAGAAGGACCCCTCGGCCTCCATCAAGATCGCCGAGCTGCTCACCGAGGCCGGTCTGCCCGACGGTGTCTTCAACGTGCTGCACGGTGACAAGGTCGCCGTCGACCGCCTCCTGGAGCACCCGGACGTCGCCGCCGTCTCCTTCGTGGGCTCGACGCCGATCGCCCGCCACATCCACGCCACGGCCTCCGCCAACGGCAAGCGCGTGCAGGCCCTCGGCGGTGCCAAGAACCACATGCTGGTGCTGCCGGACGCCGACCTGGACGCGGCCGCCGACGCCGCCGTGTCCGCCGCGTACGGCTCGGCGGGCGAGCGCTGCATGGCGATCTCCGCGGTCGTCGCCGTCGGCTCCATCGCCGACGAGCTCGTCGCGAAGATCAAGGAGCGCGCCGAGAAGATCAAGATCGGTCCCGGCAACGACCCGACGTCCGAGATGGGCCCGCTCATCACGGCCGCCCACCGCGACAAGGTCGCCTCGTACGTGAAGGGCGCGGCGGCCGAGGGCTGCGACGTCGTCCTCGACGGCAGCGAGTACACGGTGCCCGGCTTCGAGAACGGCCACTGGGTGGGCCTGTCCCTCCTGGACAACGTCCCCACGACCGCCAAGGCGTACCAGGACGAGATCTTCGGCCCGGTCCTGTGCGTGCTGCGCACGGAGACGTACGACGAGGGTGTGGCCCTCATGAACGCGTCGCCGTTCGGCAACGGCACCGCGATCTTCACCCGGGACGGCGGCGCCGCCCGCCGCTTCCAGCTGGAGATCGAGGCCGGCATGGTCGGCGTCAACGTGCCGATCCCGGTCCCCGTCGGCTACCACAGCTTCGGCGGCTGGAAGGACAGCCTCTTCGGCGACCACCACATCTACGGCAATGACGGCACGCACTTCTACACCCGCGGCAAGGTCGTCACCACCCGCTGGCCGGACCCGGCCGACGCCCCCGCGGGCGTGGACCTGGGCTTCCCCAGCAACCACTGAGGCACCCGCGGTCGCCCGGCCGTCCGGAGTACGGACAGTTCGCTGTGAACTTCAGCGCTCCGGCTGCGGTTTCCATACGTAGGGGATGAACCGGGCGGCGCAAGCGACTCCCGTCGATGACCTTGGATGCGAAGGCCATAGGCGGGAGTCGCTGTATATATCCCGCCCAACTTTGCGAACTCCATAGGAATCGCGCGCGGTTGGCGGAAGCGGTACTGCGGATTCCGAAGGAAAACAGGCGTTGACGTTCGGATATCGGCGAGGTTGCATGTCGCGCCGGGAGCGGCCCCACTCACAGCAGCTCAGTTCTCGGAGGCGATAGCGCTCCCGCCCGAATCTCCCCCCTGCCGCACGAGTCGATCGGAACCGCTTCATGACCGACACGCTTCGCTCCGCCGCCCCCTCGGCGGAGTCCCTGCCGGATCCGGCATCCGAAGGTTCACCCCAGAAGCTCAAGCGTTCCATCGGCGTCGTCGGAGGCACCCTGCTCACGCTGTCCTGCGTGACGCCGGCCTCCTCGCTCTTCGTCGTCGTCCCCGACCTGTTCGGCAGCCTCGGCACCGCCACCGCCCTCACCATCGCCGTCGGCTCGCTGATCTGTATCGGCGTGGCGTTCCTCTACTCGGAGCTGGGCACCCTCATCCCCAGCGCGGGTGGCGAGTACGCGATGGTCTCGACGCTGGCCGGGCGACTGGCGGGCTGGCTGGTCTTCGTCCTGTCCCTGCTGGTCGTGTTCATCGTGCCGCCGGTGATCGCCATGGGCACGGCCGACTACCTGGAGCCGCTGATCCACCTCGACCCGGCGATGACGGGCGCGGGCGTGATGCTCCTGTCCACCCTCGCGGGCCTGCTCGACCTGCGCGCCAACGCGTGGATCACCGGCATCTTCCTCGTCCTCGAAGTGATCGCGGCGGCCCTGGTCGCGGTCCTCGGCTTCGCGCACAGCGAGCGCGGCATCGACTCGCTCGGCTCGATGCAGGTCGCGGGCGGCAGCGGCCACACGGACGCGGTGACGGGCATGCTCGTCGTCTCCGGCCTCGCCATCGCCCTCTTCGTCACGCAGGGCTTCTCCACGGCCGTCTACCTCTCCGAGGAGCTGGAGAACCCCCGCAAGTCCGTGGCCCGCACGGTGCTCGCCACCCTCGCGATCTCCTCCGTCGTCATCCTGGTCCCGGTCGTCGCGATCACGATGGGCGCCAAGGACCTCTCGGCGCTCACCTCGGGCGACATCAGCACCATGGTCGTGGCCTGGTCGAACTCGGCGGTCGGCACGTTCGTCTCGCTCTGCGTCGCGCTCGCCATCATCAACGCGGGCATCGTCATGGTCATCCAGAACTCCCGCGTCCTGTTCGCCTCGGCCCGCGACAAGGCCTGGCCCGGCCCGGTCAACGACGCGCTCTCCCGGCTCGGCCGCTTCGGCTCCCCGTGGGTCGCGACCCTGGCCGTCGGCGTCCCCGGCGCGGCCCTCTGCTTCGTCAACCTCGACACCCTGTACGGCGTGACGGGCGTCTCCGTCACCGGCATGTACCTGCTCGTCGCGGTGGCCGCCCTGTTCGCCCGCCGCGGCGCCCACAAGCACCAGCCGGCCTGGCGGATGCCGCTGTGGCCGGGGATCCCCGTGGTCCTGATCGCCCTGATGATCTACATCCTGATCGAGCAGGAGGTCACGTACCTGCTGTGGACGGGCGGGATCGTGGCGGTGGCGACGCTCTACTGGGCGCTTTACCTCCGGCCGCGGCGGGAGTCGCGGTGGCTGGTGTCGGTCCCGACCGACTGACGCCGCGAGCCGGGGTCGCGCTCCCGGGGCGGAGCCCCGTGGCCGTCACCACAGGTGGGCGGTATCCACCGGGAGGCCGGAAACCAGCGACGAGTTCCCGGCCACGCCGACCGCGAGGGCAAGCGCGCCGTCCCGCGCGGTGGCCCCCTTCCCCGCCGCGGGGGCGGCACCGTCGTCCGACCCGTCCCCGAGGGGACCGAAGAGCTCCTTCAGCATCCGCAGGTCGCCACCCCCGTGCGACCCGGCCGACCACTCGTACGGAATCTCCCGCGGCGCCTCCCACAGGGGCCGCAGCAGGATCGACGTACGGCCGGGGCGGTCCATGACGATGCCGCCGTGCGAGGAACCCGCCGAACCGCCGGAGGCGGGCGGCTGCCAGGTGTTCTCCTCGACCTCCAACTCCAGCCGGCCGGCCGTGCCGTTGAACATCACGCGGTAGCCCTCCCAGGGGGAGTACGCCGTGAGGTGGTACGTCATCGTGGCCCCGGAGTCGTAGCGGACCAGGACCGACAGGTCGTCCTCGACGTCGATGGCGTCGCCGAAGACGTTCCGGTCGCGGACGTAGTCGGAGTCGCCCGCCGCCTCCGCGTCCGTGTAGAGGGACGTGAGGTTCGGGTCGGCGGCGAGGTGGATCGCGTACGGGTCGCCGGCCGCCTCGGCGGAGCCGTGGGCGCGCACGTAGTCGCGGCGCAGACCGGTCCGCTCGCCGTTGTCACGGCCGTAGAAGACGAGCCCACCCTCCGCGTGCACCCGTGAAGGGGCCGCTCCCAGCCACCAGTTGACCAGGTCGAAGTGGTGGCCCGACTTGTGCACCAGCAGGCCGCCGCTGTGCTGCTTCTCGCGGTGCCAGCGGCGGAAATAGTCGGCGCCGTGGCGGACGTCGAGGAGCCATTCGAAGTGGACCGAGCGGATCTCGCCGATCGCGCCGTCGTGGAGGAGCTGCCAGACCTTTTCGTGGGCCGGGTTGTAGCGGTAGTTGAAGCCGACGGACAGCTCGCCGCCGGTGCGCTCGAGCGTGTCGAGGATCGAGCGGCACTTCTCCGCGTCCGTCGTCATCGGCTTCTCCGTCACCACCCGGCAGCCCGCTTCGAGCGCCGTGTTGATGTACGTGTGGTGGGTCGCGTCGACGGTGGTGACCACGACCTCGTCGATGCGGTGCGCGCGCAGCGCGGCCGCGAAGTCGGACGGGTCGCAGGCGGCCGCCTCGGCGCCACCGAGCGAGCCGAGCAGCCGGTTGTGGTGGGCGATCCGGGTCGGGCTCGGGTCCGCGAGGAGGGCCACGTCGTAGTGGGGGCGGGCGCCCAGGGCCTTGGTGTACATCTGGGCGCGGTGGCCGGTGCCGATGATCGCGGCGCGTCGCTTCATGGCGTCAGGATTCCTTTCGCGGGGCAGGACCCGTGGAGCGGCGGACTATCAACTCGCTGTCCAGGGAGAGTTCTTCGGGTGCGCGGTCCGGTTCGTCGAGGCGGCGCAGCATCAGGTCGACGGCGCGTTCGCCGAGCGCGTCGAGCGGGATGCGGACCGAGGTGAGCGCCGGGTTGGCGGTGGTGGCGAGGAGGGTGTCGTCGGCGCCGACCACGCTCACGTCGTCCGGGACGCGGACCCCCCGGTCCGCGAGGCGGGACAGTACGCCGAGCGCCATCAGGTCGTTGTGCGCGACGATCGCGGTGGCGCCCGCCGCGAGCGCCAGGTCGGCGACCTGTGCGCCCGTGTGGAACTTGGGCTCGTGCGGCCCGAACTCGCTGACCTTCAGCTCCATTTGCTCGGCGGCGTAGCGGACCGCGTGGCCGCGCTGCTCGCTCGACCAGGAGTTGCGGGCCCCCAGGATGAGGGCGAGGTGGCGGTGACCGAGCGCGTGCAGATGCGCCACCGCCTGGCGCAGCCCGTCCTCGCTGGGCGCGACCACGGACGGCACGCCCGACACGCTCCGATTCACGGCGACGCTCGGCACCTGGCGGACCACCTCGGCGAGCCGGGCCCCCTCCATCCTCGGGGCGACGAGCAGCAGCCCGTCCACCTGGCGGGCCAGCGTCAGCGCCAACTCGTACTCGTCGTCGGGGTGTTCGTCGGTGTCCGCGAGGAACACGGCGTAGTCCTTGCGGCGGGCGCGGGCCTGCACGGCCTTCACGATCACTGCGAAGAACGGATTGGCGATGTCGGGCACGATGAGCCCGAGCGTGCGGGTCCGCCCGCGGGCGAGCGAGCTGGCGATCCGGCTGGGCCGGTAGCCGAGCCGTTCCGCTGCCGCGAGGACCCGGGCCCTCGTCTCTGGCCGCACCTGATGCGGCGAGGCGAAGCAGCGGCTGACGGTGGACGGTGACACTCCGACGGCCTCGGCCACTTCTTCGGCGCTGGGGGCCGCGCCGCTCGACCGGTCGCTATTGCGCATGACGTGTTCCCTCACATGGTCGTTCGCGCCCGTGCACGAGCGGTGGCCCGGGCACATCAAGCCTCTGCGGCGATTGAGCAGCGGGGTCCGGGGCGGAGCCCCGGGCGTGGCGCCGGTCGACGGCCACCGCGGCCAACGCCAGCACGCCCGTCACCAGGGGCGCCAGCAGCAGGAGCTGCCACACGCACACCGCCGACACCAGCACCGCCCCGCCGAGCATCGCCGCACCCCGTGGATCCCGCCGAGGCCGCGCCCAGCGCCCCGTGGCGGACCAGCCCGCCGCCATCCGGACCTGGTGGACGACCACCGCCCCCGCCGCCGCGGCGATCACCACCGCCAGCCCGCCGAAGAACGGAACGTCACCCGCGGCGGCGGCCAGCCGCAGGTCCGCGCCCAGGAAGCCGAGGACCGCGAGGCCAACCGCCCCCACCGCGGAGCCGCCCCGCAGCGCCGCCCGCCAGTCCGCCGCGAACCGTCGCGCCGTACCGGGCGAGGGCCCGTCCGGCACACAGCGGCGCACCGCCGCGCAGCCCGCCGCCATCGCGGCCGGCCACGTGACGACGAACAAGGACCCCGCCGCCACCAGCACCCCGATCCACAGCACCTCGGCGAAGAGCGTGAACCGCTCGCCGTACGGGGTGTCCCGCCGCGCCACTGAATCCGTACCCGCCACGCCGCTTACCCCTTCATCCCGGACGTCGCCGCGCCCTCGATCAGCAGCCGCTGGAACGCCACGAAGAACGCGATCACCGGCAGCAGCGAGAGGACCGACATGCCGAGCATCGCCCCGTAGTCCTGGCTGCTCGTCGAGTCGACGAACAGGCGCAACGCCACCGGCAGCGGGTACTTCTCCGGCGACTGGAGGTAGATCAGCGGCGCGAAGAAGTCGTTCCAGGACCAGATGAACGTGAAGATCGCCGTGGTGATGAGGGCCGGGCGCAGCAGCGGAAGCACGATGTGACCGAAGATCCGGAAATGCCCGCAGCCGTCGATCAGCGCCGCCTCGTCGAGGCTGCGCGGCAGGTTGCGGACGAACTGCACCATCAGGAACACGAAGAACGCGTCCGTGGCGAGGAACTTGCCGAGGAGCAGCGGCACATAGGTGTCGACCAGGCCGACCTTCTGGAACATCGTGTACTGCGGGATGAGCAGCAGATGCGTCGGCAGCAGGATCGTGCCGATCATCACCGCGAACATCGGGCCGCGCCCCCGGAACCGCAGCCGCGCGAAGGCGTAGGCCGCGATCGAGCAGGACAGTACGTTGCCGATCACCGAACCCACCGCGAGCAGCAGGGAGTTGCTGAAGAAGCGCCAGGCCGGGACCTCGGCGATCCCTTCGATCGCCGTACTGAATCCGCTCCAACTCACTTGCGACGGCAGCAGGTTGAAGCTGGAGATGATTTCGTCGGCGGGCTTCACGGACGCCGTGAACACCCAGAACACCGGGTAGAGGAGGACCAGTAGCAGGGCGATAGCGCCCACGTGCCACAAGGTCGAACGCGTGCCGGCCGTGGTGGTGGTCGGGGCCATCGTCACTTCTCCTCGCCCGCGTAGTGGACCCAGCGGCCCGAAGTCTTGAAGAGCAGCGCGGTGATCACACCGACGACCAGGAGCAGCACCCAGGTCAGGGCCGCCGCGTAGCCCATCCGGAAGTCGTTGAAGCCGAGTTCGTACAGGTACATCGAGTAGACGTGGGTGGAGCCCGCGGGTCCGCCGGTGCCGTTGGAGAGCACGAACGCCGAGTTGAACATCTGGAAGGCGTGCACCATCTCCAGGACCAGGTTGAAGAAGATCACCGGGGACAGCATCGGGACCGTCACCGAGACGAAGCGGCGCCAGGGGCCCGCCCCGTCGATCTCGGCCGCCTCGAACAGATGGCGCGGGATCTGCTGGAGCGCCGCCAGGAAGATCACCATGGGTGCGCCGAACTGCCAGACCGACAGGGCGACCAGGGACATCAGCGACCAGTCGGGGTTGGAGATCCAGCCGCCCGTGTGGATCCCGAAGGCGCCGAGGAACTGGTCGACGACGCTGCCGGTGGAGAACAGCAGCCGCCACACGATGGCCGCGCCGACGCTCGCGCCGATCAGGGACGGCATGTAGAAGGCGGCCCGGTAGAAGTTGCGGCCCTTGCGGCGGGTGTGCAGCAACATGGCCACGCCCAGCGCCGCGATGAGCTTGAGGGGCGTCGCGACGACCACGTAGAGCAGCGTCACGCCGACGGTGTCCCGGACCTCGGGGTCGTCGAACAGGATCCGCTTGTAGTTGTCGAGGCCGATCCAGCGCGGGGCGTCGAACAGGTTGTAGTCCGTGAACGACATGTAGAGCGAGAACAGCATCGGCCCGACCGTCAGCACGACCGCGCCGATCATCCACGGGGTGAGGAAGACATACGCGGAGCGGTCGTTGGTGCCCCGGCGGCGCCTGCCGGGAGGGGGCGAGGGCGAGTCGCCGCGGCGTGCGCGGGGTATCGCGGCGTCGGTCGTCGTCGTAGAGGCCATGAGGGCTCCGTACGTTTTCGAGGGGCGGAGGTGGCCGGGCGTCAGGCGAGGGTGACCTTGGCCTGGTCGAAGTAGAGGTCCACGGCGTGGTCCACGGAGATGCGGTCGTAGAACAACTTCTCGGCGACGCGCTGCAGATAGACGTTGAGCGAGGCGCCGCCGTCGGCCGGTGGCGGCGGGGTCGGCGCGAGCGTCTTCTCGACCTGCTTCTCGTACGTCTGGACCTGGCGCACCTTCGGGTCGCTGATCTCGGCGGCGCCCTCCTGGCTCGTCGTGGGCGGCATGCCGATGTTGGTGCCGAGGATCTTCGCGACCCGCCGGTCGTTGATCATGAAGTTGATGAACCGGGCGGCCTCGCTGAGGTACGGGCTCTTCGCGGCGGCCCCGAGGAACATGCCGGGCTTCGAGTAGATGCCGGTTCTGCTGGTGTCGCTCGGTACGTGGCCGAGGCTCAGCTTGCTGCCGCGCATGTCGCTGCGGCCGCCGACCTGGTTGTCCCACTCCAGGTTGGAGGCGACGCGGCGGGTGGTGATGGGGTAGCCGGGCAGCGACTCCAGGACGACGTCGGGGCCGCCGAGCGCGCCCTCCTTGCGCCAGTCGTTGACCTTGGTGAAGTAGCGGCGCATGTCGTCGGGGGAGAAGCCGAGTTCGCCGTTCTTCGTCCACATCTGCAGGCCCTGCTGGCGCATCCAGATCTCGACGCCCAGATAGTTCTGGCCGGGGTTGTCCATGCCGAACTGCTTGTACCGGCCGTACTTGGTCACCTTCAGGCTCTGCTCCATGAAGGTGTCCCAGTCCATCGGCCTCGTCGGCGGGCGGGCGCCCGCCTTGGCCCAGACCTCGGCGTCGTAGTGCAGCGCGACGCTGTTGTGGGACAGCGGGAGGCCCACGCGGCGGTCGTCCACGAGACCGGCGGTGCGCACGGACTCGACGACGGTCGAGGTGTCGATCTCCTTGCCGGAGCCGGCGAGTTCGTCCAGGTCGGCGAGGACGCCGTGCTCGCCGAGGGTGCGGATCCAGGCGTAGTCGACGTGCATCACATCGGGCGGGTTGCCGCCCGCGGCGGCGGTGCTGAGCTTGGGCCAGAACGAGTCGAAGGCGGCGAAGCTGGTCTTCACCTTGATCTTGGGGTGGTCGCGCTCGAAGACCGCGATGCACTTGTTGATCAGGTCGGCCCTGCCGCTGTCGCCCCAGAAGAAGTACCGCAGGGTCACGGTGCCGCCGGCGCCGACGGACCGGGCGGGCCCGCCGCAGGCGGTCAGCGCGGCGCCGAGGCCGGAGGCGAGCAGGGCGGACAGGGTGGTGCGACGGGAGGGGGCGGCACTGCCCATTGGGGCCTCCACGAGCGGCTCGGTGGTGGGGGCGGTTCGTGGAGGGACGGTTGCATGCGCTCGCAGGCCGGTCAATGGGTTGCGCAACGATTTCCGCAGTGGCTCCCTTTCTGCCAACTACGGGGCCTGGACCCCCTCTTGACGCCTGCTGCGAGCGCTTGCAAGCTATTGCAACACCGTGGCCGGGGTCGTCGCATTCGGCGCGGGGCACCGGGGGCCGCCTTGCCCACCCTGCCGCCCTGGGCGGCAGATTGCCCAAGTCGGTGGCGGCCCACCGCCGCGGGCGGGGAGCCGTGCCTGCGGCAGATTGCGCGTAGCGGGGTTCGCCACCCCGCGAGGCCGAAGCCCCCGGAGGGGGCGGGTGGTGGGAGCTGGGCGGCGGCACGGACCCGTAGCGCCGGTGCCGGTACCTCAAGCCCCTGCGGCGCTTGAGCAGCGGGGTCCGGGGCGGAGCCCCGAGGTCGTAACGCCGGTGCCGGTAAATCGGGCCCCTGCCGCGCTTGAGCAGCGGGGCACGGGGCAGAGCCCCGAATCTTTTCCAGCCCCGCCGGCGCTTGAGGCGCGGGGTCCGGGGCGGAGCCCCGTGGCGTAGGGGCGGACCAGTGTGACGGGCGACATACCGCGCCGGGTGTACGCCCGGAGGGCCCCCGTACGCCGCAAGGAGGTGCCGCAGGTCAGACCACCGGATGCGGTGGTTGTCGGCGGTGGCGCCTACCGTTGACGCATGTTTTTTCGACGGCGCGTATGGCGCGAGCGGGTCCGCGGGTGGCCGCGACGGTGGATCGCCGTCGCGGCGACCCTCGTGGTGCTCGCGGGGGCGGGTACGTGGACGGGCCTCTCGGCGGCCGCGGCGTCGGGCTCCGGCGGGGACTCCGCCGTGCACCGGCAGGACCGGATGATGTCGATGGGCGGCGGGGTGCGCATCGACACCTCGTACTTCACGGCGGGTGACCCGTCCCACAAGCGGCCCGCCGTACTGCTCACCCACGGCTTCGGCGGCAGCAAGGCCGACGTCCGCGCCGAGGCGGAGAAGCTCGCCGCCCACGGGTACGCGGTCATGACCTGGTCGTCCCGCGGTTTCGGCAGGTCCGGCGGGAAGATCGGCCTGAACGATCCGAAGCACGAGGTCGCCGACGTCTCCCGGATGATCGACTGGCTCGCGAAGCGCCCCGAGGTCGAACTGGACCGGCCGGGCGACCCGCGCGTCGGCGTCAGCGGCGCCTCGTACGGCGGAGCGGTCTCGCTGCTCGCCGCGGGCCACGACAAGCGGGTCGACGCCATCGCCCCGCAGATCACCTACTGGAATCTCGCGGACGCGCTGTTCCCCGACGGCGTCTTCAAGAAGCTGTGGGCCGGCGCCTTCTTCACCTCCGGCTCCGCGCAGCTCGGCGCCCGCACCAGCGAGGCGGGCCTCGCCTGCGGCCGCTTCGAGGAGAAGCTGTGCGACATGTACAAGCGCGTCGCGGTCGCCGGGAAGCCGGACGCCGCGGCGCGCAAGCTCCTGGAGGAGCGCAGCCCCGTGGCCGTCGGCGACCGCATCAAGGTCCCCACGTTCATCGCCCAGGGCCAGACGGACTCGCTCTTCCCCCTGGGCCAGGCCGACGAGACAGCGCGCCACGTCAAGGCGAACGGCGCGCCGGTCCAGGTCGACTGGCTGAACGGCGGGCACGACGGCGGCGACCTGGAGGTCGACCGGCTCCATGAGCGCGTGACGTCCTGGTTCGACCGCTATCTGAAGGACGAGAACGTCGACACGGGCCCCGCGTTCCGCGTCACCCGCACCGGCGGCGTCGACTCCACGGACGGCGCGGCCACCCTGCGCGGAGCGAGCGGCGACCTGTACCCGGGCCTGCGCGGCGAGCGGCGCACGGGGGTGCCGCTGAAGTCGGCCACCGAGACCTTCCAGAACCCGCCCGGCGGCGGACCGCCGTCGATCTCCTCGGTACCGGGCCTCGGCAAGGTGTCGAACCTGTCGTCCTCGCTCGGCACCGGCTTCTCCCTGGAGTACCCCGGCCAGTTTGCGCGCTTCGACTCGGCGCCGCTGAAGCACTCGATGCGCATCACCGGCTCCCCGTCGGTGAACGCGCATGTGAAGTCCTCCACCGGCACGGCTGTGCTGTTCGCGAAGGTGTACGACTCCGGGCCCGACGGGACGCGCCAGGTGCTGCCCTCGCAGCTGGTGACGCCGGTCAAGGTGACCGGTGCGGACGGCGCGGGCAAGGACGTGCGGATCACGCTCCCGGCCGTCGACCACGAGGTCCAGAAGGGCCACAAGCTGCGGCTCGTGCTCTCCGCGACCGACCTCGGCTACGCGTCGCCGAACGAGCCCGCGACGTACCAGGTCTCCGTGCACGACAGCCTGAGCGTGCCCACCGCCCCCGGCGTGCGGACGCAGTCCGAGCCGCTGCCCGCGTGGGTGTGGTGGCTGCCGGCCGGGGCGCTCGCCGTCGCGGCGGGACTGCTCCTCACGACCCGGCGGCGGACCGCGGCGCCCGCGCCGGACCCGGCGCTCGCCGAGGTCCCGCTCCAGATCACGGACCTGAGCAAGAAGTACGCGGGCTCCACGGACCGGTACGCGGTGCGCGACCTGTCCTTCCGCGTCGAGCAGGGCCAGGTCCTCGGCCTCCTCGGGCCGAACGGCGCGGGCAAGACGACGACGCTGCGCATGCTGATGGGCCTCATCCGGCCCGACGACGGCCAGATCCGGGTCTTCGGCCACGCGATCAGGCCCGGCTCCCCGGTCCTGTCCCGCGTCGGCGCCTTCGTCGAAGGGGCGGGCTTCCTCCCGCACCTCTCCGGGCGGGAGAACCTGGAGCTGTACTGGAAGGCGACGGGACGCCCGGCCGAGGACGCGCACCTCGACGAGGCCCTGGAGATCGCGGGCCTCGGCGACGCCCTCGCCCGCGCCGTGCGCACGTACTCGCAGGGCATGCGCCAGCGCCTGGCGATCGCCCAGGCCATGCTCGGCCTGCCGGACCTGCTCATCCTCGACGAACCCACGAACGGGCTCGACCCGCCGCAGATCCGCGAGATGCGCGAGGTGATGATCCGCTACGCGCGCGAAGGCCGCACGGTCATCGTCTCCAGCCACCTCCTCGCCGAGGTCGAGCAGACCTGCACGCACCTCGTGGTGATGGACCGCGGTCGGCTCGTCCAGGCGGGCCCCGTCGCGGACATCGTCGGCTCCGGGGACACGCTGCTCGTTGGCATCGCGGGCGAGGTCTCCGACGCGCTCGTGGAGAAGGTGGGCGGCCTCGCGGGCGTGGCGTCGGTGGTGCGGGTCGACGACGGCCTGCTCGTCCGCCTCGTACGGGAGGGCGACACCGACCCGGGCCCGGACCCGGCCGCCGATTCCGACCCGGCCGCCCGGCTGGTCGCGGAGCTGGTGCGGCTCGACGTACCGGTGCGCTCCCTCGGCCCGCACCGCCGCCTTGAGGACGCGTTCCTGACCCTGATCGGAGGGACCCCGGCATGACGACGACCGGAGTCGAGACGGGGGCGCGCGACGTGCCCGAACTCGCCCACGGCTACCGGCCGCGGCGCACGCTTCCGCTGCGCGTGGAACTCGTGCGCCAGGTGAAGCGGCGGCGCACGCTCGTGATGGGCGCGGTGCTCGCGCTGCTCCCGTTCGTGCTCGTCGCCGCGTTCGCGATCGGCGGGGAGCCGGGCGCGGGCGGCGGCGACAGCGGTCAGCGCGTGAACCTGATGGACACCGCCACCGCGTCGGCGGCGAACTTCGCGGCGACGAGCCTGTTCGTGTCCGCCGGATTCCTGCTGGTCGTCCCGGTTGCCCTGTTCTTCGGCGACACCGTCGCCTCCGAGGCGAACTGGTCGAGCCTGCGCTATCTGCTGGCCGCGCCGGTGCCGCGGGCCCGGCTGCTGTGGTCCAAGCTGGCGGTCGCGTTCGGGCTGAGCCTCGCCGCGATGGTGCTGCTTCCGCTGGTCGCGCTCGGGGTCGGGGCGGTGGCCTACGGCTGGGGTCCGCTGGACATTCCGACCGGCGGGGCGCTGCCGGCGGGCGCGGCGGTGCAGCGGCTGCTGCTGGTCGTCGCGTTCACCTTCGTGTCCCAACTGGTCACGGCGGGGCTGGCGTTCTGGTTGTCGACGAAGACGGACAATCCGCTGGGGGCGGTCGGCGGGGCGGTCTTCCTGACCATCGTCGGCAACGTGCTGGACGCGGTCACCGCGCTCGGTGACTGGCGCGACTTCCTGCCCGCGCACTGGCAGTTCGCCTGGGCGGACGCGATCCAGGCGCAGCCGGAGTGGGGCGGGATGATCCAGGGGGCTTCGGTGTCCGTGGCGTACGCCGTGGTGCTGTTCGCGCTGGCGTTCCGGGGGTTCGCGCGCAAGGACGTGGTGTCGTAGCGGGCGCCCCACGTCAAACCACACCGGCGTTGCGGTCGCGGGGCTCTGCCCCGGACCCCGCGCCTCAATCGCCGGCGGGGCTTGATCGGCCCCCGCTACCGGATCTGTCGCCCCGAGATCGCTCGCGCGATCACGAGGCGTTGGATCTCGCTCGTGCCCTCGAAGATCGTGTAGATCTTGGCGTCGCGGTACATCCGTTCCACCGGGTGTTCGCGGCTGTAGCCGGCGCCGCCGAGGACCTGGATGGCCTTCTCGGTGGAAGCCACCGCCAGTTCGCCCGCGCGGAGCTTGGACATCGAGCCCTGGCCCGCGTCGAAGACCTTGTCGTTGCGGGCCATCCACGACGCCTGCCAGATGAGCAGCCGGCACGCCTCGATCTCCGTGCGCAGATCCGCCAGCGCGAACGCGATGGCCTGGTTCTCGATGATCGGGCGGCCGAACGCCTCCCGCTCGCCCGCGTACTCCAGCGCGTACTCGTACGCGGCGCGCGCGATGCCGAGCGCCTGCGCGCCCACCGTCGGCCGGCTGACCTCGAAGGTCGACATCGCGGCCTGGCCCCGGCCGCCGGACGAGCGGGTGCCCTCGCGGGCCCGTGAAAGGCGCGCTTCCAGCTTCTCCTTGCCGCCGAGCAGGCAGTGGCCCGGGACGCGGACGTCGTCGAGGAAGACGTCGGCCGTGTGGGAGGCACGTAGGCCCAACTTCTTTATCTTCTTGGCGCCTTCGAGGCCCGGGGCCCCCGGCGGCACGATGAACGCCGCCTGGCCGCGCGAGCCGAGGTCCGGGTCGACGGAGGCGACGACGACGTGCACGTTCGCGATGCCGCCGTTGGTGATCCAGGCCTTCTGGCCGGACAGCACCCACTCGTCCTTCGCCTCGTCGTACCGGGCACGCGTGCGCATCCCCGCGACGTCCGAACCCGCCTGCGGCTCCGAGACGCAGAACGCCGCGACCTTGGGGTCGTCCTCGTCGCCGTAGCACTGCGGCACCCACTCGGCGAGCTGGTCCGGCGTGCCGGCGGAGAAGATGCCGGCCACCGCGAGGGACGTGCCGAACAGGGCCATGCCGATGCCCGCGTCGCCCCAGAACAGCTCCTCGTTGGCGATCTGCAGCGAGATGCCGCTCGGGTCGCCGAACATCTCCGCGAGGGACTCGAATCCGTACAGGCCGATCTTCGCGGCCTCCTGGATCACCGGCCAGGGCGTCTCCTCGCGCTCGTCCCACTCAGCGGCGGCGGGCCGCACGACGTCGGCGGCGAAGCCGTGCACCCAGTCCCGCAGATCGCGCTGTTCCTCGCCCAGTTCAAGAGAGAAAGCCATGGTGGACCCGTCCTCCCTTCCTCACGCCTTGGGAATGTCGAAGTAGCGGGTCAGGCCGGAGGCCAGCGCGACGTCACCCGCGATCTTGACCTTGCGCATCATGAACATCGTGACGGGCGAGGAGTTGCCCGAGACCAGCTTGAGGAAGTCGGCGTCGCCCATGATGAGCGTGACGCGCGGGTCCGCGTCCGAGCGGCCCTCGGTGACCGTGCACGTGCCGTTCGAGATCTTCGTCTCGTAGACCGCCTCGGGGACCTCGTCCTGGCCGCTGACCTTCCAGCGGATCAGCGCTTCGAGGGAGCCCGCCACGTCCGGCTTGAACTGCCGCTCCATGCGCCCGAAGACCTCCTTGAGGACGCGGGTGCGCAGCGCCTCGTCCCGCGCGATCTCGTTGATCTCCTTCGCGGAGAGACCCTTCACGATCCGTGCGAACTCCTCGGGGGTGACGCTCGCGAAGTCGAGCGCCGCGATCTCCTCGGCACCGCTCATGGGCACACTCTCCTTATTGCGACCTTACCGCTTAGTAAGTTTACTACTGGGTAAGGTAACGGCGACGTGGATAGGCTGGCAAGGGTGACGGGCACATCGGAAGCGGCTCAAGGGCGTACGGCGGCGCGCAGGAAGCGCGTGCCGCGCCCGGTGCGCGAGCGGCAGATCATCGACGTGGGCGTGCGGGTCTTCGCCAAGCGTGGCTATCACGCCGCGTCCGTGGACGAGATCGCGGAACTCGCCGGAATCTCCAAGCCGATGGTGTATCTGTACCTGGATTCCAAGGAGGGGCTCTTCCTCGCGTGCCTGCGGCGCGAGGCCGAGCGGCTCGTCGGCGCCTTCCAGGAGGCCGCGCGGGGCGCGGGAGCCGCGCCCGAACTGCGGCTGTACGCCGGACTCTCGGCGTTCTTCGTCTTCGTCGCCGAGCACCGCGACAGCTGGGTCGTGCTGCACCGGCAGGCCTCCGAGCTGAGCGAGGCGATCACCGCGGCCGTCGCCGACGCGCGGCGCGCGGTCATGGCCGAAGTGGCCGGGCTCATCAGGGACGGCATCTCGGACAGCGGCCGCGGTGCCCGACTGGGCGACGAGGACGCGGACTTCGTCGCGCACGCCCTCGTGGGCGCCGCCGACTCGCTCACCGACTGGATGGAGCGCAACCCCGGACAGTCCCCGGAGGGCATCACGCTGCGCCTGATGAACATGGTGTGGGTGGGCATGCGGGACGTGCTCGACGGCGAGGTCTGGGTGCCGTGACCGCCGAATCGGCCGGGGCATTCGCGGATTCGTACGCGGCCATTGAATTTTCCTTACGCGTAGGTAAGTTGACTCCCGAGTAAGTACGAGTCGGGCAGCCGCGCACACGGGAGCCGTCATGGGCGTACGCACAGATCTGAAGCGGGCCGGGAAGCGCGGCGACCTGGCCGATCGCGCCAGGGCCGAACTCGTCAGGGACGAGCACGGGGTCGTGCGCGAGTCGCGAGTCGCGGCGCTCGCCGAGCCGCCGAAGGACGGGTCCACGCCCGCCGACATCCCGTACCGCAACGCCGAGCAGGAGCCGACCGCCGTCGTCGTGCGGCGCAAGGAGGGCGACAGCTGGCGGCCGGTCACCGCCGCCGCGTTCGCCCGCGAAGTGACCGCCACCGCCAAGGGGTTGATCGCGGCGGGGCTCGAACCGGGCGGCCGCGTCGCCCTGATGTCGCGCACTCGCTACGAGTGGCAGGTGCTCGACTTCGCGATCTGGGCCGCGGGCGGGCAGACCGTGCCCATCTACGCCACGTCCTCGCCCGAGCAGATCGAATGGATCGTGCGGGACTCCGGCGCGACGATGCTGATCGTCGAGACCCCGGAGAACGCCGCCACGGCCGAGCGGGCGACGGCCGCCCTGCCCGAGGGCGATCGGCCGGCCGTCCGGCAGATCGACGGTGGCGCCGTGCTCGAACTCGCCGCGCTGGGCGCCGAGGTGGCCGACGAGGAGATCGTCAAGCGCCGCGCCGCGCTCACCCCCGACACCATCGCGACCGTCTGCTACACCTCCGGCACCACCGGCAGGCCCAAGGGCTGCGTCCTCACGCACGGCAATCTGTACGCCGAGGCCGCGAACACCGTCGAGCTGCTGCACCCGATCTTCAAGGCGATCACCGGGCAGACCGCGTCGACCCTGCTGTTCCTGCCGCTCGCGCACATCCTGGGGCGGACGATCCAGGTGGCGTGCATGCTCGCCCGGATCGAGCTGGGCCACTGCCCGAGCATCAAGCCCGACGAGCTGCGGCCCGAACTGCGCTCGTTCCGGCCGACGTTCGTGGTCGGCGTGCCGTACCTCTTCGAGAAGATCCACGAGACCGGACGCGCGACGGCCGAGAAGCTCGGGCGCGGCTCGTCCTTCGACCGCGCCGACCGGATCGCGGTGCGCTTCGCCGAGGCGCACCTGGCGCGGTTCCTGGACGGGGGCGAGGGCCCCGGAATCGGACTCCGGCTCGCCCACGGGCTCTACGACCTGCTCGTCTACCGGCGGGTGCGCAAGGAGCTGGGCGGGCGGCTGCGGTACGCGATCAGCGGCGGCTCGCCGCTCGACCGGAACCTGAATCTGTTCTTCTACGCCGCCGGGATCGTCATCTACGAGGGCTACGGCCTCACCGAGACGACCGCCGCCGCCACCATCACCCCGCCGCTGCGGCCCCGCCCCGGCACCGTCGGCCTGCCCGTGCCCGGCTCCGCCATCCGGATCGCGGACGACGGCGAGGTGCTCATCAAGGGCGGCATCGTCTTCGGCGCGTACTGGAACAACCAGGCCGCGACCGACCAGGTCCTGGACGAGGACGGCTGGTTCGCGACCGGCGACCTCGGGGCGCTGGACGACGACGGCTATCTGCGGATCACCGGGCGCAAGAAGGACATCCTCGTCACCAGCGGCGGCAAGAACGTCTCGCCGGCGGTCCTGGAGGACCGGCTGCGCAGCCGCTCGCCCGTCGGCCAGTGCATCGTCGTCGGCGACAACCGCGCGTACGTCGGCGCGGTGATCACCCTCGAACCGGAGTCCGTCGCGCACTGGCTGAGCGTGCGCAAGATGCCCGCCGACACCCCGCTGGCCGAGATCATTCGCGACCCGCGGATCGTCGCGGACGTCCAGAAGGCCGTCGACTACGCCAACGAGGCCGTCTCGCGCGCCGAGTCGATCCGCAGCTTCACGCTGGTGGAGGGCGAGTTCAGCGAGGAGAACGGACTGCTCACCCCGTCCCTGAAGATCAAACGCGCGGCCGTCATGACCGCGTACGAGCGGGAGATCGAGGAGCTCTACGGTGCCTGAGGAGTCCGGTGACACCGCGTACGACTACGACGTCCTCGTCGTCGGCTCCGGGTTCGGCGGGTCCGTCTCCGCGCTCCGGCTGACCGAGAAGGGCTACCGGGTGGGGGTCCTTGAGGCCGGGCGGCGGTACTCGCGCGACACCCTGCCGCGCACCTCGCTGAAGCTGCGCGACTATCTGTGGGCGCCGCGCCTCGGCATGTACGGGATCCAGCGCATCCACCTGATGAAGAACGTGATGGTGCTCGCCGGCGCCGGGGTCGGCGGCGGGTCGCTGAACTACGCCAACACGCTGTACGTGCCGCCGCCCGCCTTCTTCCGGGACCGGCAGTGGGGGCACATCACCGACTGGCAGGCCGAACTCGCGCCCTACTACGAGCAGGCGCGGCGCATGCTCGGCGTACGCACCAACCCGACCGTGACCGAGGCCGACGAGCTGCTGCGGGACGCGGCCGGGCGGATGGGCGCGGGGGACACCTTCCGGCTCACGCCCGTGGGCGTGTTCTTCGGCGACGGGCGGGACGCCGACGGTACGACAACGGGCAGGGCGGGCACGGAGGTTCCCGACCCGTACTTCGGCGGCGCCGGGCCGGCCCGCGCGGCCTGCACCGAATGCGGCTCCTGCATGACCGGCTGCCGCGTCGGCGCGAAGAACACCCTCACCGAGAACTATCTGCACCTCGCCGAGCGGGCCGGCGCCGAGGTGCGGGCGATGACGACCGTGACGAGCGTGCGGGAGCTCCCGGACGGCGCCGGCTTCGAGGTCACGACCGCTCCCACGGACAAGCGGCGCCGCGGCCGGCGCACCGTGCTGCGCGCCCGGCGCGTCGTCCTCGCCGCGGGCACGTACGGCACCCAGACCCTGCTGCACCGGATGCGCGAGGACGGCGTCCTGCCGCGTCTGTCGCGCCGCCTCGGCGAGCTCACCCGCACCAACTCCGAGGCCCTCGTCGGGGCCCTGACCTGGCCGCGCCGCTACGGGCGGCCGGACATCGACTTCACGCGCGGCGTCGCCATCACCTCGTCCGTGCACCCGAACGCCAACACCCACATCGAGAACGTCCGCTACGGCAAGGGCTCCAACCTGATGGCCCTGATCTGCGTGCCCCAGTACAGACGGAACCTGCCGAAGCCGCTCGCCGCCGCCCTCGCGTTCCTCTCCCACCCGGTCCTCGTGGCCCGGACGGTGGCGCTGCGGCGCTGGTCGGAGCGGACCATCATCGGGCTCGTCATGCAGACGCACGACAACTCCCTCACGACGGGCCTGGACCGGCGCGGACTGCTCACCGCAGAGCAGGGGCACGGGACCCCCAACCCGGTTCACATACCGGAGGGTTGGCAGGCGGCGGGTCTGATCGCCGAGTCCATCAACGGCTTCGCGGGCACGAACCTCGGCGAACTGATGGGCAAGCCGCTCACCGCGCACTTCCTGGGTGGCTGCGCCATCGGGGACAGCGCGGACAGCGGCGTCATCGACCCGTACCACCGGGTGTACGGGCACCCCGGACTCTCCGTCGTCGACGGCTCGGCGGTCTCCGCGAACCTCGGCGTGAACCCGTCCCTGACGATTACGGCGCAGGCCGAGCGGGCGATGTCGTACTGGCCGAACAAGGGGGAGCCGGACGGGCGGCCCGAACAGGGCGAGGGCTACCGGGA
The DNA here is from genome assembly GCF_044453445.1 of Streptomyces sp. NPDC051684. Lineage (NCBI taxonomy): Bacteria > Bacillati > Actinomycetota > Actinomycetes > Kitasatosporales > Streptomycetaceae > Streptomyces > Streptomyces sp. NPDC051684. Next base: position 191,754 of record NZ_JBITCS010000007.1, on the reverse strand, counting down.
GTTGCGGCCCGTGCCGCCGCGCAGCCCGGCCGTTCCCGCGGGCGCGTACGGGGAGCTGCGGCTGGGGTGACCCGGGAGCGACCCCGCACCGCCCTCGAATTCCGGCATTTTCCACCTGTCGCCGCATAACGCGAGTGTGGCGAGGACGTGTTCACGGGATTCGGGAGGGCCGATGGAGCAGCGGGACGAGGTCGCCGAGCGGGCGGGGTGGTCGCTGCCCGGCTGGCTCGGCCTGGCAGCCGGGGCACTGGCGCTCGCGGCCGCGCTGTACGGATGCCGGCTGCTCGGCCGGATACCGGACACGGTCACCGATTTCCTCGGGCCCGACGCCCCGGAGCGCGCCGGCGACACCGTCCGGGCCGCGTGGGGCGCGTACGTCGCGGGCTGCGCGGTGCTGGCCGTCCTGGCCTTCGGCGGGCTGGCCCGGTGCAGGTCCGGGGACGCGCTCGGGCTCAGCCTCTTCGGCCGCTACCGGGGCACCGTGCGGCGCACGGGCCTTCGCTGGGTCAACCCGCACGTGCTGCGCCGCCGGGTCGACGTACGGCTGCGGCACTGGCGCAGCGAGCCGCTGCCCGCGGTCGACGCGGACGGGATGGCGCTGCGCGTCGAGGCTCTGGTGGTGTGGCGGGTGCGGGACATCGCGCGGGCGCCGTTCGCGGTGCAGGACCACGACGCGTATCTGCGCGGACAGATCGAGGTGGCGCTCGCCCGGGTCTTCGCGAGGCTGCCGCCCAGTGCCTTTCACGAGTCCGCCCCGACCCTGCGCGAACCCGAGGCCATCGGCGCCGAGCTGGCCCAGGTGCTGTCCGCGGAGTGCGCGGCGATCGGCGTCGAGGTGCTCGCGGTGCGCCCGACATGCATCGAGTACGCGCCGGAGGTCGCCGACGCGATGCACCGCCGCCGGATCGCGGCGCTCGACGCCCGACAGCGGGCGGGCGCGCTCGCCGGCGTCGTCGACTCGGTGGAGGACACCCTCGAACGGCGCACGGGACGCGGCCTGGTGGAGCTGGACGAGTACGAACGCAACGCGCTGGTACGGGACTTGACGGTGGCGTTCGCGCGCGGTGACTCGGGCGCGTGAGTGGGGGCTCCGCGCCATGCGGAGCCCCCACCGCGAACCGCCGGTTCAGCGTTCGGTGTTGATGCTGTAGAGCCTGCGCGACCAGGCGAAGCCGACGACCGTGATCCCGGCGCACCAGGCGAGCGAGATCCACCCGTCGTTGCCGATCGCCGAACCGGTGAGCAGCCCGCGCAGCGTCTCCGTCATCGGCGTGAACGGCTGGTGCTCGGCGAACCAGCGCAGACCGGGCGCCATCGACTCGGCCGGCACGAAGGCGGAGCCGAGGAACGGCAGGAACTGGATGAGCAGCGGCTTGTTGCTCGCGGACTCGACCGTCTTGGACTTCAGGCCGAGCGCCGCCGCCAGCCAGGTGATCGCGAACGTGATCGCGACCAGCAGACCGGCCGCGGCCAGCCACTCGACCGGGTTCGCGTCGGGCCGGAAGCCGAGCGCGACCGCCACGGCCACGACCAGTACCAGGCTCACCATCGTCGTGAGGACGCTGCCGACCACATGGCCCGTCATGAACGAGGAGCGCGTGATGTTCATGGTGCGGAAGCGGTTGATGATGCCCTCGGTCATGTCCTGGCAGACCGCGATCGAGGTCGACATGGCCCCGGCCGCGACGCCCATGATCACGATCCCGGGCGTCAGATACTCCAGATACGCGTCTCTGCCCGCCCCGCCCGACATCGAGTCGCCGAAGGCGAACACGAACAGCACCAGCATCAGGATCGGCATCATGGACGCGCCCAGCGAGACCGCGGGGTAGCGCAGCGCGTGCTTGATGTTGCGCCGCAGCATCGTCATCGAGTCGTGCACGGCGTACGTGAGGGTGCTCGTGGCGGTACTCATCGCAGGGTCTCCTTGACGTGAAGCGGGGTGGCGTCGGTGCCGTCGCCGGTCAGGGCGAGGAACACGTCGTCGAGGTCGGGGGTGTGCACGGAGAAGTCGGCGGCCTGGACGCCCGTGGCGTCGAGCCGGTCGAACAGGGTGCGCAGCGAGGCGAGATCACCGTCGCCCGCGATCCGCAGCGCGAGCTCCTCGTCGTCCCGGGCCGCGTCGGGGAAGGCCCCGGCCGCCCGCTCGTACTCGTCCGTGGCGTTGAACCGCAGCCGGACGTGGCTGCCGGGGATCTGCGCCTTGAGCTCGTCGGCGGTGCCCTCGGCGACGATCCGGCCGCCGTCGAGCACGGCGATCCGGTCCGCCAACTGGTCGGCCTCTTCCAGGTACTGCGTGGTCAGGAAGACGGTGACGCCCGTGGCGACCAGGGACCGCACGGTCTCCCACATGGTGCGGCGGCTGCGCGGGTCGAGCCCGGTCGTCGGTTCGTCGAGGAAGATGATCCGCGGGTCGCCGACGAGCGTCATGGCGAGGTCGAGCCGCCTGCGCATGCCGCCGGAGAAGGTGGCCGCGCGGTTGCCCGCGACATCGGCGATGTCGAACCGTTCGAGAAGGTCCTTCGCCCGCTGCCGGCCCTCGCGCTTGCCGAGCCGCAGCAGGTCGGCCATGAGGAGCAGGTTCTCCTCCGCGGTGAGCAGGTCGTCGAGCGCGGCGAACTGCCCGGTGACGCCGATCGCGGCGCGCACGCCGTCGGGCGATCCGGCGACATCGTGACCGGCGACCTGCGCCTGCCCGCCGTCGGCGTCGATCAGCGTGGACAGGATCCGCACGGTCGTCGTCTTCCCGGCCCCGTTCGGGCCGAGCAGCGCGAAGACCGATCCCGCGGGGATGCTCAGGTCGATGCCGTCGAGCACGGACTTGTCGCCGTAGGACTTGCGCAGGCCGACGGTGGAGACGGCGAGGGGGACGTGTCCGCTCTCGCGTGGGGCAGATGTGGACATGACAGATGAAGGCATGGGGGTCTCCGGTGGGTGAAGTTTTGAGCCCCGCTCTTGGGCGAGAGCCCGCGGGGTCCGGGGCGGAGCCCCGTGGCCGTGACGCCGGTGGGGCTCAAAAGATCGGGGCTCTGCCCCGGACCCCGCTGCTCAATCGCCGCAGGGGCTTGATGGGCTCAGGGCTTGGCGCGGCGGACGTCGATGTTGCCCCATTTGGTGCGGGCCCGGACCTTGACGGAATCCTCGGACTCCGCGGGCGCTTCGGAGGCGGTGAGGGTGTTGCGGACCTGCCCGTTGTCGGCGTTGGCGTCGAGCCAGGCGGCGGTGCCCTCGCGGATGCCGACCTCGATGGCGCCGAAGCTGGTCTCCAGCTGCACGGTGCCGCGGGCGACGTCCAGCACGCGCAGCGCGCCGTACGCGGTGGTGGCGGCGACCGAGGCCTCGGCGCGGCCGATCTCGATGTCGCCGTGCGCGCCGCTGACCCGCAGATCGCCGGTGACGGCGTCGAGGATGGTGGTGCCGTGCGCGTTCTTCAGGACGGCGTGGCCGTCGATGACGCCGACCCGCAGGCTGCTGGAGCTGGTGGTGATCTCGGCCATGCCCTCGACCCGGTCCACGCGGACCGAGCCGTGTGAGGCCTTCAGGCGCAGCGGACCCGTGGTGTCGAACCGCACGTCGCCGCCCGAGGTCTTCAGGTCGACCTTGCCGAGCCGGCCCTCGCCGAGCACCTGGGTCCAGGAGCCCGTGAGGTCCACGGAGGAACCGGTGGGCAGCTCGACCGTCACGTTCACGACCCCGCTGGGGCCGATCATGCGGCGCTCCGTCGTCCTGACGGTGAGGACGCCGCCCGCGAACGAGACCTCCGTCTGCTCGGCGGCCTTGACGTCCTTGCCGCGCTTCGGGTTGCCGGGCCGCACCTCGACGACGGTGTCGGGGCGCTCGCTCGCGGTGAACTGGATGGAACCGGCGCCCACATGGGCGTCGACCGAAATGGCCTCGGGGGTCTCGTACGTAGGCATGGCTGTCCCGTCCTCCTGGCTCGTTGGGGCGCTTGGCGGTGTGGTGTGACGTGTTGTCGTGCTGGTGGGCGCGGCTAGGGCCTGTCGTTTGGATCAGGCCGGGCTCGCGGGGCCTGGCACGCACGCTCGCGGCGTTGTCGTCGGTCGACGACGCTCCGCGTCGCCTCCCTCCTCCGCCTTGCGATCGCACGCACCAGGCCCCGCTCCCTGATCCGGCCTGATCCAAACGACAAGCCCTAGCGCACCCACCCGGTGAAGCTCTGTCCGACGGTGCGGCTCTTCTCCGGCGTACGGGGCGCCGCGCCGCCGTCGACCGCGGCGGACACGGCGCGCACCAGCCACGCGTTGACCGAGAGGCCCTCGCGGCTCGCGGCCTCCTCGGCGCGGGCCTTGAGGTGGGCGGGCAGGCGCAGGTTGACGCGGGCGGTGCCGCCTTCGTCGGTCTCGGGTGCGGGCGGCGCGGCAGGGGTTTGCAAGGGCTCGGCGGGTGCTGCCGGGGTGTCGCGCGGCTGCGGTGTCACCACGAACTCGGGGTCGAGCCCCCGCAGCCGTACGTCGACCGAACCGGGCGCCAGGTCGCGGGTGATCTCGTCCATGGCGGCGGAGAGCACGTTGAGCATCGTGAGCCGGGTGGCCGACTCCAGGGGAGCGGTCAGCCGCTCGGCCAGCTCGCGTGCTTCGTCCCCGCCGGCTTCGGCGGCCACCGCGAGCTCGCGGTGCAGGTTGTCGACGTAGGGCGTGAGGTCCATGACGCCATAGTGGCACCACTATGGCGTCATGCGCAAGTGTTATGGCGCCGTGTGGCACCACATGGCATCACGTGGCGCCATGTGACGCTGTGGTGGTGCCACGTGAAGGTTGCGTGCATGCTGAACCGTTTTTCGCCGAGGTGCGTAGCCAACAAATGACACGTTTATGCCGCACTTCTGAGGAACTTCATGACGCGCAGATGGGCGCTTATCAGCACGATCGCCGTATTGACCGCCGCGCTGGTCTTCGTCGGCGTCCAACTGGTGCGCGGCCAGGATTCGGGAGACGGGAAGGCGCAGGCGAAACCGGCCGCGTCGCCGAGCCCCAGTGACAGCGCCGAGTCCCTCGACGGACTCGGCTGGTGGCCGCTGCACCGGTCCGGCACCGCGAAGGTCGGCGAGCACGACGCCGTGTTCGGTGACGGCGTGAAGTGGACCGAGGGTCCCGAGGGCGGCGCCCTGGAGCTGAACGGCACCAGCGGCTACGCCAACACCAACACCGGCCTCGACACCGCGGGCAAGGACTACTCGGCCGCGGCGCGCGTGCGTCTCACCGAAGAGGGCCTCAAGGGCATGCACACCGCGCTGTCCCAGGAGGGCGAGCGCAACAGCGCGTTCTTCCTCCAGTACTCGGGCCAGGACCAGAACTTCGCCTTCAGTTTCCCCGGCGCCCGTACCGTCGCGGAGTCGTCGGAGCGGCCTCGGCCCGGCCGTTGGTACCACCTGACCGGCACGTACAGTCAGAAGGACCACCGGATGCGGATCTACGTGGACGGCAAACTCGCTGGAACCAGGGTTGCTTCCAGCAGCGTCAAGCCCACGGGCGGCGTGATGATCGGACGCGGCAAGTTCGGCGGCAAGCCCGCCGACCACTGGAACGGTGACATCGCCGACGTGCATGTCTACGACCGCGAGTTGACATCCCGTGAGGTGAGCGCGCTCTCCTCCCACGAACCGGGCTGACCGGCGCCGACGCGCCGAACGTCACCGCCGCCGCGGGTCGGCGTGCGCCGCACGGGCGCACGCCGGCCCGCGGCGGTGCCTGTCGGTTCTCCCCGCACCCGGCGGAACCCGTCTTCCCCCACAGACGATCCGGAGAGGAAAGGCCTTTGTCGGCCAGCGCTTCGCCCGAAGACCGGATACCCGGCCCCCACGCCGCGGACCTCCAGCCCGACGAATTCCTCAGAGCGCTCTACGAATTCCACGGCGCCGCGCTGCTGCAGTTCGCCGCGCGGCGCCTGGAGGGCGACTGGCACCGCGCCGAGGACATCCTGCAAGAAGTCGCCATACGTGCCTGGCGGCATGCCGCGGAACTCGACCCGACCGCGGACTCGGCACGGCCCTGGCTGTTCACCGCGCTGCGCAACCTCGTCATCGACGGCCACCGGGCCCGCCAGGCCAGACCGCCGGAGACCGGCGACCCCGAACTCGCCCACCTTCCGGTGTCCGACAACGTCGACCACCTCCTGACCACCCAGGTCCTCGTCGAGGCGCTGGGTGACCTGCGGCCGTCCCAGCGCGAGGTCCTGCTGCACGTCCACTACCTCGGACGCACCGTCAACCAGACGGCCAAGGTGCTGGGCGTGCCGCCCGGCACGGTCAAGTCCCGCACGTACTACGCCGCCCGCGCCATGCGCGAGGCGCTGAACCGGCGCGGGCTGTACGCGCACGGCGTGGTGGACAGGGAGGCCGCGTGACATTCAGACGGCCGGCCGGCAGGCGTCCCGGATGACCCTCATGCCATCCGCCCCGCGTGCCGGGTGATCTCCAGGCCGAGCGGCCCGGTGTCGAGCGTGCCGTCGGCGCCGGCCTTCCAGCGCCACCCCGTGGGTGCCTCGCCGAGCACCAGGAGGGCGTCCGTGCGGCGCAGTCCGGCGAGTACCCCTTCGTGGCGCGGCAGTTGCGAGGACTCCACGACGAACAGGTGCGGCACCTCGCCCTGCACGGCGAGCCTGCTGCTGCCCTCGATGAGGCGGAAGACCTGGGTGACATCGGCCGAACCCGGCTGTGGCGCGCCCGCGTTCGCCGACGCCGCCGTGGCGAACGCCTCCTCCAGGCTCGCTGCGTGGTGCAGCCGCGAGCTGCGCGTCTCGTCACCGGTCAGGAGCCGGCCGTCGCCCAGCGAGCCGACCAGGGTGACCTGGGCGAGCGAGCCCACGGGACCGGCGATCGCCTCGATCACGAGGGCCCGCGCCAGTGCGCGCACCTCGGCGTCGGGACCCGTCACCGAGACCGGACCCGTCGCGCGCGACAGGTCGACGAGCACGCGCTCGGGACCGTCCAGGCCGACCGTCACCGTCAGCGCGTACGGCAGCGCCGGTTCGCCCTCGGGGCCCGGGCGGTGCAGATCGTCCGTCGAGATCGTCCAGCGCTCGCCGTCCTGCTCGACGGTCCACGGCGCGGGAGCCTGCTCTCCGTCGTTCCCGGTCCCCGCGAGCAGCAGCCCGAGCCGCTCCTCCGAGTAGACGACCGCGTACAGATCGGGCAACGACCGGCCGGAGCGCAGGCATTCGCCCGTCAGGCGGCGCAGACCAGCGTTGACCACCTCGAGCGCCCCGCGGCTCGTGACGGCGGCCGAGGCGGCGACCGGCTTCGGCGGGCGGGGCCGCCGCTCGGTGACGATCAGCGTCACCACCGCCGCGATCAGCGCAAGACCCAGCACCGCGGCCAGGACGTACCAGATCATCCACTGACTCCTTGTCGCACAAAACGGGGGCGGCACGGCCGCTGCGCCGTGCACCCGATGGCCACTACGGCGCCGGTCGGCGGATGGTTCACCCGACGCTCCGGTGAACCGTCCGCGGAGCTGCCCCGTAGTCCCGACAGTGGTGCGGGAGCCACCGATCAAGGTTCTCGAACCCCCTCATTCACGCCGGTTGGAGGACGTTTTCGTGTCGTTGATGTTGACCGTGGTCGAGGCGGGTGGTGACGCGTTCGACGTCCATCTCGACGCCGACCCCGACACGCCCATGAGCGCTGTCGCGGAGGCGCTTGCCGGGGCGGGAGGCGTCCACCGGCCCCCGGAGGGCCTCGGCCTGTACGCCGACGACCGGCTGCTCCCCGCCGACCTGCGGCTGCGGGACGCCCCGCTCAAGCACGCCGCCATCGTCGGCCTCGGCCGCCCGGCGGGCGCCGCGGCCACCGAACCGGACGGCCTCGTCGAGGTGCGCGCGGTCGGCGGTCCCGGCGCGGGCGCCGTGCACCGGCTCGACATGGGCGAGTACCGGATCGGCCTCGGCCACGACGGCTCCGCGCAGGTGCTGCGCGCCGTGCCCGAGCGGCCGTCCGCCGTGCTCACGGTCGGCCCCGGCGGACGCTGCCGGATCGCCCCCGACGCCGGTGGCGGCGACCCCGCTCAGCTGGACCGCGAGGACCTCACCGAGGCCACGGCCTGGCCCGTCGGCGCCCAACTCCTCGTCGGCGGCACCCTGTTGGAGCTCGCGCTCCCGCAGAAGCCGGACGCCGCCGTGCAGGCGTCCGAGGACGGCACCGGCTGGGACTACAACCGGCCGCCGCGCCTGCACCCCGCCGAGCGCGCCACCCGCTTCACCCTGCCGTCGCCGCCCGCCCCGCTCGCCGCCCGGCCGCTCCCGTGGATCACCGCGGCGGCCCCCATCGTGATGGCCGTCGTGGGCGCGCTCGCCTTCGGCCGCATGTCGATGCTGCTGTTCGGGCTGCTCTCCCCGGTCGTGATCGTCGGCAACTACGTGATGAGCCGGCGCACCGGCAAGCAGTCCCACTCCGACAGCGTCGCCGAGTTCGAGGAGAAGAAGGCGCGGATCGAGGGCGACGCGAACGAGGCCCTGACGGCCGAACGCACCGCCCGGCGCCGCGGCTTCCCCGACCCGGCCGAGGTCGTCCTCACCGCCGTCGGCCCCCGGCGCCGCCTCTGGGAGCGCCGCGCCACCGACGCCGACTTCCTCGAACTGCGCGTCGGGACCGCCGACATGGACTCCGACGTCGTCCTCCACGACCCGACGAAGGACGAGCACCGCCGCCAGGACCCGTGGACCGCCTACGACGTCCCGGTGACCGTGCCGCTGCGCGAGCACCACGTCCTCGGCATCGCGGGCCAGGGGCAGGCCGCCCGCTCCGTGGCCCGCTGGGCCGTCGCCCAGGCCGCCGTCCTGCACAGCCCCCGCGACCTCCAGATCCACCTGCTGACCACCGGCGAACAGGGCCGCGACGGCTGGTCCTGGCTGCGCTGGCTGCCGCACGTCCGCAAGAAGTCCGGCGACATCCCGGCCTCCATCGGCTACGGCACCGAGAGCTGCGCCCGCCGCGTCGCCGAACTCACCGCGCTGATCGCCGAACGCGCCACGGCGACGGCCGCCGAACGGCGCGGCAAGCCCGCGGGACCCGACGTGCTCGTCGTCCTCGACGGCGCCCGTAGGCTGCGCTCGCTGCCCGGCGTGACACAGATCCTGCGCGAGGGCCCGGCCGTCGGCGTCCGCGCGGTCTGCCTCGACGCCGAGGAACTGCTGCTGCCCGAGGAGTGCCTCGCCGTCGTCGCCGAGGAACCCGGCGGCACCGTCCGGGTGGGCCGCTCGGGCCGCGGCACCGTCACCGGCGTCCGGCCCGACCTGGTCTCCGCCGACTACTGCCGTTCCCTCGCCCGCGCGATGGGCCCGCTGCGCGACCCGGGCGGCGGCGACGAGGAGGCCGCCGTGCTGCCCGCCTCCGCGCGGCTGCTCGACGTCCTCGCCCTCGACCCGCCGCAGGTCTCCGGCATCCGGGCCCGCTGGACGGCCGGGGGCCGCTCGACCCGCGCGGCGGTCGGCGTCTCCCTGGACGGCCCGTTCCACCTGGACCTCAAGCGCGACGGCCCGCACGGCCTCGTCGCCGGCACCACCGGTTCCGGCAAGTCCGAACTCCTCCAGACCATCGTCGCCTCGCTCGCCGTGGCGAACCGCCCCGACGCCATGACCTTCGTCCTGGTCGACTACAAGGGCGGCTCCGCGTTCAAGGACTGCGTCGACCTGCCGCACACCGTCGGCATGGTCACCGACCTCGACGCCCACCTCGTCGAGCGGGCCCTGGTGTCGCTGACGGCCGAACTCACCCGCCGCGAGCACATCCTCGCCGCGGCCGGCGCCAAGGACATCGAGGACTACGTCGACCTCCTGGAGCGCGAACCGGGCGCGGGCCGCGACCCGATGCCCCGGCTCCTCATCGTCATCGACGAGTTCGCCTCGATGGTGCGCGACCTCCCGGACTTCGTGAAGGGCCTGGTCAACATCGCCCAGCGGGGCCGCTCGCTCGGCATCCACCTGATCCTCGCGACCCAGCGTCCCAGTGGCGTCGTCTCCTCGGAGATCCGCGCCAACACCAACCTGCGCATCGCGCTGCGCGTGACGGACTCCGGCGAGAGCCAGGACGTCCTCAACTCCGTTGAGGCTGCGGGAATTTCGCAGAGCAACCCGGGACGCGCGTACGTCCGCCTCGGGCAGAACTCCCTCGTCCCGTTCCAGTCCGGACGCGTCGGCGGTCGGCGCCCGGGCGCCACCACCGTCTCCCTCCCGGCCCCCTGGGCGGTGGCGGTCGGCTGGGAACGCCTCGGCGAACCGCTCCCGGCGCGACCCCGCGCCGCCGCCGCGCCCGCCGAGGTCGAGACCGACCTCACCGGGCTCGTCACCGCGATCCGCGAGGCCGACCGGGAGATGGGCATCCCCCGGCAGCACAGCCCCTGGCTCCCGCCGCTGCCCGAGACCCTCGTCACCCGCGACCTCCCGGCGCCCGCCCCCACGGCCTACGACCTCCAGCCCGTCCCGTACGGCGTCGTGGACCTGCCCGCCCAACAGGCCAGGCAGTCGCTGGTCATCGACCCGGCGACCCTCGGCCACCTGCACATCGTCGGCTCGCCCCGCCAGGGCAGGTCGCAGACCCTGCGCACCATCGCGGGCGCCATGGCCCTCGCGCACGGCGCCGACAAGCTGCACATGTACGGCATCGACTGCGGCAACGGCGCGCTGCTGCCCATCGAGGGCCTGCCGCACTGCGGTGCCATCACCCAGCGCACCCAGCCCGACCGCGTCGCCCGGCTGCTCGCCCGCCTCACCCGCGAGCTGACCCGCCGCCAGGAGATGCTCGCCGCCCGCGGCAGCGCCGACCTCCCGGAACTGCGCCGCGCACTGCCGGAGGCCGAACGGCCCCCGCACATCGTGCTGTTCATCGACCGCTGGGAGGTCTTCGACAAGCAGCTCGGCGAGTACGACTCCGGGAACCTGCTGAACTCCGTCATGACCCTGCTCAGGGACGGCGCGAGCGTCGGCATCCACCTGCTGATGACCGGCGACCGGGCGCTGTTCTCCAGCCGTGTCAACGGCTCCACCGAGGACAAGCTCGTCCTCAAGCTCAACGAGAAGTCCGAGTACGGGCAGATCGGCATCACCCAGCGCAACGTGCCGGACGGGATTCCGCCGGGCCGCGCCTTCCGCGCCGCGGACAAGGCGGAGGTGCAGATCGCGCTCCTCACGGACAACCCGGAGGGCCAGGCGCAGGCGGGGGCGCTCCACCAGATCGCCGAACACTGCCGGACGCAGTCCGCCCAACTGCCGCCCGCCACCCGGCCGTTCCGGGTCGACACGCTGCCGGACCGGCTCAGCTGGGAACAGGCGATCCAGTACGTGCCGCGCCCGCTGCCGTCCGCCCGGTGGGCCCTGTCCGGTGTCGGCGGCGACGAACTCTGCGCGGTAGGACCCGACTTCTCCGTCACGCCGACCTTCATGGTCTCCGGTCCCGCCCGCTCGGGACGCAGCACGGTGCTCTCGACGCTGGCGATGTCGCTCCTGTCGACGAAGACGCCCATCGTCATCGGCGCCCCCTCCAGGTCACCGCTGCGCCAGCTCGCCGGACGGCCCGGCGTCCTCGCGGTCTACGAGGACTCCGACATCGACCCGATGGCCCTCGAACAGGTCCTGGCGGCCGCGCCGAAGGGCGCCGTGGTGATCCTGGACGACGCCGATCTGCTGCTGAAGACGAAGGCCGAGCCGGTCCTCACACAGATCGCCAAGTCCGGTGCGGAGAACGGCCGCGGCCTGGTGATCGCGGGCCAGACCGACCGGCTCTCCTCCGGCTTCTCAGGCTGGCACACCGAGGCCCGCCGCAACCGCTGCGGCCTGCTCCTGAAGCCGCAGAACATGAGCGACGGCGACCTGATCGGCGTCAAGATCCCGCGCAGCCGCCTGAACGCGCCCACCCTCGGCCGGGCGATCCTGCACCTCGGCGACGGGGTGCTGCGGACGGTGCAGGTGCCGGAGACGGTGCTGCCGCCCGCGGTGAACTGACCGTCTCCGTAGCTGAGTTGAGGGCTCCCGCCGAACGTGATCAACGTATTCGGCGGGAGCCCTCACTCATGTCCGGCGGTTCCGCTCAGCCGTCGACCGGACGACATGGTCGGTCCAGGTCATCCAAGGCCTCCGGGCTTGCCCCAGCCGTAGTGCTCCGCGGTCCCCGGGACCTTGCCGTTGCGGGTGTCGCTGACGGGGCGCACGTTGAAGTGCGGACCCACGTCCCCGACACGGTCGGCGCGGCCGTAGATGTGCCCCGCGGAGTGGTCCTGGATGACCACTTCGCTGCCGTCGTCGCGTATGTAGTGGAATTCCTTGGTCTTGATTGTTTCGCCGGCCCTCCCCTTCATCAGGTTGAACTTCGTATGCGGCCACTTCACCGCTTCGAGGTTCGGCTTCGTCATGTCCACGCGCTCGATGCTGATGGGCTGCTGCCGCTTCTTGATGCCCAGGTCCCGCAACGCCGCCCGGAACGCGCCTTGCTTGGTGAGGAGGTGCCGGTTGGCGGGCACCTCCGACGCGCAGGTCTGCGGAGCAAGCCCCAGGACGTCGACCCAGGTGTGCGGGTTGTGGACGTACGCGACCGGGTTGTCGGCCGGTTCGAGGCCCAGCGGGTCGGGGGAGGCGTAGCGGGCGGTCTCGGGGTCGTAATGGCGGAAGTAGTTGTAGTGGAAGCCCGTTTCGGCGTCCTCGTACTGGCCGGGGAAGCGCAGCGGCGTCAGCGCGACGGCGTCCCGGTTGCGGCTGGTGGTGCCCCACAGGGTGGAGCGGGAGCGCCAGGCGATGTCGCCCCGCTCGTCGACCAGCTCGGTGGGTGTGCCGACGAGGTCGGTGACGATGGAGAGGAAGCGCGAGTCGTACGCGTCCTGCGTCCTCGGATCCTTGCCGCGCGGCCTGCGCTCCAACTGGGTCAGCGGACGGTAGCCCTCGTGGTCCCAGGTGGTGGTGACGCCCGTGGCGCTGTCCGTCTGCTCGGCGAGCCGGCTCGCGTCCCACGTGAAGCGAACCGACTCCGCCGTCGAACCATCTTCCGCCATACGGAACTTGGCGGTTCGGCGCCCCAACGGGTCATACGTATACCGCCACTCGGCGCCGTCGGGTGTCACGCACGCCGTGAGGCGGTCCTCGGCGTCCCAGGTGTAGCGCCAGGTGTCGGGCTTCTTCGACAGGCGGCGCTTCTGGCGCAGTACGACGCGGCCCGCCGCGTCGTACTCGTAGCGGACCGCGCCCGCGCTCTGGACGCGGGTGCCGGAGTAGGTGCGCTCGCCGCGGGCCTCGGGGCGGCCCGCCTTCTCCGGCCAGGTCGCCGTGGTCTGGTTGCCCGCCTGGTCGTAAGCGTAGGATTCGGTCCAGTTCTCGGCGGTGACCGTCAACGGGCGCCCCGCCGGGTCGAGTTCCATCCGTCGGCCGACGCCGGTGACGGTGTCCGTCACGGACGTGAGCTGGCCGTCCTCGCGGTAGCCGTAGTGCCGGTCGCGCAGGGTGCGTCCCGCGGCGCCGAGGCCACGGTTGACGGCGCGTCCCGCCAGGTCCCACGTGGTCGTGGCGGCCACGGACTCCGGGCCCCAGGTGCGGGCCAGCTCGCGGCCGAGGACGTCGTGGCCGAAGGCGATCCGGTGCCCGTCCACGGCGAGGCCGTCCCGGTTTCCCCGCTCGTCGTAGGAGAGTTCGGTGACGACACCGGTCGGCGTGGTGCGGGAGGTGCGGCGGCCGAGCACGTCGTACCCGAACGCGGTGCGACGCCCGTCCACGGTCTCGGCGAGCACCCGCCCCATGACGTCCCGCTCGTACTCCACCGTCGACGTGGCGGAGGACATCCGGGTGAGCGCCCCGGACAGGTCGTAGTCGTAGGACGTGACCGCCCCCGCCACGTCCTTGCGCACGAGGTCGCCGAAGGCGTTGATCTCGTAGGCGATCTCCTCGCCGAGCGGCGTCGTACGGGCGACGGTGCGGCCCGCCGCGTCGTGGGCGTACGTGGCCTCACGGTCGTCGAAGTCGCACTCGCGTATCAGGCGGCCCGCGGCATCGTACGTGTAGTCCCAGGTCAGGCCCTGCGGGTTGGTGACCCGCGTGAGGCGCCGCTCCCGGTCGTAGCCGAAGGTGTGGCGCACCCCGTCGGGTCCCGTGCGGGCCGCGATCAGGTCGAAGTGGGTGTACTCGTAGCGGGTGGTGGCGCCCGCCGGGCTGGTGGCGGAGCGGCAGTTGCCCTCCCCGTCCCAGGTCATGCGCTCGACCAGGCCGTCGGGCCCGGTGCGCTTCGCCGGCAGCCCCTCGACGGTCCACTCGGTGCGCACGACCGCGCCCAGCGGATCGGTGACCGCGACGACGCGCCCGAAGGCGTCCCGCTCGACGGTCTCCCGCATCCCGTCCCCCCGGTCGACGGCCATGGGCAGCCCCGCGGCATCGACCTCGTACGAGACGACGCCGCCCGCCGGATCGGTGAGGGAGGCGAGGGCACCGTTGGCGTGCCGGGTGAGGCGGTGCACGGAGCCGTCGGCAGCGACGGAGGCGACGAGATTTCCCCGCTCGTCGAACTCCTGCCGCTCGACGCTGCCGTCGGGCCCCGACTCCGTGACCGGCAGGTTCAGCTCGTTGTACGCCGTCGTGGACCGGCTGCCGTCCGGGTGGTGGACGACGGTCGGGTTGTGCCGCTCGTCGTACTCGACGCGGGTGGTGTGGTCGAGGGCGTCGGTCCGGGACAGCAGATTGTCCCAGCGGTCCCACTCGGAACGGACGACATTGCCCAGCGGATCGGTCTCGGCGACGACCTGATGCAGCTCGTTGAGCTGGTAGACGGTCGTGGCGCCTTCGGCGTCCGTGAAGTACGAACGCCGCGCGTCGCGGTCATACGACCAGCTCGACGACAGATACCCCTCGGGCCCGACGGTCTCGGTGATCCGGTTCTCGTCGTCGTACACGTACCGGTAGACGGAGTGGTTCCGGTCCGTCCAGGACGTGATCCGGTGCCGCTCGTCGTACCCGAACACCATGGGTCTCCCGGAGGAGTTGACGACGTGCGTGAGGTTGCCTTCGGCGTCGTGCTCGTACGACATGACCTCGACGGGACCGTCCGGCGTGGCGACGGAGAGCTGGAGGACGAGCCCGGCGACGCAGTGGACGTCGACGCGGTACCCGCTGGAGTGCAGCAGCGCGGTGGGGGTGCCGTCGGCGAGCCGCTCGACGGTGACTGAGTTGAGGTTCCGGTCACGCCAACCTGCAAGCCAGTGAAGCCCGTTGGGGTCATCGGGATTCTTGGTGAAGGTCCGTACTGCACCGGTGTGCGGGTCGGTGACACGGTAGGTGTCCCCGTCCTCGGCGGCACGGGCGAGCGCCAGCCGAACCCCTTCCTCGGGCCATACGGAACCGCCCTCGCCTGCCGTGTCCGGCAACCCCGGATAGAACAGAATCGACCCGTCCTCACGGGTCCACGCGACCCGCCCCCGCTCGCCGACCTCAAGCCGCTCGTCAAGCGTGGAGGCCCAGGAGGGCCCGAAGAACTGCCCGTACCGGTAGCTCGACAGATACGTACGGGACACGGCCAGCGGCAGCACACCGGGCAGGGCGAGATCGGTCTCCGGCAACAGCATCTCGCCACTGGCCACATCGACCGGGTCGGTCGCGCAGGTGCGCCTGTCGACGCCGCGCCCCGTGACGCGGGCGTCCGGCGTCTTGACCGCGCTGGGCTTGGGCCCCTTGAGCGCCGCCCCGATCCCGCCGAGCCCCTTGAGCGCGGCGGCGCCGCCCCCGACGATGCCGATCACGCCGAGCACGATCTCGCCGATGTTCCAGTCACCGGTCTCGGCCATGATCGACATATTGATGCCGAGCGATGCCGCGCCTGCGACGACGGCGCCGATCGTGAGCGCGATCCCCACACCCTGAAGCCCCGGCACCAACATCGCCAGCACGCCAAGCACCGCACTGATGATGCCGAGGGCCTGGCTGAACGCCTTCTTGATCTTGTCCCAGAGGCTGTAACCGGCGACCGACTCGTCCCGCGCGTCGTCCAACTTCTGCGCCGCTACGGACGCGTCGTCCTCACGCACCTGCCGCGCGTCCTCGGCGAGCAGCCGGGCCGCGTCCAGGTCGGCCTGCGCGTCGTCGGCCTGCGTCTGCGCGGAGGACTGCTTGCTGTGGGCCTCGTCGAGGGCGCGCCGGGTGCTGGCCCGTGCTTCCTTGTCGTCCGGCGGGTGCTTCTGGCCGTCGAGGTGGCTGATGTCGGCGGTGAGCGCGCTCACCACGTCGGTGGCGGAATCAAGCCGCTGCTTCGCCTCGCGCCCCTTCTCCAGGGCGTTGTCGGCGTTGCGCTGCTGATCCCGCAGCGAATGCACGTACACATCCAGCGCGCTGGCGGCCTGGTCGTACGAGCTGTGCAACTTGCGCACCTGCTCGGCCAGATCGCCGAGCTTTTCCCGAAGTTTGTCCATCGTCTTGCCCTCGCCGACCTGGTTGTCCTCCAGGCCGGAGACGAGGGGCAGGGCGTCGCCCGCGTTGTCCGCGACGGAGCGGTACTGGCAGGCGAGGTCTCCGAGCATGTCCGCATCGCCGGGAGTCGGGTCGTCCGAGAACCCGAAGACGTCTTCCCAATCGGACACCGCAGGCCGAGCCATGGCCGCTACCTCACTTTTCCTGTGCTGCGTCGGTCGTGCCGGCGGCGTCGTTCGTATCGGCCTGGCCGTCGAAGCGGAGCGACTCCGCGATGGCGTCGAAGACCTCGTAGAACTGCTCCGCCAGATCCACGTTGGGAGTGGAGCTGGCGATCACCAGATAGTCGTGGGTGTTCGGCACCGGGACGAGGGTGTGCCGCATCGCGGTGGGAACCCGCTTCCCGTGGTGGTCCACATCCTCGACGCGGGAGATCCGCCCGGCCGCTCCGGCATGCGGCAGCTCCACCAACTCGACCTCGCCGGGCGGCAGTCCACTGCCCTCGGCGTCGGTTCCGAGCTGTACGCCGGCGGCCATGACGAGGTCCGCCAGATCCTCCGACTCGCCCTCGGGAACGGTGATCCGCAGCACCACCGTCGTGGCGCTGAGCACCAGCGGACCGCTGCCCGCGCGCAGGATCCTGAGCATGCCCGATGCCCGCAGCGCCCCCTGCGCGTGCGCCTCGCGGGCGATGCGCCGGGTGTTGCGGATCAGCCCGTCGACCTGCTCGCGGGTGAGCTGCGGGGCCTTCTCCACCTGTGCCTCGACACGACGGCGGATCGCCGCGTCCCGGGTGCTCGGGTCGAGGTCGAGATGCCACCACGAGTCGGGGAACCTCAGGCTGTACTCCGCGGGCGCGGCCGCCTCCGGCCGCTCCGTGCTCGGTTCCGTCATGGCGCTGTTCCCTTCGGCGCGACGTGTGCCGTCACGTGTCGTCACGCGTCCTGCTTGTCTTCGTCGAGCGATTTCACGGTCTCGTCGTCCGTCTGCGTGAAGTTCTCGGCGATGGTGTCCGTGTTGTCGGCGAACGTCTTCACGTTGTCGTGAACCCGCTCGTGACCCGCCACCCACGCCTTGTCGAACGCGTCGAGGGCGTCCGCGAGCTTGCTGTCGCCGGCCAGGCTCTTGAAGTCCCCCGCGCCGCCGGTGGCGTTGTAGAGCGTCGCGGAGTTCCCGATCAGATCCCCGATGTTCTGGAGCTCCTTGACGGTGTCCTTCAGGTCCTGCACCGGAACGCTGATGTTCCCCATCGCTGTCCCCCCACCCTTCTCCTCACCCTTCTCCTGTCCCAGCCGCCCGGCCCCGCCCTCACGGGGAGAGCGGGGCCGGGCGGTGCGGGGGAGCTTCAGCCGATGGAGCCGGCGGTCTGGTCGTCGGTGTCGACGAACGCGTCGGCGACCTGCTTGATGAACTCGCTGACGCCCTGCAGACCCTCGATGGCCTTCTCGGTGCCGTTCTTGTACTCCTCCCAGTACGGACGGAACTTGCTCTCCGAGCCGGGCGTCGCGTACGCCGCCTCGACCATCTCGTCCATCTTGGTGTTGGCCTCGTGCAGGCTCTGCTGCATGAGTTCCTTCTGGTTCTGCAGCCAGGTCGACGCCTCCCGCATCTCGTCCGGGCTGATCCGAATGTTGCCGCCGGCCATCTCGCGTCCTTCTCTCGTCTCGACTCGCCGCGGTCGTAGATCCGCGCACAGTGGGGTCTACGGGGCGCCTGACGAGGCGGTTCACGGGTGGGCGGGGGCTGTTGCGGAACGGTGACGAAGAGGGAGACGGAGGGGGGAGGTGAGGAGGTAGACGAAGGGGGAGACGACGGGGGAGCGGCCGGAACGCACCGGAGCGCCCTCCCGACGCGGGGAAGCGCATGCCAATATCGCGGGATGGCGGCAACCGAGTACGTGCGATTCCAGTCGACCTCGTCGGACGAACGAGGCCAGTTCAAGGGCGTGTTCGGCCTGGTCAACAACCTGTCCCGCGACGGCCGCCTGACGGCCGACCAGGAACGCTTCCGCCGCGAGAACAACGCCTGGTACGACGCCGCCTACCTGGACCCGTCCACGGTCGACCCGACCGTCTACGACCCGACGCTCAACCCCGGAGCCACGGCCTGGTTCAAACCCTCGGCGTCCCACCTCATCGAGCGGGTGACGGGTTACCTGGCCATCCTGTCGGCACACGAGGTGCCCTGCCACGCGGTGACCTCACCCGACCCGGGCCACGTGATCTACGAGGACGACGTCCAGGTGGTGGTGGTCCCGCGGGCCGGCGCGGCGGATCCCCGGTGACAACAAAAAGGCCCCGCCGAAGCGGAGCCTAGGAAAGGCGCCCCCGGCAGGACTCGAACCTGCGGCCAAGCGCTTAGAAGGCGCCTGCTCTATCCACTGAGCTACGGGGGCCGGTGTGTGGCCGGTGGCTTGGTCGGGGGATGTGGGGTGATCCGTGACCTTGCCGGGGACAAGGATAGGGCTCCCGGGTCCCTGCCCTTGCTGCTTCGCCTCCGCGCCACGATGTGGAGGTTCAGTGAAGCGGTCCCGATAATCGCAGGTAGGTACGAATCCTGCAGCGCTTTTGGCTTCATACGCCTCGGGTGTTGTGCACTCGTTATGCCTGCGCCCCCAGTCGCCCCTTCCGTCCCGCTGTGTGCTTCCTGTGCCGTATCGCGTGACTTATCGGCGCGCAGGCATGGTCATATGCTTCATAATGCGGCCAAAATTGGGCATTCTTCACGTGTGGTGACCTTGGACGTTCGGCCTCAGCTGCTCGACGCAATTACCGCGCTGCGCGACCGTGTCGCCGCCGCGCGCTTTCCGCTCCCGCTCGCGGGGGCGCCACGCGCGCGTGCCAACCGTCGCGAGCTGCTCGCACAACTAGACGACTATGTGGTGCCCCGCCTGCGGGCTCCCGAAGCGCCCCTGCTGGCCGTGGTCGGGGGATCGACCGGCGCGGGCAAGTCGACGCTCGTGAACTCGCTCGTGGGGCGTGTCGTGAGTGAGGCCGGGGTGCTGCGGCCGACCACCCGTACGCCGGTCCTCGTCTGCCACCCGGATGACCACCACTGGTTCTCCGGGGTGCGGGTGCTGCCCGACCTCGCTCGCGTATGGATGCCCAAGCAGGCCGACGGCGGCCCGGAGGGGGACGGCGAGGAGGAGGACGACCTCGAGCCCGTTCCCGACGCGGAGGTGCGCGTGCTGCGCGTGGAGACCTCGGGGGTGCTGCCGCGCGGGCTCGCGCTGCTCGACGCCCCCGACATCGACTCCCTCGTCGCCGAGAACCGCGTCCTCGCCGCACGGCTGATCAGCGCCGCCGACGTGTGGGTCATGGTCACCACCGCCTCCCGGTACGCCGACGCAGTGCCTTGGCGGCTGCTGCGTACCGCCAAGGAGTACGACGCCTCCCTCGTCACCGTGCTCGACCGGGTGCCCCACCAGGTCGTCGCCGAGGTCTCCCGGCAGTACGGCGCGCTGCTCGCCAAGGCCGGGCTCGGCGAGGTGCCGAGGTTCACGGTGCCGGAGCTCCCGGAGTCGACCGGCAACGGGGGGCTGCTGCCCGCGACCGCCGTCGCACCGTTGCGCGCGTGGCTGACCCATCGCGCCCAGGACCCCGAGGCGCGGGCCCGCGCCGTGGCCCGTACCGCCCGCGGCACCCTCGACTCGCTGCGCGCCCGGATGCCCGAGCTGGCGTCGGCGGTCGCCGCGCAGCACTCCGCCATGGTTCGGCTCACCACCGCCGTGGACGACGCGTACGAGACCGAGCACGCGCGCGTACTGGAGCGTTTGCAGGAGGGCGGCGTGCTCTCGGGGAACGCCCTGAAGCACTGGCGGAGCTATCCCGCGGACTGTGCGCCTGAGGAGCTGCTCGACGCTTTGGTGGAGAGTCTCGGCTCCCTGCTGGCGTGCGCGGTGACCGCCGCCGACGAACGGGTCGACGAGGCCTGGCGCCGTGAACCCGGCGCGCGTGCCACCGAACTGCGTGGGCAGGGCCCCGGGCCCGAGACCGCCGAACAGCGCATCGGAATTGCCGTACGTCGCTGGCGGCGGGTGCTCGAGGAGTACGCCGAGGACGAGGCGCGGGCCGCGGCGCAGGCCATGGACGGTTCGCCGCCCGACGCCGAGGCCGTCGCGGCGCTCGTCGCCACCGGGCTGCTCGGCGGGCGCCGGGGCCGGGCCGCGGGCGAGAACCTGGCCGAGCGGATCGGCGCGCAGGGCGCGCTGCGGCTGCGCGACCGGGGCGGGCAGCTCCTGAGCGAGTACCTGGACACCGTGCTCGGCGCGGAACGCGAGCGCCGGCTCGCGCCGCTCGACGCGCTCGACATCACACCCGAATCCCAGGCCGAGTTGATCGCGGCCCTTTCGCTGCTGCAGAAGGTGAGGTGAGGGCGCTGAGCGCCGCCGTCACGGATCAGACCGGTCCCGATCCCAGGGATCCCGTCGACCCCATCGAGCCCGTCAACCCCATCGACCACGTCGATCCCGGTGACCATGTGGCTCCCGGCGATCACGACGGTTCCGCGGATGATTCCGATCTCACGGATCTTGCGGACAATCTCGGGGACGCGACACGGCCAGGGGACGTAGCGTCCAGAGAAGCCGTGTCGTCCGAAGGTTCCGAAGGTGATGTCGCCGCTGGTGGCGCGTCCCAGGGCGTCGGCATTCCCCAAGGCCGTACGGAGGGCACCCCCTGGGACGACGGGCTCATCGCGCGGCGCGTCGCCAAGCAGGGCGGTGAGGCGGCGGTGCCGGCCGGGTCGGGGACGTACGACGGGCAGTTGAACCAGCGGCTCGACGCGCTGCGGGAGCTCGTCGGGCTCTCGCGCACCCGGCTCGACGGGACGACCCTCGCCGAGGCCGGACAGGTGCTCGACGAGGCCGCGGCCCGGCGCAGGCTGTCGTCACGGCACACCGTCGTCGCGCTCGCGGGGGCCACCGGGAGCGGCAAGTCGACGCTGTTCAACGCCCTCGCAGGAGTGCCCCTCTCGGAGACCGGACTGCGCAGGCCCACCACCTCCGCGCCGATCGCGTGCAGCTGGACGGACGGGGCCGCCGGGCTGCTCGACCGGCTGGGGATCCCGGGGCGCGCGCGGCGGCGCCCCGGGCAGGCGCAACAGCATGGGCAGCAGGGGGAGGCGGAGCTCGACGGGCTGGTCCTGATCGATCTGCCCGATCACGACTCCGCCGCGCTCGAACACCGCGAACAGGTCGACCGGGTGCTCGGCCTCGTGGACGCCGTGGTGTGGGTCGTCGACCCCGAGAAGTACGCCGACGCGATGCTCCACGAGCGCTATCTGCGGCCCATGGCGGGGCACGCGGAGGTGATGTTCGTCGTGCTCAACCAGGTCGACCGGCTGCCCGGCGACGCCGTCGAGCAGGTCCTGGACGATCTGCGGCGGCTGCTCGACGAGGACGGCATCGCGCTCGGCGAGCACGGGGAGCCCGGCGCCACGGTGCTGCCGCTCTCCGCCCTCACCGGTGAGGGCGTGGACGACCTGCGCGACTGCCTCGCCCAGGTCACCACCGAACGCCGGGCCGCCGCGCGCCGGATCGGCGCCGACGTCGACGCCGCCGCCGACCACCTCAAGCAGGTGTACGCGACCGGGCGGCAGAGCGGGCTGAGCGAGGAGGCCCGCGAGGAGTTCGCGGACCGGCTCGCCGAGGCCGTCGGCGCGGCCGCCGCGGGCCAGGCCGCCGAGCGGGAGTGGAGCCGGGGCGCCAACCGGGCCTGCGGCACCCCATGGCTCAGGCTCTGGCGCTGGTACGAGGACCGGCGCGCGGTCGGCTCGACGGTCGCGGCTCCCGTGGTTCCCGCCGACGACGAGGAGGTCACGGCCCGGCAGCGCGTCGAGCACGCGGTGCGGGTGGTCGGCGACGCCGCCGCGACCGGGCTGCCCGCCGCGTGGGGGCAGGCCGTGCGGGAGGCCGCGACACGGGGCGGCGACGGGCTGTCCGAGGCACTCGACGAGCTGGCGTCCGATGCCGCGTCCGATGTCGCTTCCGGCGCCGGGTCCGAGCAGTTGAGGCCGGAGCACGGGGCGGCGCGGCCGCCGCGGCCCGGCTGGTGGCCGGTCGCGGTGTTCTCCCAGGTGGCCATGACGCTGCTGCAAGTCCTGGGTGTGCTGTGGCTGTTGGGGCAGCTCGTCGGGGTCTTCTCGACCAATCTCGGCGTGCCCCTGCTGCTGGTGCTTGCGGGGCTCGTGGGCGGGCCGTGCGTGGAGTGGTCCTGCCGCATGGCGGCGAAGGGACCCGCGCGGCGGTACGGGCAGGAGGCCGAGCGGCGGCTCAGGGACGCGGCCGCGGCCTGTGGCAGGGCACGGGTGCTCGACCCCGTCGCTGCGGAGCTGCTGCGGTACCGGGAGGTGCGGGAGCAGTACGTACGGGTGGCCGGGGGAGTGACCGGAGTTTCCACAACCCGCGGGTAGGACACAGGCGGCGGCGGGGATCGCGGCGCGCGGGCACTCTGTGATCGCGGCTCGGGAAGGGCTCGGGCCGCGCACGGACGTCGCGGCCGAGCCGGGCCGGGCGGGGGCATGGGAGGGGTTCCGGATGAGCAGCGAGACGATGGTGACCGTGGTGGGGAACGTGGCGACGACACCGGTGTTCCGGGAGTTGCCGACGGGGCCGGTCGCCCGGTTCCGGCTCGCGGCGCACACCCGCCGCTTCGACCGGGTGCAGAACACGTGGGTGGACGGGCACACCAACTTCTTCACGGTGTGGGCGTGGCGCGCGCTGGGGACGAACGTGCAGAGCTCCCTGTCGCTCGGTGAACCGGTCATGGTGCAGGGCAAGTTGAAGGTGCGCGACGAGGAGCGGGGCGGGCAGCACTGGACGTCGGCGGACATCGAGGCGGTCGCGATCGGGCACGATCTGTCGCGCGGCACCTCCGCGTTCCGGCGGGTGCAGCAGCCTCGCGTGGAGAACGCGCCGCGGGGTGACTCTCCGTGGGATGTGGCCAAGCCGGCCGGGGTGGACGCGGACGGGGCGAAGGCGGGCCGGGTGGGCGCGTGGCCCGAGGTCGACCCTGGACAGGCGGCGGCGGACCCACAACCGGCCGATACGGGTGGTGACTTGGCTGATCCCGACACGGTCACGTCCGAGGTGGCGGAGCCGCAGCCGGTGGGATGACCGCGGCCGTGCGAAGACCGCGGCCATGCGATGACCGCGGTCGGTGGGACGGTAGCGGCTGGCGGCGTGGCCGACGCCGTGGCCGAACTGCGGCTTATCGGCTCCCAGGCACTGGTGATTTGTCGATAAGCCCAGCTCGGAAACGGTGTTGGCGATAACGATTGCGATTCGGATCGGTTGCCGGAAGGCGGCTCCGGGGATCACTGAAGATCATTTCCCTAGGATGCCGAGCGTGACTCCGGGGCTCGTCGGGACCTCTGCGCACCAGGTGCAGCGACGGGACGGGAGTGCAAGGGCCAGCCGAATCACTGTGGTTGGCGTTGATTCTGCCGGCGGGACACCACCCCCCATGTGACCACCCGTCCCGCCTGAAGGGGAATTTCGTGTTTTCTGTGTGCTCATGGACCGCACGGCGTGGACGAGGCGCAGCCCGTCTCGCCGCGGCGGCCCTGATGTCGGGACTCATGGCGACAGGGGCGATATCCGGCGCGGGCGTCGCGCAAGCCGACGACGGTGCCACGGAGCAGAGCGGCGCGAGCGCCGCTCTGGATGGCCTGGAGACCTACGGCACGGCCGTGATCCACGAGGCCGGGAAGGACGAGGAGGTGTCGGCGGGCCTGTTCCGGATGGCCGTCGACGACGGCGGGACGCTCCAGACGTACTGCGTCGACATCCACAACCCGACGCAGCCGGACGCCAAGTACCGGGAGACGTCCTGGTCCGGTACGTCGCTGCACGACAACGCGAACGCGGGGCGCATCCGCTGGATCCTGCAGAACTCGTATCCGCAGGTCAACGATCTCGCGGCGCTCGCCCGCAAGGCGCATGCCGGGAGCCTCACCGAGCAGGAGGCCGCGGCCGGGACGCAGGTCGCGATCTGGCGCTACTCGGACAAGGCCGATGTGGACGCGGTCAGCCCCGCCGCCGAGAAGCTCGCCGACTATCTGCAGCGCAGTGCGCGGGACCTCGCGGAGCCGCAGGCTTCGCTGACCCTGACGCCGCAGGCCGTCTCCGCGCGGCCGGGCGACGAGGCGTCCCCGTCGCAGTCGCCCGCCGGGCCGCACTCCGGGACCGGGCAGCGGGTCGGCCCGGTCACGGTGCGCACGAACGCCGACAGCGTCACGGTGCTGCCGCCCGTCGAGGCCGCCGCGGGCGGGGTGAAGCTTGTCGATGAGAAGGGCGAGCCCGTCACCACCGCGAAGAACGGCAGCCGGCTCTACTTCGACGTACCCAAGGGCTCGAAGGCGGGTTCGGCGGAGCTGACCGTGCAGGCGTCGACGACGGTTCCGGTCGGCCGCGCCTTCGCCTCCGACACCAGAAGCCAGACGCAGATCCTCGCGGGCTCCAGCGAGTCCACGGTCTCCGCGACCGCGACGGCGACCTGGGCGAGCGAGGGCGCCGTGCCCGCGCTGTCCGCGCGGGAGAACTGCGCGAAGGGCGGCGTCGACATCACGGCCGCCAACAACGGGGACGCGCCGTACACGTTCACGCTCATGGGCGCCCGGCACACCATCCCGGCCGGGGAGACGCGGACGGTGACGATACCGCTCCAGGAGGACCAGGCGTACGACTTCACGATCAAGGGTCCGCACGGCTTCGAGAAGCGGATACGTGGCGTGCTCGACTGCGCGACGACCTCGCAGGCGGGCGCCACGGCGGGCGGCGGCCTGAGGACCCAGGCGACGACGCAGCCGAGCCCGGCCTCCGTCGGTGGCACGGGCTCCGGCAATGGCACGGACCTGGCGGAGACGGGCAGTTCGAACGCGACGCCGATCATCGCGGGCATCGCGGTGCTGCTGGTCCTGGTCGGCGGGGCGTCGGTGGTCCTGGGCCGCAAGAAGAAGTCGCCGAGCGAGGGCGACAGCGGCGGCGAGTGACGGTGGGTGCCGGGGAGGGGCCGGGGTGTCGGGGTGACTCTCGCGCCCGGCCCGCCCGGCCCGCCGGCCCCCGGCACCGGATGAGCGCGCCACCCCCGCCCCACCTGCGCTGTCATCCACATGTCAACGGGATGTGATCACCCGCGCCTAGCGTCAAGTGCGTTGGTTGACCGGCACGTTCACAGACCGAGGGGGATCGCACATGTCGACAGCGCGCATGTCGAAGAGGAGCAGGGCGGCGGGGGCGGTACGCGCCGTCGCCGTGGCGGCGGTGCTGACCGCCGGCAGCGCCGTCGCGTTCGCGCCGGCCGCGCACGCGGACGGCGCGGAGCACTACTACATCGAGATCGGTGGAACCGGTCGTACGACGAACGAGGGCGGTTGCCCCAACACCAACTCGTCCTACAACACCGCGAACGACCGGCTAGGCCTCGGCGCCTCCGCGATCAAGGTCTGCTACCCGGCGACCGCGGGTCCGATCATCGGACCCAACGGCGGACTCGTGGAGCCGCCCGCGCAGGTCAACCCCGACGCCCTCACCGCGCCCACCTACGACGCCAGCGTGCAACTGGGCATCGAGCGAGGGCTGAAGGCGGCGCAGGACACCCACAACGCGCACCCCGACGCCCAGCTCACCATCACCGGTTACTCCCAGGGCGCCCAGGCGGCGGACGTGGTGCTCCAGCAGATCGCGAAGGGCGACACGGGCATTCCGAAGTCGCAGGTCGACGGCATGCTGTACGCGGATCCGATGCAGCCCGAGACCGGGTTCGGGGCGCGTGTCCCCAAGGGGCTCGGCATTCCGGGTGTGGCCACCGCGCCCGGTGCGGGACCGGCGGAGTTCGACGGGATCCCGGTCAAGCGGTTCTGCATCGTCGCCGACCCGGTGTGCGATCTGCGGTCGCTCGCCAACGCGCCCCGGTACTTCGACCTGCACCCGCTGTACCCCGAGGTCGCCATCCCCAAGAGCCTCAACCAGACCGGCCAGAACGGCGTTCAGTGGCTCAACCAGAACGGCGACCCCGTATAGGGAGTACGTGTAGGACCACCTGAAGGATCGGGGGAGTGGTCCGGCCGGTTACCGGCCGGCCGGACCATCCCCGTCCCGGTCCGGTCTTCGTCTGCCGGGGGCACCGGGATTACTGGGGTCACCGGGATCGTCGAGGTCGCCCAGGGCGCGGGAGATGCGCGCCCGGTTGGCGTCGGTGTCGGGGAGGGCGGTGCCGCGTTCGAAGAAGTCGCGGGAGCCGGAGAGGTCCTCGGCCACGGCCTCGTGCCACAGCAGCCGGTGCCGCAGCGCGATCTCCGGGGCGGTGTCGGTCGCCTCGTCCAGGACCGTGCGGGCCCGGCGCCGCAGATCCGCGGCCGCCTCCGGATTGCCCAGGTCGGCCTCGGCCGTGGACAGTCGGTCGAGGGCGGCGGCGTACAACGGGACATCGCCGAGGCGACGGGCCAGGCTCTCCGCCTTGCCGAGGGTGCCGACGGCCTCGGTGGGGCGCCTCAGGTCGAGTTGGAGCCCGCCGAGGCGGAGCAGGGTCTTGCCGAGGAGCCGGGGGCTGCCCGCCTTCTCGGCCAGGGAGATCGCCTTCAGATAGCGGTCGTACGCCTGGTCGTGCTCGCCGAGCTGGTGGTGCATGTCGCCGGCCCGCGTCATGATCGAACCGGTGAGCCAGTCGTCGTGCGTCAACTCGCCCGCGAGGCGCAGCACTTCGGCGAAGTGTTCCATCGACTCGGCGATCCGGCCCTCCAGATTGGCGAACGTGCCGAGGCCGGCCGAGGCGCGGGCCTGCTCGTGGCGGTCGTCGGCGCGGCGGCTGATGTCCAGCGCCTCGGCGAACCAGACACGGGCCTCGCGGTATCGGCCCTGAACCCCGTACAGGATGCCGAAACCGATCCGCAGCGCGGAGTCCATCCGTCGGTCGGTGGCCCGGTCGAGCAGCGGGAGCAGCATCTCCAGCGCGGTGCGGCACTCGTGGAAACGGCCCTGTCTGGTGAGGTAGTCGACCAGGCCCTCGGCGATCCAGCAGGCCTCGTCGACCCGGCCGGAGGCCACGGCCTGGCCGACCACGTCGACCAGTTCGCCGCCCGCCTCGTCCAGCCAGGCCGTGGCCTCCTCCCAGCCCGTGAAGGGGCCGGTGCCCTGCGGGCCGGTCGGAGTGGACGAGGTTCCCCAGTCGCTGGCGCAGCGGGTGGCGGCGACGTACAGCCGGAAGACCCGTTCCCGTGCCGCCGAGGCCTCGTCGGGGGACGCGGCGGCGACACGGCGGGCGTAGACGGCCACCAGGTCGTGCAGGCGATAGCGGTCGACGGTCACCCGCTGCGCCAGGCTCGCCTCGGCCAGGTTCTCCAGGGCGCGCTCGGCGTCGGACGGCGTCCAGTCGAGGAGGGCGGCCAGCGTCAGCCGGTCGAGGCGCACGGTGGGCGACAGGCCAAGGACGCGGAAGGCGCGCTGCTCGGCGGCGGGAAGCTGGGCGTAGGAGACGCCGAACGCGGCCGCTACGCTGCGGTCCTCCACGGCGAGTTCGTCGAGGCGGCGCTCGTCGTCGGTCAGCCGGGCCGCCAGGGCCTCCACCGCCCAGGGCGGGCGGTCCTGGATCCGGGCGCCGACGATCCGCAACGCGAGCGGGAGCCGCCCGCACAAGGTGGCCAGCTCGCGTACGGCGGTCAGTTCACGCCCGGCGGCCCGCGCGGGGCCGATCGCCCCACTGCCCTCCGCCGCCCCTTCCGCCGCTGCGGCGGCCTCTTCGGTTGCTCCCTCTTCGGCGCCGACCATGCGGGCCAGCAGCTCGGTCGCCTCCTCAAGGCCGAGAGGGGAGAGCGAGACCCTGCGGTCGACGTCGAGGCCGGTCAGGCGGCGACGGCTGGTCACCATCACGAGGGAGCCGGGCCCTGCGGGCAGCAACGGGCGCACCTGTTCGGCGCGGGCGGCGTCGTCGAGTACGAGGAGCAGCCGGAGGGAGGCGGTGGCCGCCCGCCATGACGCGGCGAGCTCGTCCAGGTCCTCGGAGTCCTGCCCCTCGCCGGCGCCCACCGCCCGCAATAATCGCCGCAGAATACGTTGCCGTCCCGCCGCCTCCCGGCCCTCCCGGTGGCCGTGCAGCTCCACGAACAGGCAGCCGTCGGGGTACCGGTCGCGCAGGGTCCGGGCCGCGCGCACGACCAGGGCGGTCTTCCCGACGCCGGCCATGCCGTCGACCGCCCGGACGGTGACCTCCTGGGCGTCGGCGGCCTCGACGAGCAGCCGGTGGTGCCGCTCCCGGCCGGTGAAATTGCTGGTGTCGACGGGCAGTTCATAGCGTGCGCGGTGCTTGCGGGGCGAGTCGTCGGGACGCGGCGGGGGCACGGCCGCGTCCCGCCTGGGCACCGACCGTTCCCGCACCGCGGCGGCCTCGTCGACCGTGGACGGCACGGATGGCGGCGACGGCGGTGGGAACGGGTCGTCGCCGCGGAGCACGGCCGCGTGCACCCGTCGAAGTTCGGCGCCGGGCTCCACTCCCTGCCCGTCGACCAGGCGGCGGCGGACCGTCGCGTAGACGTCCAGCGCGTCGGCCTGCCGGTTGGCGGCGTGCAGGGCGCGCATGAGCAGGGTGGCCAGCGCCTCGTTGTAGGGGTGGGCCGTGGTGAGGGAGAACAGTTCGGCCAGGGCCTCGGCATGCCGCCCGGAACGCAGCAGGCAGTCGGCCCGTTCCTGCACCGCCAGGAGCCGCTGCTCCGCGAGCCGCAGCCGCTCGCCCTCCGCGAAGGGCCCGGGCAGCCCGGCCAGGGGCTCGCCCCGGAACAGCTCCAGCGCGCGGGACCACGCGTCCACGGCGGCGCCGAGATCCCCGGAATTCCTCGCTGCGTGCGCCTCGGCGACACCGGCCTCCCACCGCGCGACGTCCACGGACGCGCTGCCGGGTACGAAGCGGTACCCGCCGCGCACGGTCTCGATCACGGACCGCGACTGCCCGGGAGGATCCAGGCGGCGGCGTAACCGGTGCACGTACACGGGGATCACCCTGGTCCCCGTACCGGGCGGCTCCGTCCCCCACACCCCGTCGAGCAGTTGCTGCCGGCCGACCGTCCGGCCGGGCCGCAACAGCAGCGCCACCAGCAGCGCCTGCTCCCGCACCGGCCCGAGCTCCAGGCCGTCGCCGCCACGCCAGGCCTGGGGCGGCCCGAGCAGAGCGAAGTGAGGGCGCGGGTCCTGCGGGTTCACGTCCGTGGACAACTCGCTCGGAATCGGCACGCGGCGAGAGTACCCACCCCTTGATCGCCCCCGTCCCGCCCCTGCACCGACCCCCACAAGACCTGCACGCCGACCACGACGCACAGTGACCACAGGGCTACCAGACCCGGACGAGAACCCGCAGTTCAGCGCCCTGCACCGATACGGGTTTCCGCCCAGCGGTGGCTGTACGGCAAGATGGGGTGTATCTGCCCTCACGCGGTGGAGCCGCAGCACGCGGGCCCCTTACTGCGATACACACTTCGACTGCCGGACGGTTTCTCTTGGCTGAGTTCATCTACACCATGCGCAAGGCGCGCAAGGCGCACGGCGACAAGGTGATCCTCGACGACGTCACCCTGAGCATGTACCCCGGGGCGAAGATCGGCGTTGTCGGTCCGAACGGTGCCGGTAAGTCGACCGTGCTGAAGATCATGGCCGGGATCGAGCAGCCGTCGAACGGTGACGCGTTCATCTCTCCCGGTTACAGCGTCGGCATCCTCATGCAGGAGCCGAAGCTCGACGAGTCCAAGACCGTTCTGGAGAACGTGCAGGACGGCGCCGCCGAGATCATGGGCAAGCTCAAGCGCTTCAACGAGGTCGCCGAGCTCATGGCCACCGATTATTCGGACGAGCTCATGGAGGAGATGGGCAAGCTCCAGGAGGACCTCGACCACGCCGACGCGTGGGACCTCGACGGTCAGCTGGAGCAGGCCATGGACGCCCTGGGCTGCCCGCCCGGCGACTGGGCCGTCACCAACCTCTCCGGTGGTGAGAAGCGCCGCGTCGCGCTCTGCAAGCTGCTCATCGAGGCGCCCGACCTGCTGCTCCTCGACGAGCCCACCAACCACCTCGACGCCGAGTCCGTGAACTGGCTGGAGCAGCATCTCGCCCAGTACAAGGGCACCGTCGTGGCCATTACTCACGACCGGTACTTCCTGGACAACGTCGCCGAGTGGATCCTCGAGCTCGACCGCGGCCGCGCCATCCCGTACGAGGGCAACTACTCCACGTACCTTCAGAAGAAGTCCGAGCGCCTCAAGGTCGAGGGCAAGAAGGACGAGAAGCGGCAGAAGCGGCTCAAGGAAGAGCTCGAGTGGGTGCGGTCCAACGCCAAGGGCCGTCAGACCAAGTCCAAGTCGCGTCTTGCCCGCTACGAGGAGATGGCCGCCGAGGCGGACAAGATGCGGAAGCTGGACTTCGAGGAGATCCAGATCCCGCCGGGCCCGCGCCTGGGCAACGTCGTCGTCGAGGTCGAGAACCTCGGCAAGGCGTTCGGGGACAAGGTTCTTATTGATGACCTGAGCTTCACGCTGCCGCGCAACGGCATCGTCGGTGTCATCGGTCCGAACGGTGCCGGTAAGACCACTCTGTTCAAGATGTTGCAGGGCTTCGAGGAGCCGGACTCCGGGTCCATCAAGGTCGGCGACACCGTCAAGATCTCGTACGTCGACCAGAACCGCGCCAACATCGACCCGAAGAAGACCCTTTGGGCCGTGGTCTCCGACGAGCTCGACTACATCAACGTCGGCCAGGTCGAGATGCCGTCGCGTGCGTACGTGTCGGCCTTCGGGTTCAAGGGGCCTGACCAGCAGAAGCCTGCCGGTGTGCTCTCCGGTGGTGAGCGCAACCGCCTCAACCTCGCGCTCACCCTCAAGCAGGGCGGCAACCTGCTGCTCCTCGACGAGCCGACCAACGACCTCGATGTCGAGACCCTCAGCTCGCTCGAGAACGCGCTGCTCGAGTTCCCGGGCTGCGCCGTCGTCGTCTCTCACGACCGGTGGTTCCTCGACCGGGTCGCCACGCACATCCTCGCGTACGAGGGTGAGTCCAAGTGGTTCTGGTTCGAGGGCAACTTCGAGTCGTACGAGAAGAACAAGATCGAGCGGCTCGGTGCGGACGCCGCCCGTCCGCACCGCGCCACCTACAAGAAGCTGACCCGCGGCTGATGGCCCGCCACGTATACGCCTGCCCCCTGCGTTGGGCCGACATGGATGCCTACGGGCATGTCAACAACGTGGTTTTCCTTCGGTACTTGGAGGAGGCCCGTATCGACTTCCTGTTCCGGCCCGACAAGGACTTCCAGCAGGGGTCCGTCGTGGCGCGCCATGAGATTGACTACAAGCGGCAGTTGGTGCACCGGCACCGGCCCGTGGACATCGAGCTGTGGGTCAGTGAGATAAAGGCGGCTTCGTTCACGCTGTCGTACGAGGTCAAGGACGAGGACGTCGTGTACGTGCGTGCCTCCACGGTCGTCGTGCCGTTCGACTTCGAGGCGCAGCGGCCGCGGCGGATCACCGCGGAGGAGCGGGAGTTCCTGGGCGAGTACCGGGACGACGCGGACCGTGCGGAGGCGCTCGTCGCATGAGCGCGCCCGAGCTGTTCCTGGCCGACCCGGGGGAGGCGGCGGATCTCGCCGCCTTCCTCGGCCGGCTGCTGCACTACGACAAGGCGGCCGCCGTGCGGCTGCGGGCGCAGGCCGGTGGCCAGGCGCTCGCGGTGTTCGGCCGGCCGCCCTCGTTCGAGGTGCTGGCCGTGCGTACGGCGCGGCTGCTCAAGCCGTACGAGGACGGGATCGAGGACGCCCTCGACGTGACCGTGTCCGCGGGGGAGTTGCTCGACTCCCTCGACGAGGGGACCGCCACCGCCACGGTTCCCGCCGCCGTCACTGGTCCGCCCTGGGCCGGTGTCCTGCCGCCGCTCGGCGGCTGGGAGCGGGTCGCCGGGTTCCCGGACGCGGACGCGCTGCGCGGACTTGTGAAGGCGGCCGTGACCGAATTCCGGGCGCGGGTCGAGCAGTTGGCGCCCGAGGCGCGCACGCGCGGCGAACTCGACCGGATCGGCGGCGAGGTCTGGTCGCGCGAGATCGGTGACAGCGGGGCCCCGGTGCGGCTCGTGCACGCCGCGGCCTCCCTCGGCTTCCTGCGCGGGGACGACGTCGACCTGCTCGCCGCCGGGGCGTGGCTGAGGCTGCGTACCGCGTACGGGTCCGTGGCGGCCCGGCGCGAGGCGCCCACCCTGAGCGGGCTCTCCGTCAGTCCCGTCTGAGCCGGAGTCGGATGGTCCGGCCCTCCCCGGACCGGTCCGCCCGAGTCGCCTCGCAGGCGCCGCCGACCGCCCCACCCCTCAGCGATGCCCCTGGTCGTCCGGGCGGATCTCGATGTGGTCCTCCTCCAGTTCCAGGAGCACGCGGTCCCGCATGCCCAGGGACTCCGTGTATTCGACGGGGAGTTGGAGGCGGCCCGCCCGGTCCAGCATCGCGTACTCGCGTGAGACCAGGGACTCCTGGCCGGTCGCCGCGTCGACGTGGGTGTGCCGCAGGACCTCCGTGGAGGTGCGGCCGTCGCGGATGGCGACGGTGCGGCGCACCTCGTTCGCGACCGTCTGGTCGTGCGTGACGATGACGACGGTCGTGCCCAACTCCTCGTTCGCCGTGCGGAACGCGGCGAAGATCTGCTCACCTGTGTGCGAGTCGAGCTCGCCGGTGGGCTCGTCGGCGAGCAGCACCTTCGGGTTCCCCGCGAGGGCCACGGCGATGGCGACGCGCTGCTGCTGTCCGCCGGACATCTGCCGCGGGCGGCGGTCGCGACAGTCGGCGACGCCGAGGACGGCGAGCAGCTCGTCGGCGCGCGCCGCCTGCTGTGCCTTGTTCGTCTTGTGGGTCCTGCCGTGCAACTGCATCGGCAGGACCACGTTCTGAGTTGCCGTCAGGTAGGGGAGCAGGTTGCGGGACGTCTGCTGCCAGACGAAGCCGACGGCCTCGCGGCGGTAGCGCAGGCGGTCCTTCGCGGTCATCGTGAGCAGGTCGTGGCCCGCCACCTTCGCCGCGCCCGCCGTGGGTTCGTCGAGGCCCGCCAGGATGTTCATCAGGGTCGACTTGCCGCTGCCCGAGGCGCCGACCAGTGCCATCAACTCGCCCTGACGGACGAGGAGATCGAGGCCCTGGAGAGCCTGGACCTCCACGCCGTCCGTGCTGAAGACACGGACCAGCCGGTCGCAGGTGATGAGGGCGTCGTGGCCGTAGGCGGGCCGGTCGCGGTGGACCGTTGCGCGGCGTTCCAGCTCGGCGAGGGTCGGGGTCGGGGCGGGCGACGGTGCGTCGGGCGGTGTCATGGCGGTCGGGTCTCCCGGGTGTCGGGGCGGCGGTGTGCGGGGCGGGGGCGGGCGGCGCCGCTACGTGACGCCTCCGTCGCCCGCTCTCAGCTCGCGCACGGAACCCCTCCTCCCCGACCACCAGGCCTGGAACGTCGCCGCCCCGAGCGCCAGCAGGAGAACCCCTGCCGCGGGGAGCGCCAGGGACAGGGGAGCGGTGTGCAGGTGGGGCGGTGTCGTGGGGGACGGTCCGTCCGCCAGGGCCAGGGTCGTCAGGTCCAGGCCCGGCGACAGGATGCGGATCGCCGCCCAGCCGGTCAGGGCGCCGCCCGCCGCCGCCAGGAAGGCCTGGGGCAGCGCCTCCAGGACGAGCAGCCGGCGGGCCTGGCCGCGCGTGAGGCCCATGGTGCGCAGCCGGGCGAGCAGGGCCAGGCGTTCCGGGGCGGCGTGCGCCAGGGCGATGAGCAGGGCCAGCAACGCGTAGCCCGCGCCCGCGGCCACCGCGGCGACGTAGATGCCGGTCGCGCCGGACTGCACGGGCGAGTCGACGTAGCGGGCGCGTTCGGTGGAGCGCAGCCGCACGGTGGTGTCCGCGCCCGCCGCGCCGCGCAGCGCCTTCGCGTCGAGCCGGTCGCCGGTGAGGAGCAGGGCCGTGGGGCGGGCCGGGGCGCCGGTGGCGCGGGCGAGGGCCGCCGCGTCCACGATCACGAAGTCGTCGACGAGGGCGGGCGTCGTGGTGCGCTCGGCGGCCAGGCGCAGCGTGACGGTCTCGCCGTTCAGCCGCACGTCGAGCCGGCCGCCGGTGAAGAGGCCGGCCAGCGAGGGCGAGGCCAGCACGGGGACCGTGGCGCGGCCGGTCGGACGCAGGGCGTCCGCGGGGAAGGCGCCGAGGCCCGTGCGGCGGGCCAGGCGCGCGTACGCCTCGCGGTCGACGCCCGCGAGGGCGAGCCGACGGGTGCTGTCCGCGACGGGGACGTCGTAGTCGATCGCGGCCGTGGCCATGTCCCGTACGCCGGGGGCGTGGCGGACCCGGGAGAGTGCGGCGGCGGACAGGGGGCCGCCGCCGTCCACGCGGGCGTCCGCACCCACCGTGGCCAGCGCGGCCCGGTCCCGGGCGCCCCCGACGCCGGCCAGCACGGACCCGCCGAACGCCGCCGTCGTCAGCGCCGTGAGGAGCGCGAGCAGCGGCAGCACGGCCGTGGCCGCCCCCGCCCTGGACCGCGCCGTGCGGGCCAGTGACAGATGGCCCACCGTGCCGCGCAGCCGGCCGACCGGTCCCACCAGGCGGCGCAGCGGCAGCGGCAGCAGCCGTACGAGGACGAACGCGGCGACCACGCCGACCAGCACCGGCGCCAGCGCGACCAGCCCGTCGCCGCTGTCCGTCGCGCCCCTGCGGCGCAGGGCGACCACGGCGGCCACCGCCATGGCCAGCAGGGTGAGTTCGGCGACCGTGCGGCGGGCCGAGGGGCGGGAGGTGGCCAGGTCCTCGCGGGTGCCGTGCGGACGGGCTCGGCGGTGCGCGGCCACCGCGCGCAGCGGCAGCGTCGCGCACGCCACCAGGACGACGGCGCCCGCCGCCGTCGCCGCGAGGGTCCACCGGCCGTACGGCACGACGAGCAGCGCCAGCAGCAGTCCGAGCGCGCCCGCGGGCACCGCCACCGCCGCCGTCTCCGCCAGCAGCCGTCCGCCGATGCCGGGCAGTGAGCCGCCGCGCGAGCGCAGCAGGGCGAGTTCGGCGCGGCGCCGGTCCGCGCCCAGGCCGCCCGCCATGAGCAGCACCACGCAGGCGAGCGCGCCCGTGCCGTAGGCGGCGACCGAGACGACGGGGGTGACGCCCGAGCGCAACGTGTCGTAGCGGTCGAGGACGTCGCCGAGATGGCTGCTGACGTCGGCGGTCTCGCTCGCCGTCGCCGTGCGCACGGCGGGCAGGCCGGGGCCGTCGACGATGTTCGCCAGAGCGGCCTTCAGGTCGGGCAGTTGGCGGGCGGTGAGCGTGTCGGTGACGGGGGCGAGCTGCCAGTACGACTGCGCCCTGCCCGGGGTGTCGGGGATCGCCGTGGCCGCCCCGGGGGCGAGCAGCAGGGCCGCCGCCCAGTAGCGCTGCGGCGGCATGCCCTTCGTGCTGCGCTGCTCCGGTGTGCGCAGCAGGGGAGCCGTCGACCAGTACGCGCCCGAGGGATCGCGGGGCTCGACAACTCCCGTGATCCGTACGGTGGTCGGACGGTCGTCGAAGCCCGGGAGATGGACGACCGCGCCGGGTTCGAGGTGCAGGTGGCGTGCCGTTTCCCGGGTGACGGCGGCCTCCATCGTGTGGGCCGTGTGGTGGCCGCGCGGCAGCCTGCCACGCGTCACGCGCGCGTGGTCGGCGAGCCCGCCCTGCGCGTTCAGCGTGAAGACGGGCAACGGGCCGTCGATCCGTGGCAGTCGGCGATCCAGCGCGGTCATCGGCTCGACGCTGCGTGTGCCGTAGGACGATTCACGCGGGTCGGCGGCGAGCGGAGCCCTGAGCAACCCGGCGATCTTCCGGTACGCGGCGTGTGCGACGGGGTCGGACACCCGCACCGCGCGCTGCCGCGGGGTCAGTTCGATCCCGGGGTCGTCGACGGTGACGCCGACGGCCAGCCGGCCGGGCGTCTCCTGGGCGAGCGACTGCCGCACGCCGCGGTCCTCGTAGCGGTCGACGGCCCGGGGGAACGCGGCGGCCAGGCACGACGTCAGCAGCACGAGCAGGAAGAGCGCGGCTGCGGCCCCCGGCGCGGTCCGCAGCCGGGTGCGCATCCAGGGGGCGACGGGGCTTGTGGTCCTCATGTCACTCGCCCCCTTCGACGCGCAGCGAGTTCGCGGCGGACGGCGGGCGGCGCAGCGCCAGGACCGCGGTGATCAGGGCCGGGACCGCGGCCACGCCGAGCAGCAGCAACGCCACCTGGTGCACTGGGAGTCGGACCAGCACGTCCGGTACGGGGCGGGTCGCCTCGCCGGTCAGGACGATCAGCGGCACCACGGCGCGCGTGAGGAGGATGCCGAGCGCGGCACCCACCAGGAGCCCCAGCGCCACCAGGGCGCCCTGTTCGGCGGCGACCAGGCGGGCCAGGCGGCGGCGTGAGGCGCCGAGCGCGGACAGGACCGCGAACTCGTCGCCCCGCTCGCGCAGCGAGCCCGCCGTGCTGACCGCGAAGCCGACCGCGGCGAGTGCGGCCGCGGCGAGCGCCGCCGCGGCCAGCGCGGACTGCGGGCCCGCCCCCAGGGGATCGTCGTGCAACTCCTCCGCGATCTCCGAACGCGCCGTCACCTGCGCCGGATCCAGGTCCGGGTGGGAGCGCAGCGCGGCAACGGCCCGCTCGGTCCCGCCGGCCGCCGGATACAGCCACCACTCGTTCGGGGCGAGCGGGTCGGCGACGGCCGCGTTCAGGTCGCGCAGGTCGAGCAGGAGTCCGCCGCCGTCCTTGGCGGCCGAGGCACCGGCCCCGGTCGCCGTCGTGGAGCCCGCCCCCGACTCCGCCCCGGCCTCAGGCCCCGTCGTCGGCAGCGCCCGTACGCTCGCCGCGATCCGCACCCGTACCCTGCCGCCGCCCAGGTCCACGTCGAGCCGGGAGCCGACATGGGCGTCCGCCGACGCCAGATAGCGGTCGGTGGCCAGCGCAGCGACCTCGGTGACCGCGGGCCGGTCCGCGACGAGCCGCACGTTCACCGCGGGCCGGGCACCGTAGCCGGCCCAGCCCGACTCGTGCCCGGGGGCGTACGACAGGGAGACCCCGGAGCCTTCGGCGCCGCCGACCTTCGGCTTGGTGGGGGCGCCCTCCTCCCCGGGGGCCGAGGTCTCGCGGCCCGTCAGCGAAGCCTTCCAGCGTGTCCCGGTCAGGCTCAACGGACGCTGCCCGCCGCCCCGTTCGGGGGCGCTGACGGCTTCCAGGGTGATGCGGTGGCGGGCGCCGGGAACCGACGGCTGGTCGGTGTCGAAGTCGAGGCCGGTCAGAGTGAGCGGGCCCGCCGCGGGGCCCAGGTCCAGGGACACGCGGTGGCCGCGGCCGTCCAGGGGGAGTTCGTCGAGCTGGGTGCGGTAGGCGAGGCCGTACCGGTCCCGCACGGTCGCCGACACGGTGGTCACCTGGTCGCTCTCGTCCTTCTGGTTCGTGGTGCCGCGCAGCGTCAGCACGGCGCGCGTCGTGCCGGCGGGCAGCCGCACTCCGGGGACCGGGGCCGGCTTCGGCGTGATCGCGGCGAGGGCACGCCGCGGCGAGGTGTCCGTGAGGTCGCCGCGGAGCATCAGGCCGTCGTGGGCGTGCGCCGTGTCGAGCGCCAGGAGCGTCGCCGTGCGGCCCTCGTTCAGCGGCAGCGTCGCACGGTAGGCGGGCGCCGCGTCCCGTACGCCCGGCACGGACGCGTACCGGGCGGCCTGGTCCATGCCCGTTTCCGTGGCGAGCACCCGGATCGGGGCACCCGAGCGGAAGTCCGCCTGGTCGTCCTGCGAGCGGTCCCACGAGGCGCCCTGGCCGATCGCCAACATGCCCATGGCCACGGCCAGTACGAGCAGCAGCACGGGGCCCGCGCCGCGCATCGGGCGGCGGCTGAACTGCCAGCCCGCGAGTGCCGCGGGCAGCCCTCGCCCGCTCGCCGCCCGCCGCTCCGCGAGCCGGGCCACCGGCGGCAGCAGCCGCAGCGTCAGCACGGTGCCGGCGAGCAGCGCCAGGGCGGGCGCCACCACCAGCAGCGGGTCGATGCCCAGGGTGCCGGAGCGGTTCCCGCTCAGCGCGCCCGCGTCCGAGGTCTGCCGGTCCAACTGCCAGTAGGCGACGCCCGCGACGAGCAGCAGCCCGATGTCGGCGCCCGCGCGGACCGGTGCGGGCAGCGTCCGCGCCCGCTCGCGCCGCGCCCCCCGGTCGGTCAGCGCGGGCGCCGTCACCGCGAGCGCGCAGCCCACCGCGACGGCCACGGACACCAGCCACACCGAGCCCCCGGAACCACTCGTGTCGAGCCGCAGACCGATCCGCGACAGCGCGCCCTGCGACGCGACGAGTTGGGTCAGCGGCCCCGCGAGCAACGGCGCGCACACCACGGCCGGCAGCGCGAGCAGCAGCGACTCGGCGGCGGCGAGCCCGGCGACCCGGCCCCGCGATCCGCCGCGCGCCCGCAACATCCAGGTCTCGCCGGTGCGTTCGGCGTTCAGGAGCCGGGCCACCAGCAGGAGCGCGTACCCGGCGAGCAGCACCAGTTGGAGTGCCACGATCAGCAGTGTCGAGCGGGCCACGAGCAGCGCCCGCTCGGCTTTGTCGAGCACGTCGGGCAGTGCGGTGCGCACTTCCGTCGCCCCTGCCAGGCCCTTGCTGTGCAGCAGGGCGCGGGGGCCCGCGCGCGCGGCGTCGCGCAGCTCCCCGAGCCGGTCCGTGGTCAGGGTCGAGAAGTCGGCCGTGGTCAGCCAGGCCGACTGCCCGTCGCTGACCCTGCCGCCCGCCACGACGGACGGGTCGGCGAGCAGCGGACCGTACGTGGTGTAGCCGAGCTTGCGCACGCCACGGCCGCGGAGTTCGTCGACCGTCCAGTACGCGGCCTGCGGCCGGGCCGGACGGTAGACGCCGGTCAGCTCGACGGTGATCTTCGGGCCGCCGAACCGGTCGGTGAGGACGAACCGGTCGCCGACCCCCAGCTTCAGCGGTGCGGCGGCGGCACGCGGGATCGCCGCCTCGACCACGGATCCGGCGCGGGCGCGCGGCAGTCGGCCCGAAGTGACCTTCACCTCGGAGCGTTCGAGCACCGCGAAGTTCGTCAGGTCCGGCTTCCCGCCGCGGGGCGTGCCGGGCAGCGCGTAGGGGCCCGAGGTGATCAGCGTCTGCTGGTGCAGCGGCAGCCCGTCGAAGGTGCGCCGGGCCCCCTTGTCGACCGCGGCGTCGGCGGCCCGGCGCTGCTCGGCGGTGACGTCGGCGCGCACCACGAGCGCGGTGGCCGCCCGGTCACGGGTGCGCAGCGTGTGGCGCAGCGAGGCGTCGCCGATCGCCGTGGAGAACGCGCCGAGCATCGCGACCACGGATGTGGTCAGCACGACCGCGAGCAGCGCGGCGGTCAGCAGCAGGCGATGCGCCCGCACCCGCAGCAGGACAAAACTCCACACTCAGCCGCCCCCGACTCCGCGCGCCGCGCCTCGCGCGCTTCACGCTCTACGCCCCCGAAAGTCCGGACGGATGCTTTCAGAGGGCACGCAGGGAGGGAAGAGGTCTGGACCGGATCGTGACCGGATGGCAGGAACGGGGGACCGTTCAGCGGTGCGCCGCCGCGGCTCCCCGCGGGCTCAGCCCGCCGTGTTCACCATCGAAGCCGCCGCGTACGTCAGGTAGTTCCACAGCGTGCGCTCGTGCTCCTCGGAGAGGTTCAGGTCCTCCACCGCCACCCGCATGTGCTTCAGCCACGCGTCGTGCGCCGCGCGGTCCACCTGGAACGGGGCGTGCCGCATCCGCAGGCGCGGGTGGCCGCGGTTGTCACTGTAGGTACGGGGGCCGCCCCAGTACTGCATGAGGAACAGCGCGAGGCGCTCCTCGGCGGGGCCCAGGTCCTCCTCGGGGTACATGGGGCGCAGCAGCTCGTCCTGTGCGACGCCCTCGTAGAAGCGGTGCACGAGGCGGCGGAACGTCTCCTCGCCACCCACCTGCTCGTAGAACGTCTGCTCCTGAAGCGTGTCGCGCGGGATCTCAGTCACCCCTCAATGCTCTCAGACGTACCGGCCGGGGACCGGGGTCCTAGGACCACTCGGGCCGCGGAACGGGGCTCGCCGTTTTCGGGTGTCCGCAGGACAGTGGACATATGGGCGCAGAGCACACCGAGGATCTCGAGCGGCTCGCCGTACGGGCGCGGGCCGCGCTCGTACGCGAGATCGATCACAGCGGGGCCTGGGACGCGGACCTGGCGTGGCGGGAGGCGTTCGACGAGGTGCCGCGCCACCTCTTCGTGCCGTACTACTTCGTGGGCGCGCCCGGAGGCTACGAGCGGCTGTGGGGCGAGCACCCCGACCCGGAGCGGCGCGAGCGCTGGCTGCGCGGCGCCTACGCCGACGAGCCGCTGGCCACCCGGCTGCGCGACGGCGCTCTCATCTCCTCCAGCAGCCAGCCGTCCCTGATGGCCCGGATGCTCGTGGAGCTGCGGGTACGGGACGGGGACCGGGTCCTGGAGATCGGTGCGGGCACGGGGTACAACGCGGCACTGCTCGCGCACCGCGTCGGTGCGGGAAACGTCACGTCCGTCGACCTCGACCCGGAGATCACCGAGTCCGCCCGGACCCATCTCGCCGCCGCCGGGTACCGGACGGCCGTCGTCACCGGCGACGGGGCCCGGGGATGTCCCGAGCGGGCGCCGTACGACCGGATCATGGCGACGTGCGCGCTGCCCTCGGTGCCGGAGGAGTGGCTCGGGCAGTGCGCGCCGGACGCCCGGATCCTCGCGCCCGTGTCGACCGGGATCGTGGTCCTCGACGTGCTCGACGTGGCGGGGCGGTACGCGCAGGGGCGGTTCCTGCACACGCCCGCGTACTTCATGGCGCTGCGCGGCGGTGCGGGCCGGGCGCCCGAGCCGCGGGGCGGGGGCCTGCCGCATCCCGTGCTGCGCGACGAGTCGTTCCGGTTCCTGCTCACGCTGGCGTCGGGTCGCCTGGACCCGCACGAGGTGCTGGCGCTGTGGGAGCGGGAGGGCAGGCCCGCGCGCGAGCGGTTCGGGGTGGCCGTGCGCGACGGGCGCCAGTGGGCCTGGCTGGACGATCCGGACGGGCCCCACACATGGGAGTTGCCGGGCACCTAGGGCCTGTCTTCAATCTTCCGTCTGCGCTCCGGGCGACGACGGGAGATTGAAGACAGGCCCTAGCCAGGTGCCCGGCAACGTCCTACGACTGCGTGTGCTCAGCCGCGCCGGATCGTGATCGTCGTCCACGCCCCGACGTGCACCCGGTCACCGTCCTGAAGCGGCACGGGGACGAACGGCTGGATCGGCTCGTCGCCGCCGTTGACCGTCGTGCCGTTCGTCGAGTTCTGGTCGACGACCGCCCATGTGCCGTCCGGCTGCTGCACGAGCACCGCGTGCTGGTGCGAGACGCCCGGGTCCTCCGGCGGCACCGACAGGTCGATGTCGGGGGACTCCCCGGTGGAGTGCCGGCGCCGGCCGATCGACAGCTGGTTCCCGGTGAGCCGGCGCTGCTGCTCCGGCGAGTACGCGGGCAGGTTGAGCCCC
This sequence comes from Streptomyces sp. NPDC051684, assembly GCF_044453445.1. Taxonomy (NCBI): domain Bacteria; kingdom Bacillati; phylum Actinomycetota; class Actinomycetes; order Kitasatosporales; family Streptomycetaceae; genus Streptomyces; species Streptomyces sp. NPDC051684. The sequence continues at coordinate 149,882 of NZ_JBITCS010000007.1, read as the reverse complement.
GAGGCCTCGGGGCCGCTGCGCTGCATCATCGCCATGAAGTAGTCGCGGTCGGGACCGATCGTCGCCGACCACGTCAGCGGGCCCTGGTGCTGCGGCGGCTGCTGCTGGAACGGCGGCGGGGTCGTCGAGGGCCCCGCGTGCTGCGCCGACGGGTCCGAGGGGGGCGGGATCATCCAGTCGTCCCCACCCGTCCCACGGGGACCGCCCTGGCCGCCGAACGACGGGTTGGGCGGCGGGGGCGGCGGGCCCTGCGGGTCCTGGTGCTGCGGGAAGCCGGGCGGCGGGGGCTGCATGGGCCCCGGCTGCACGGGCTGCGCGGGCCCCTGCGGCGGCTGACCGTGCGGGCCGGGCGGCGGGCCCGGCTGCGCGGGCGGACCCGGCGGCGCCGGTGCGGGCGCCGGAGCCTGCTGCTGGAACCCGTGCGGAGCGCCACCCGTCTCGTTCGGCCCCGGACCGTCGAAGGACGGCGCCGGCGGGGGCGGCGGCGTCTGACCCGACGGCTCGTTCCCGAACGGGGACGGCGGGATCGGCTCCGCGGGCCGGTTCATCTGCGAGGGCCGCGAGCCCTGGTACTCGTACGAGTCTGGGCCCGGAGGCTGCTGCTGGAAGTGCAGCGCCGGGTTCGGGCCCTGCGGGTCCTGGTGCTGCGGGAAGCCGGGCGCACCGGGGCCGCCCTGGCCGCCCGACGTGGGCAGCGGCGGGTTCGGGGCCGCGGGCGTGTACGACGTCGCCGTGTTCGTGAGGAAGTTCCAGCGGCACTCCTCGCAGAACGGCGCACCGCCCTCACGCGGCGTGCGGCACTGCGGGCACAGTTCGGGCGTACCGGCCCCACCCTGCGGCGCCTGCGGCGCGGCCGGCTGCGGATAGCCGTAACCGGCGGCCGGGGGCGGCGGCGGAGGGGGCGGGGGCACGGCACCGGCCATGCGGTGACCGCAGACCTCGCACCAGTCTTCGGAACCCGACTGGTGTCCGTTCGGGCAGGTCGGCATGTCGGCGCTTCCCCCTCTCCTTCAAGTGCAAGCAGGGCTTGCCGTAGTGCGTGGGTGGTTATTTCTTGACGCGAACCGTCTTCGTCGACCGGGTCTCGAGAGTCATCTCGTCGGCCTCCGCGACCTTCGCTTTCAATCGAACAGTACCTTCCGCGGCGTCCACCACGTCCACCACCTTCGAAAGCAGCTTGGCCGTATCCGCGTTCCCCGAGAGGGCCGCCAGCTGCACCGCGCGACCCAGCTTCGCGGTCGCCCCGTCCGCATCGCCCGACTTTCGTGCGTCGAGTCCCTGCTGGATGACTTGTGCCAGTTCGGCCTGGCCCGTGTAGTGGGCGACCTGCGGGTTGATCGATGTAGAGGCCGCCATGTCGTCCGTCCACACCACGCGTACGAGGCCCTGTGCTCCCAGCGGTACGGCCTGCGCCGAGCCGTCCGGCTGCGGGATCACCAGGGAGACGCGGGCGGCCAGCATCTCCTGGCCGATGTCGGCGTCCGGGACCTGCACGCACACGTGGTAGTCGCGCGACTCGTCGCCCCAGGAGCCCGTGGGGTAGTCGCCGGCCCGCGGGCCTGCCTCGGTGCGGCGCTCCGTCAACTCCTCGACGGTGGGCGCCACTTGCTTCACGAACTTGATCTCGGAGCCGAGCGGGGTCCACAGGCGCAGTGCCACGTCGGCGATCTCCTTGCCCATCGCCGTCTCCATCATCTGCGTGAAGTCCTCGGCGAGATGGGCCGGATCGGCAACGATGTCGGCGGTGCCGAGGAGGGCGGAGGCGATGCCCGTGACCTCTTTCACCTCCCAGTCCGTGCCGACGCCGCGGGCGTCGCAGGTGAAACGGCCCGCGCACGCGTCCAGCGAGGCGCGCAGATCCTCCGGCGACTCGTGTTCGTTGCGGCCGTCGGTGAGCAGGATGCCGTGCCTGATCGGCACGTCGGCCGAGGCCAGGAGCCGGTCCGCGAGCCGCAGCCAGGTGCCGATCGCGGTGCCGCCGCCCGCGGAGAGCTTGCGCAGCGCCTGCTTGGCCTGGCCGCGGGTGGTGGCGTCCGCGACGGCGAGCCGGCCCTCGCCCGGGTAGATCTCCTTGGCCACATGGGTGCCCGCGATCACCGCGAAGTGCACGCCGTCGCGCAGCGCGTCGATCGCGGCGGCCGAGGCCTCGCGCGCGCCGCGCATCTTGGTGGGCGGATAGTCCATCGAGCCGGAGCAGTCCACCATCAGCGCGACCGCGGCGTCCGTGCCCCCGCCCGCGACGCTGTAGAGGTGGGGCGCGCTGACCGCGCCGCCCACGGTGCCGCCCCCGGTGGAGGTCACCGTGACGATCGCGTTGACGTCGCGGCCGCCCTCCGGCAGATATTCGTTCTGGTAGACCTCGACGGAGAACTGCGGAACGTGCGATTTCGAGAAATTTGCCATGGCGTCATGTCCCCCCTGAACAAGACCATTTGTGCGGCTTTCCCGCCTAGGGCCTGTCGTTCGGGTCAGGCCCTACGCCGATCCTGCCCCCGACTGCGGCACGGGGAACGGCAGCACCGCCACCGTTACGTTGTCGTGGCCCCCGCCGTCGAGGGCGTGGCCGACCAGCACCTGGGCGCTGTGCAGCGGGTTGCGGGCCGCGTCCGCGGGCAGCACACGGGCCATCTCGTCGGCGGACTCCGCGTAGTTCCACAGCCCGTCGGTGCAGACCACGACCACGCCGGGGCGGTCCGGCTTGAACGAGGCGGTGTGCGGCTCCAGTTCGTACGCGTCCGCGCCCAGCCAGCCCGTGATCGCGTGCGCCCGCTCGTCCGCGTACGCCTCCGCCTCGCTCATCAGGCCCGCCGCGACCATCTGCGCGGCCCACGAGTCGTCCTCGGTGAGCCGGGCCGCGGGCGCCTCGCGGTCGTCGGGCACCCAGTAGGCGCGGGAGTCGCCGATCCAGCCGACGATCAGCAGCTCCTTGGTGACGACCGAGGCGACGAACGTGCACGCGGGCGCGTTCTGGTGCGGCTTGTGCTCACGGGCCGTCTCGGGCTCGTCCGCGAGCGCGTTGACCGCCTCGGCGGCCGCGACGATCGACTCGTGCATGGCCTGCTGCGGGTGCGTGCCGCGCGGCAGCGCCTCGTGCAACGCCTCGGTGGCGGCGCGGGACGCGGCGAGCGACGCGTCGTCGGGCCGCGTCGCCGACGACACTCCGTCGCAGACCACGGCGACGACCGCGGCGGAGCCGTCGGGCAGCGCGGCCGAGGAGATCGCGAAGAAGTCCTCGTTCCTGTGGTGGCGCAGGCCCCGGTCGCTGACCGCGGCGACCGCGCCCAACTCCTGCTCCATGTGGTCGCGTTCGCGGGGCTGGGCATGACCGCAGTTCTCGCAGTAGCCGTCCGGGTCGACGTGCCCTGAACGGCAGGCCACGCACAGCTTGGTGCCGGCCGGAATGGGGTATCCCCTGCTCGAGTTTGTTCGAGAGCTTGGGGAAGTCGCGGCCCCCAGCTCCTCCGGCGACGCGGTGCGCGGGTCGGGCGCGGCGAGCCGGAAATCGTCGTCGGCCGGCGGGGTGTCGAAGCGTACGGCGGCGGGGAGTTCGGAGCCGCCGGAGTCCGTGCCCTGCAGATCCGTCGGCAGGTGCACCGGGGCGGGCAGGTCCGAACTGTCCAGGTCGGGGGCGGCGGGCCACTCCACGGATGCGGGCTCACCGGCCGGGTCCGGCGCGGTGTCCGGTGCGGCGTCCCGCGCGGCCGACCGCGCCGCCGCCGACGACAGGTCGTATCCGCACGCCCCGCAGAAGCGATCGGCCTCTTCCAGAGGCTCCTCGCAGCTGGGACACACTGACATAGCGGCCGCCTTGTGCGTCTGCGACATCCTCACACCCACGTCCGGGGGCGGTAGCGGTTCGCCCGCTCCACCAGTTCGATCCTCTCCTCGCCGCGCTGAGCGAGCCTGGCCAGAGTCCGGTACGAGCGTTCAAGACCGAGGCGGAGGCCGCGCTCGTCCAGATCGCTGCCGAGCACCACCGTACGCACGGGACCCTGCGGCGGACCGGAACCCTGCCTACCGGAGAGTACCCAGTCCAGAGCCGTGCCGAGCACCTCGGTGGACAACTGCTCGCGGCGCACCGCGTCGAGGCCGAACGCGTCGAGCGCCTCGACCTGACCCGCGGCGGCCGTCAGATCGTGCAGCAGCGGGTCCCCGTTGAGCCCCTGGGCCGTCCGGCCGCGCAGCCGCGAGCGCACCGCGGCGACCCGCGCCGCCGTGTAGTGGATCGACGACTCGGGCACCGACTCCAGGGTGCGCACCGCGCCGCCCCGGTCGCCGGAGGCCAGTTGCACGCGCGCGAGGCCGAACGCCGCGCTGACATAGCTCGGGTCGGTCGACCACACCAGGCGGTAGTACTCCGCCGCGTTGTCGAGCTGGCCGAGCACCTCCGCGCACACGCCGAGCGCCAGCTTCGGCGCCGGCTCGCCCGGGAACGCGTCGTATATGGCGTCGAAGGACAGCGCCGCGTTCGCGTGGTCGCCGGTCGCGAGCGCCGCGACGCCCCGGTACCAGACCACCCGCCAGTCGTCGGGATGGTCGGCCTCCAGGGCGGCCAGGCCCCGCGCCGCCGGATCGAGCTCGCCCATTTCGAGGCGGGCCCGCAGCTCCCGCAGGCGCAGTTCGAGGGAGTCGGCGGGCGCCGCGTGCAGGGCCGCGATCAGCTCGGCGGGCGCCGAGGTCATCAGGCCCGCGAGGAACCCGGCGTTCGGATCGCCCGGATCGACGCGCGGCACCGGGAGCGCGAGCGCGGTGCCCTGCGCCTGGAGCGGCTTGACGAGTTCGGCGGACGACGGCGGCAGGGCGGGCGCGTCGGGCGGCGGGGGCAGCGCGGCCGCCGCCTTCCGCGGGCCCCGGCCGCCCCGCGCGCGCACCGGGACCTCCCGCGCCCCGAGCGGCGACACGTCGCCTTCGAGCAGGCCGAACAGCTCCGTGTCCGTGACCTTCACCTCGGGCCCGAACAGCGTGGACAGGGCGGGCCGCGGCCGGCTCGTCTGGAGCGCGACGACCTCCCGCAGGACACCCGTCAGCTGCTCCGCCATCTCCTGCGCCGAGGCGAAGCGGCGGGCCGGGTCCGGGTCGGTGGCGCGCACGAGGAGCCGGTAGAACGACTCGTACCTGCGGAACACCTCGATGTTGTCGGGATCGGGCAGCGAGTCCACGAACATGCTCGTGTAGCCCTGGAAGTCGAAGGTGAGCAGGGCGAGCGTACGGGCCACGGTGTAGAGGTCCGAGGCAATGGAGGGCCCCAGCTCGGCGACCTCGGGTGCCTGGAAGCCGACCGTTCCGTAGATCGCGCTCTCGTCGTCGTCCATCCTGCGGACCGCGCCCATGTCGATGAGCTTGAGCTGGTCCTCCGTCTGGATCGCGTTGTCGACCTTGAAGTCGCAGTAGAGGAGATTGCGGCTGTGCAGATGGCCGAGGGCCTCCAGGGCCTCGATGCCGTACGCGCACGCCTGCTCCACCGGCAGCGGGTCCCGCCTGCCCTGCGGGGTGCGCCGCTCGTTGGCGATCTCCTTGAGGGACTTGCCGCCCACGTACTCCATGACGATGTAACCGTCCAGGGAGCCGGTGCGCTGGTCGAGGTGCTCGACGAAGTTGTAGATGCGGACGATGTTGGAGTGCTCGATCTCCGCGAGGAAGCGGCGCTCCGAGATCGCGGCGGCCATCGCGTCCTGGTCGCCCGTGTCGAGCAGGCCCTTGAGGACCACCCAGCGGTCGGACACGGCGCGGTCCACGGCGAGATAGACCCAGCCGAGGCCGCCGTGCGCCAGGCAGCCCACGACCTCGTACTGACCGTGCACGATGTCGCCCGTGTCGAGCTTGGGCACGAAGGAGTACGGGTGGCCGCACTTGGTGCAGAAGCCTTCCGTGCGGCCCGGCCGCTCGCCCCGCGAACGGCCCACGGGGGCCCCGCAGTCGGAGCGCGAACAGAACCGCTTGCGCTCGGGCACCTCGGGGTGCTCCTGCACCATCGCGCGCGGGTCGGGCCGCGGCACGTCCGGCACGTTGACCAGGCCGACGCCGAGCCGCGCCCGGCCCGAACCGCTCGCGCCCGCCCCGGAGCTGCGCACCGACACCGAGCGCGAGGTCGAACTCCCCGACAGGGAGCGGGAGAGCCGGCCCGAGACCGACCTGCGGGACTGCGAGGAGCGCGCCGAGGTCCTGGCCGACGTCCGCGAACTGGAGCCGGAGCTCTGCGAACCGCGCTGCCCGCCACCGGCGACCCCGGTCGGCGGCGACGCCACCATGCCTTCCCCAAGCTCTCGAACATACTCGAGCAGGGGATGCCCCATTGGCGACACCACCGGGGCAAGCCCGCAGGTGTCGCAGTACAGCTCGCCGCCGCCCATGTCCTCGTAGGAACCGGTGCAGCCGGGCCGCTGGCAGGACGACGCGGCGGCCGGTGCGGCGGGCGCGGCCACAGGGGCGCCCTGCGGCCGGGCGGCGGGCCGGTGCGTGGGCGCGCTGCCCCCGTAGGTGCGACCGGCACCGGCCGTCTCCGGCTTCAGGCCGCACGTGTCGCAGTACAGTTCCCCGCCCATGTCCTCGTACGAGCCCGTGCAACCCGCTCTGCCGCACTTCTGTGGCGCCACGCTCACGACTCCCCCCTGGCCGTTCTGTCGGCGGGCGCGGACAGCGCGTCCGCCGCCGCCCGTTGATACCGCAGCACCGCTGCCTCCGCGGCCCGCAGATTGCAGGGCGCGCTCCACAGCATGCGCCGCGCCGCGTCGTACCGCTCCACCAGGAACGGATCCTCGGCGAAACCGAGCCGCGCGACCTTCGCCTTGTACGCGTCGAGCCGCCCGCGCAGCTCCGCGCGGATCGCCAGCGGCGCCGTCACCGCCGTCAACTCGGCCCGCGCGCGCAGCAGTTCGTCCTCCGCCTTCGACTCCAGCGACTCCAGGAGCGGCGAGAGCCGGTTCCACTGGCCGTGCCTGCGGTACTCGGCCGCCGTCGCCAGCTGCTCCTGGAGCACCGTCGGCGGACCCGACACCGCGGGCACGTCGGATCCGGCTATCTTCGCGAGTACCTCGCCGCGCGCCGACCGGGCCTCGGCGAGCACACGGTCCGCGCGCGACAGCACGTCCCGCAGCCGGCCGAGCCGCACCTCCGCGTCCTGCCGCACGCCGAGCACGGCCTCGATCTCCCGGCGCACGTCCTCCAGGGCGCGCGCCTCCCGGTCGTACGCCGTCGTGTCGGGGCGGCCGCCGCCGGGCGCCGAACTCCCCGCCGATCTCCGCCAGTACGTGAGCGGGTCCGAGACCACTTCCTCGCGCAGCAGGGTCAGCGAGCCGGTGATCCGCTCCAGGTCGTCGCCCGCCGGATGCTCACCGGGGCGCACCCCCACGGAGTGCGCGAGCTGCCGGGTGCGGGCCAGCTCGGCGGCGAGCATGTCGATCCGGGCGGGCAGCGCCGACCACACCGCGTCGGCGGCCACCACCATGTCCAGGGACGACGCGTACAGCGCGTTCATCCGGTCGACGAGCGCCGCGAGCGTGAACTGCTCGGACAGCTTCGCGGGCCCGGTGATGGACGGCGAAGTGCCGCCCGCCCCCGCGCCCGGCGCGATCGTGACGGACTCGCCGCGCAGCAGCTCCGTCAGCTCCACCAGGTCGCCGCGGCTGGGCAGCCGACGCCGCGAGCGGACCTCCCGCGCCGTGCGCAGCGCGTCCGCGTACGCGTCGAAGTACGCCCACAACAGCGTGATCTCCTGCTCGGCCGAGGCCCAGCGCTCCTCGGTCGTACCGGTCAGCCGGGCGCCCTCCAGGAGTCTGCGCCCCGCGTGGTCCTGGAGGGCGAGCAGCGACGTCTCGATCGCTTCGTGCTCCGCGCCGAGCCGCGCCAGGGCACGGTCCACCTCGTCCCGGTCCATCACTGGGCCGGCGGGTCCCGCGACGCCCATCGATCACCTCTCGCTTTCCCGAGTCCTCGTCAAGTCCCTGCCGCGCTGCGTGGTGCGTCCCGCCCTGCCGCTACTGGTACTTCGGTGCGGGCGGCCCCGAGGAGGAGCCGAGGGCCGGCTTCAGCCAGTGGTCGTACGACTTCTGCCAGCCGTCCGACTTCCGGTAGTCCACCAGCACCTGGTTGACGCGGCGCACCAGGTCGTCCGCGCCCTTCTTCATGGCGACGCCGTAGAACTCCTTGGTGTACGGCTCGCCCTTGAGCTCCACCGTCGGGTCCTGCGCGGCCTGGCTCGCCGCGAGCGCGCCGTCGGTGACCACCGCGTCGACCTCGCCGAGCTGCAACCGCACCAGGCAGTCCAGCTGGTTCGGCACGGTGGTGGAGATGTCGGTGCTCTGCGGGAGGCCGCCCTCTTCCACCGGCTTCTTCTTGCCGTCGTCCAGAGAGGACGCGGCCGTCGAACCGGTCGCCGTGCAGATCCGCTTGCCCGCGAGCGAGGCCCCGTAGCCCTTGATGTCCGAGGTCTTCGGGGCGAGCACCTGCTGCCCTGTCTGGAAGTACGCGGTGGAGAACGCGACGTCCTTGAGGCGCTCGCAGCTGATGGTCATCGTGCGGACCACCATGTCGACGTCGCCGCGCTGGATCGCCGGGATGCGTTCGTTGGTGGGGATGGCGCGGAAGCGGACCGCGTCCCGGTCGCCGAGGATCTCGCCCGCGATCTCGTGCGCGAGATCGATGTCAAAACCTTCCAACTCGCTGTTCTTCGCTGAGCTGTTGGGGTCGCGATAGCCCCAGCGGTAGCTGTTCTGGTCGACGCCGACCGAGAGATAGCCGCGGTCCTTGATGGCGCTCACCGCGCTGCCGCTCTCGCTGCCCGAGGGGGAGAGGCTGCGCTCCGGCTCCTTGCCCTTCGCCGCAGGGTCGCAGGCCTCCGCCCTGGCCTGCCGGCCGTCGGCGACGCCACCGGACGCGTAGCTCGTCGTGCCGTCGGCCGAGGGGCGCTGCTGCTGGGTCAGCGGGAGCAGCAGCGCGAACACCGCCGTCAGGGCGCAGGCCACCGCCATGGCCGCCACTCCGCCCCAGCCGCGCAGGGTCACCTGCCGCGCGGTCCTTTGCTCCTGCATCGCCGCACCCCCTCTCACCGGTACTCCGAAAGCCTGCGTCCGATGCCGAACACCGCGCCCGCCGCGGCGAGCACCGCCAACACCGCGGCGCCCACGGGCAGTCCGGTCATCGCGTCGCGACCGCCGCTCGCCTCGTCACTGAACTGACGCTGCTCGTGCACGAGGGCCGTGTCCAGATTCTTGTCCACCAGATCGAAGCATTCACCTGTCGGCTTGTCCTCCTTCGAACCGATGATCTTGTCCAGCGCGCCCTGATAGTTGCCCGAGTCGTCCTGCTCGCGCGCGTCCTGGTGGCGCTTGCGCCACTCCTTCATGCCGGCGTTCGCCTTGGTCACGGGCGTCCGGCCCGCGGTGTCGCCCTCGTCGTCGGCGAGCGCGTACGCGGCGTTCAGCTTGCCGGCGAGCGCGGTCATCTCCTGCTGGAAGTCGACGTCGTACTTGTCCTTGGTCTCGCCCTTCACGGACACCGTCTCGGCGCCCCGGCTGACCAGCGTCAGATTCTCGCTGCCCCGCGCCTTCAGGGACGCGATGCTCGCGTCGTGCAACACGTTCAAGGACCGTACGCCATGGTCGTAGGACGAACTGAGCCCGCTGCGCGCGACGGTGTGACCGACGACGAGCCAGAGCAGCACCACGGTGGACGCCGCGGTGGCGGCGAGCAGCCCCTGGTTGAACACCCGGTTCGTACGGAGGTAGTTGCGCCGCTGCGCCCACGCGAGACCCGCGAGGGCTAGCACGCCGAGGGCGATGGCGATCCACGGGTAGGGCGTCGCCGAGTCGTAGTCGTCGCGCAGCCGCTGGTTCTCCGTCTTGTAGAGGTCCTCGGAGGCCGGGAGCATCTCGGTCTGCATCTTCTCGTTGGCGTACCGCAGATAGGCGCCGCCCAGCGGGAAGCCCTGCCGGTTGTTGGCCCGGGCCCGCTCGATGAGGCCCTTGTACTGCGGCAGCAGCTTGTTCAGCTCCGCGATCGTCCTCGCCGACCGGGTGCCGGGGTCGGTGCTGGTCGCCGCGGTCACCAGCTTGTCCGCGGCGCGCCGGATGTCCCGCTCGTACCGGTCGCGCGCCACCGCCGGTTCCTGGCCCCCCGCCAGGAACCCGCTGGACGCCGCCGTGTTGGCGTCGGCGAGCGAGCGGTAGATGTCGGCGGCGTCGGCGCTCAGCGGCTGGCTGGAGTGCAGCACGTCGTCCGCCGCCGCCGAGCGGTCCGTCATCTGCCAGGCCGTCGTCGCGCCGAACGCCACGACGAGCAGGGCGAGCACGGCGCCGATGATGCGCAGCCGGCCCGGCTCGGTCGTGGCCCCCGCCTTCAGCCGGTCCACACCCTCCGCCCAGGCGGTACGCCGCCGGGGCGCGGGTGCAGGCGCGGGTGGCGTACCGCCCCGCTGTGCCTGTGGTGGCACGCCCGGCATCGACGGTGCGGCGGCGGGGCGCTCCGGCGGCGCCACGCTCCCGTTCGACGGGTATGTCACTTCGACCCTCCCCCATGGTCGTACGTCGGTCGCAAGTATCGCTTGGGCGACTGACATCCGCACAGCCATTCACTGGATCATGTGCGGAAGCGTTTCGCTTTGGAACACGTGGGGGCGGGGGGTTCGGTTCCCTGTTGGTGTCTGCGGCGACGGGGTTGGGGCCGCGGGGCGCTGCCCCGGGCCCCGCTCCTCAATCGCCGGAGGGGCTTGATTTGTAGCGGGCTCGCACTCGGGCGTGCAGCTCTGGGGGTGCTCCTGTCGCGTCCAGGCCCAGCAGGGCTGCTCCGAGCACTGGGGGTTCCGCCACCACCCGGGGGGTCGCTCGCGGGGCTTGCTCGGACAGCAAGGTACGTACACGGTCGTTGAGTTGGGGGTGACAGGCCGCCAGGACGCTGCCGCCCAGGAGGACCGGGACCTCCTCCTCCAACAGGTCGAGCCTGCGCAGCGCCACCGTTGCCATCGCCACCACCTCGTCCGCCATCCGCTCGACCAGGGAGCGGGCCACCGGGTCGCCGGACGCGGCCGTGGTGAAGAGGACCGGGGTGAGTTCGTGGCGGCGGGCCGTCGGGATGTGGCCCAGGTGCATCGCCTCGATCAGGGCGTACATGGACGGGAGGGAGAAGTGGGCCGGCAGCGTGTGCATCAGGGCCGTCGGTTCGCCGCGGCCGTCCTCCGCGCGCGCCGCGAACCAGATGGCCTCCTCCGCCAGGCCGCCCCCGCCGCCCCAGTCGCCCGAGAGCCGGCCGATCGCCGGGAAGCGGGCGGTGCGGCCGTCCGGGAGCATGCCGGCGCAGTTGACGCCCGCCCCGCACACGACGGCCACGCCGCGCGGTTCGGCGTCCTCCAGGAGGCCCGCGCGCAGCACGGCGAAGGTGTCGTTGCGAACGTCGACCCGGGAGCCCCAGCGGCGGGCGGTGAGCGCCTGCGCCAACTGTTCCTCCTCCACCGGGAGATCGGCGTTGGCCAGGCACGCCGAGACGTGGTCGACCGTGTCGACGCCCGCCTGCGCGAACGCCCGGCCGACCGCGTCCGCCAGGACGTCCACGGCCGGTTCGGCGTTCGAGCGGTGCGGCTGGAAGCCGCCGCCGCGGGCCGCGCCGACGACGGTGCCGTCGGCCGCGACCACCGCGACGTCGGTCTTGCTGTTCCCCGCGTCGATGGCGAGGACGGTCATGCCCACGCGAGGTGCTCCCGGTTGTGCGCGATCAGTTCGTCCGTGAGGCGGTCCGCGTACTCGATCTGGCCGATCAGCGGGTGGGCGAGGAGCGCGTTGAAGACGCGGTCCCGGCCGCCCTTGAGCGCCGCCTCCAGGGCCAGGTCCTCGTAGGCGGTGACGTTGGCGATGAGGCCCGCGTACAGCGGGTTGAGCGCCGGTACGGGCAGCGGCTTCGCGCCCTTCGCGTCCACCGACGCCTGCACCTCGATCACCGCGTCGTCGGGGAGGAAGGGGAGCGTGCCGTTGTTGTAGGTGTTGACCACCTGGTGCGGGGAGCCACCGCCGCCGAGGAGCGACGCGGCCAGGTCGACGGCCGCCTCGCTGTAGAAGGCGCCGCCGCGCCTGGCGAGCAGTTCCGGCTTCTCGTCGAGCGCCGGGTCGCCGTACATCTTCAGCAACTCGGCCTCCATCTCCGCCACTTGGGAGGCGCGGGACGGCTTGGTGCGCAGGTCCCGTACCACCTCGTCGTGCTGGTAGTAGTAGCGCAGGTAGTAGGACGGGACGACACCGAGGCGGTCGACGAGCGTGCGCGGCATGTGCAGGTCCTCGGCGACGGCGTCGCCGTGCTCGGCCAGCAGGCGCGGCAGCACGTTCTCGCCGTCGGGGCCGCCGAGGCGCACGCCCAGCTCCCACGTCAGGTGGTTGAGGCCGACGTGGTCCAGGTGCACCTGGGACGGCTGGACCTCAAGCAGTCGCGCGAACTTGCGCTGGAAGCCGATCGCGACGTTGCACAGGCCGACCGCCTTGTGTCCGGCCTGGAGCAGCGCGCGGGTCACGATGCCCACCGGGTTGGTGAAGTCGATGATCCAGGCGTCCGGGTTGGCGCGGCGCACCCGTTCGGCGATGTCGAGGACGACGGGGACCGTGCGCAGCGCCTTCGCGAGGCCGCCCGCGCCGGTCGTCTCCTGGCCGACGCAGCCGCAGTCCAGCGGCCACGTCTCGTCCTGGTTGCGGGCGGCCTGGCCGCCGACGCGGAGCTGGAGCAGCACGGCGTCCGCGTCGGCCACGCCGGCGTCCACGTCGGACGTCGTACGTATGACGCCGGGGTGGCCCTGCTTGGCGAAGATGCGGCGGGCGAGGCCGCCGACCAGTTCGAGGCGGTCCGCCGCCGGGTCGACGAGCACCAGCTCCTCGATCGGCAGGGTGTCCCTCAACCGCGCGAATCCGTCGATGAGTTCGGGTGTGTAGGTCGATCCTCCGCCGACCACGGCGAGCTTCATGAAAATCCCTTAGCCCTTTACTCCGGTGAGGGTGACGCCTTCGACGAAGGCCTTCTGTGCGAAGAAGAAGACGAGACAGACCGGCGCCATCACAAGCAGTGTGGCCGCCATCGTCAGGTTCCAGTTGACGCTGTGCGCGGACTTGAAGGACTCCAGGCCGTAACTCAGCGTCCAGGAAGCCGGGTTCTGGGCCGCGTAGATCTGCGGCCCGAAGTAGTCGTTCCAGCAGTAGAAGAACTGGAAGAGGGCGACGGCGGCGATGCCCGGCTTGGCCATCGGCACCACGATCTTCAGCAGTGTGCGCAGTTCGCCGCAGCCGTCGACCTTCGCCGACTCGATGTACTCCTTCGGGATCGTCAGCAGGAACTGACGGAGCAGGAAGATCGAGTACGCGTCGCCGAACGCCATCGGGATGATCAGCGGCCACAGCGTCCCCGAGAGGTGGAACTGCTGCGCCCACACCAGGTACATCGGGATCACGATGACCTGCGGCGGCAGCATCATCGTCGAGATGACCAGCATCATCGCGGTGCGCCGCCCGCGGAAGCGGAACTTGGCGAGCGCGTAGGCGACGGGGATCGCCGAGCACACCGTGAACAGCGTGCCGAGGCCCGCGTACAGCAGCGAGTTCTTCCACCAGTCGAGGAAGCCGTCGGTCTCCAGGACCGCCTTGTAGTTCTCCCAGTGCCAGGAGTCCGGCCACAGGTCGCCGCTCATCGCCTGCCCGTCGCTCATCACGGACGTGAGGAAGACGAACACGAACGGGAGGACGAACAGCAGCGCCACCGCGATGGCGATGCTGTGCACGGCGATCCAGTTCAGGACGCGTTGGCGGCGGGCGCGCCGGGCGGCGGGGCCGCGCTCGGGGGCGGGGTCCGCCGTGACGGCCGGGCTCGGCCGCAGTGTCGTAGTGGTCATGTCGATCAGTCCTCCGCCGCGAGCAGACCCGAGCGCTTGCGCATGAGCAGCGAGGTCACGGCCATGGCAATGGCGAACAGGACGAGCGAGAGCACGCACGCCGCGCCGGTGTTGAAGTTCTGGAAGCCCATCGAGTAGACGAGCTGCGGGACGGTGAGCGTCGAGTGGTCGGGGTAGCCCGGCTGGATGACCGAGCCGGGGCCGATGGAGATGCCCGAGGCGATCTTTCCGGCGACGAGGGCCTGCGTGTAGTACTGCATGGTCTGCACGACGCCCGTCACCACGGCGAACATGACGATCGGGGTGATCGAGGGCCAGGTCACGTAGCGGAACTTGGCGAAGGGGCCCGCGCCGTCGAGCTCGGCGGCCTCGTACTGCTCCTTCGGCACGTCGAGCAGCGCGGCCATGAAGATGACCATGAGGTCGCCGATGCCCCAGAGGGAGAGCAGGACCAGCGAGGGCTTGGCCCACGTCGGGTCGTTGAACCAGTTGGGTCCGTCGATGCCGACCTTGGCGAGGATCTCGTTGACCGGACCGCTGCCGGGGTTGAGCAGGAAGACGAAGGCGACGGTCGCGGCCACAGGCGGCGCCAGGTACGGCAGATAGAACGCGGTCCTGAAGAAGCCGACGCCGCTCTTGATCTTCGTGACGAGCAGGCCGAGCGAGAGCCCGAACACCACGCGCAGCGCCACCATCACGACGACGAGCCACACCGTGTTCCACAGCGCGGGCCCGAAGAGCGGCATGTCCCGGAACACGTACACCCAGTTCCGCAGCTCCACGAAGGTGGGCGCCTTGATCTGGTTGTAGTGCATGAACGAGAAATAGACGGTGGCGAGCAGCGGATAGGCGAAGAAGACGCTGAATCCGATCAGCCAGGGGGATAGGAAGCCCACGGTGCGCAGTCTGCGGCGCGCGGGCCGGGAAAGGGTGAGTGCCATGGCGCGCTCCTCAGTTCTGCGACTGCAGGGTGTCGGCGTCGATGAGTTTGTCGAGGCGCCGCAGACCGGACTTCAGGTCGGAGACCTCACCGGCCTCCTCGCCGTAGCTGAAGTCCTGCAGCTGCGCGATGTACATGCCGCCGTTGGTGGAGGGCGGCATCACCTGGCTGTACTTGTTCTTCGCGATGCCGAGGAAGGTGCGGAACGTCGGATCGGCGTCCAGTTTCGGCGACTTGAGCGCGGCGTAGGTGGACGGCACGTTGTGAATGGCGTTCGCGAACTTCACGACCTGGTCGGTGTCGGCGGTCAGGAATTTCACCAGTTCCCAGGCCGCGTTCTGGTGCTTGCTGCTGTGCGCGATGCCGGCGACGGTGCCGGTGAGATAGCCGCGACCGTAGGTCTTCGCCTGGTCGTCCGGGACGGGCAGCGGCGCGACGCCCCAGTCGAACTTCGCCTTGGCGTCGTTCAGCATGAGCCCGCGCCACTCGCCGTCCATGTGCATGGCGAGCTTCCCGCTGAGAAAGGCGTTCTGGTTCGACATCTCGTCGCCGAACGAGGTCCGGAACCGCTCAAGTGCCTTGTATCCGCCCTGCGCGTCCCGGAGCTTCTTGGCCTCCTTGAAGAATTCGTACGTGGCCGGTTCCTTCGCGAGCCGCGAATTCCCCTGCGCGTCGAAGTACTTGGGCCCCCACTGGGCGAACAGCCGGTCCGGGCTGTTCTGGTAGAGCCGGAAGTCCGGCATGAAACCGACGCGCTTGTACGAGGAGCCGTCCTTGACGGTGAGCTTCTTGGAGTCGGCGACGAACTCGGACATGGTCCGCGGCGGCCGCTCGATGCCCGCCTTCTTGAAGGCGTCCTTGTTGTAGTACATGCCGAAGGCGTCCGCGAGCAGCGGCAGGGCGCACTGATTGCCGCGGTAACTCGTGTAGTCCAGCAGTGACTTCGGAAAGACCTCGTCCTTCTTGAGCCCGGTCTTCTTCATGAACGGGTCGAGGTCGACCCACATGCCGGAGTCGCAGTACTGGCCGACGTTGTTCGTGGTGAAGGAGGAGACGACGTCGGGGGCCTCGCCGCCACCGGCCCGCAGGGCCTGATTGGTGGTGGCGTCCGAAACATTGCCGGTGGTCTTCACCTTGATGTTCGGGTGCAGCTTCTCGAAGCGGGCGATCGAGTCGTTGATCGCCTTCACCTCGCCGGGCGCCGACCAGCCGTGCCAGAACTTCAGCGTCACGGGCTTCGTCGGGTCGTCGGCGGCGCTGCCGGTACTCGGATTGGCGCAGCCGGCGAGCAGCAGTCCGGCCGCGGCGAGCCCTACGGG
Organism: Streptomyces sp. NPDC051684; assembly: GCF_044453445.1. NCBI lineage: Bacteria > Bacillati > Actinomycetota > Actinomycetes > Kitasatosporales > Streptomycetaceae > Streptomyces > Streptomyces sp. NPDC051684. The sequence continues at coordinate 133,774 of NZ_JBITCS010000007.1, read as the reverse complement.
CGCGCGCAGGGGTATGCGCCATCGCGGCATGGCGAACGTCCTTTACGTGTACGGGGGTTGGGGGACCTGCGGTGGAGCGGGTTACGCGGGGTTGCTGGTGTCGAAGACGCGGTCGCGGGCCTGGGTGAGGGCGGTGCGCAGGGCGCCGGTGAGGATGGGGTCGCCGGGCAGGTCGCTGATGCGCAGCTGGGGGCGGGGCAGGGCGAGTCCGGTGAGCTGTTCCTCGACGCGGTCGCGCAGGGCGTCGCCGCCGGCCCGGGCGACGTGCCCCGACAGGACGACGAGTTCGGGGTCGACGACGGCGACGACCGCGGCGAGCCCGGTCGCGAGCCGGCGGGCCACCTCCTCGACGACCCGCTCGTCGCGCATCGCCTCATCCAAGTCCTTGACGCCGCCCGCGAGTTCACGGACCGCGGCGGCGGCGACCAGGCTCTGGAGTCCGCCGCCCCCGTCCGAGCGGGCGACGGAGTCGGAACCGCCGCGCGCGAGCGGAGCCCCCGGCAGCGGCATGTAGCCGATCTCGCCCGCGCCGCCGGTCGCTCCGCGCAGCAGGGTGCCGCCGAGCACGATCGCGGCGCCGACGCCCTCGTCGACGTAGGCGAGCACGAAGTCGTCATGGTCCTGCGCGGCGCCCTCGTACTGCTCGGCGATGGCGGCGAGGTTGACGTCGTTCTCGATGGAGACGGGGGTGCCGAGCACCTGGGCGAGGTCGTCGCGCAGCGTGCGGGAGTGCCAGCCCGGCAGGTGCGGGGCGTAGCGGAGCTGCCCGGTGTGCGGGTCGATGGCACCGGGGGTGCCGATGACCGTGGCGGTCAGGTCGCCGTGGCCGAGGCCCGCCTGGCGCAGTGCCCCGTCGGTGGCCTCGGCGACGAGCTGGGCGGTGCGGTGCCGCACGTCCTCGCTGACGGCCTTGGCCTCGATGCGGCGGCGGCCGCGTTCGGCGCCGGTGATGTCGGCGACGACCGCGGTGATCCCGGTGGGGTCCGCGGACAGGGCGGCGACGTGCGCGGCGCCGGGATCGATCTCGTACAGCAGGGCGTTGGGGCCCGGCCGGCCGCTCTGGCTGCCGGTGGTCCGCACGAGTCCGGCCGCTTCGAGGCGGCCGAGCAGCTGCGAGGTCGTCGGCTTGGACAGGCCGGTCAGCTCGCCGATCCGGGTGCGGGTGAGCGGGCCGTGGGCGACGAGGAGGTCGAGCGCGGCGCGGTCGTTCATGGCGCGCAGGACGCTGGGGGTGCCGGGGGGACCGGCCGCGGTGTGCGCCATTGCGGGAGCCCGCCTCCTCGTACTGTTAGGAAACTTTCCTATTGGGGTGCGAGGAAAGTAAGCCGCCCGTACGGGTGCGGTCAATAGGTGAGGGGCCGCGCACTTCGTGTGCGCGGCCCCTCACGGTGTGCCGGACGGCAAAAAACCCGGATCGACGTCAGGCTGAGATGCCTTCGATCCGGGCCAGGGCCTCGTCCGCGCCGAACGGTTGCAGATACGGCAACCAGCGCGGATCCCGATGTCCGGTCCCGATGATCCGCCACGCGAGCCCCGAGGGCGGGGCGGGCTTGTGGCGCAGGCGCCAGCCGATCTCCACCAGATGGCGATCGGCCTTCGTGTGATTGCAGCGGCGGCACGACGCCACCACGTTCTCCCAGGCGTGCTGACCCCCGCGGCTGCGCGGGATCACGTGGTCGACGCTGGTTGCGACGCCACCGCAGTACATGCACCGGCCGCCGTCACGGGCGAACAGTGCGCGTCGGGTCAGCGGAACGGGCCCCCGGTAGGGAACCCGGACGAACCTTTTGAGCCGGACGACGCTGGGAGCGGCGACGGTACGTGTTGCGCTGTGCATGAAGGCGCCGGACTCCTCGAGGCACGTGGCCTTGTTCTCGAGGACGAGTACGAGCGCGCGGCGGAGCGGTACGACGCCAAGGGGCTCGTACGACGCGTTGAGGACCAGGACATGCGGCACGGATGCCTCCTTGTACGCCGGCGGCGCGTGGCTCGCGCCGGGACGATCTCCTGGCCAGTGTCCCCTCACGGCTGGTCATGGCGCCACCATGTCCGCGTAACGGCCTTGGAGTGTTTTCGACCACAAGTCCTGTTCTTCCCGGTCCGGGACCGGTGAAGTCCCTTGGCGCGCCACGAGGCTTCGCGTGAGCACCGTCTCTCCGCCGAATGTGACGATGATCCACACACAATGCCCCGTTAGTGTGGTGGGTCTGCCCGCTCCTGTCCCCGAGCATCGCCGCGAGGCGGGCAGATGGCTACGCCTGGAGGTACTGCCGTGATCTTGTCCGTCCTGTCGGGAACGGGGGCGAGCGACGCCTCGTCCGACCCCGCGAAACCCACCCTCAAGGACGCCCAGGAGCAGGCCGGACAGGCCGCCGGCTGGGTCGAGCAGAACTGGTCCACCTGGCTGAGCGTGGGTCTGCGGATCCTGCTGATCGTCGTCATCGCCTTCGTGCTGCGCGCCGTGATACGCCGCGCCATCACCAAGTTCGTCGACCGGATGAACCGGCGGGGCGAGAGCGGCGCCACCACCGCACTTGGTGGGCTTCTTGTGAACACCGAGCGACGGCGCCAGCGCTCGGAGGCCATCGGAAGCGTGCTGCGCTCGGTCGCCTCGTTCGTGATCCTGGGCACCGCGGCCCTCATGGTGCTCGGCGCCTTCAAGATCAACCTCGCGCCGCTGCTCGCCTCCGCCGGTGTGGCCGGTGTGGCGATCGGTTTCGGCGCGCGCAACCTGGTCACCGACTTCCTCTCCGGCGTCTTCATGATCCTTGAGGACCAGTACGGCGTCGGGGACACGATCGACGCCGGTGTCGCCTCCGGCGAGGTCATCGAGGTCGGCCTGCGCGTGACGAAGCTGCGGGGCGCCGAGGGCGAGATCTGGTACGTGCGCAACGGCGAGGTCAAGCGGATCGGCAACCTCTCCCAGGGCTGGTCGACCGCGGCCGTCGACGTCACGGTCCGCGCCGACGAGGACCTCGACAAGGTCAGGGCGACGCTGACCGAGGTCGCCGAGAACATGAGCAAGTCCGAGCCGTGGAACGAGATGCTCTGGGGCCCTGTCGAGGTGCTCGGCCTGGACAGCGTGCTGCTCGACTCCATGGTGGTCGGCGTCTCCGCCAAGACGATGCCCGGCAAGGCCCTGACCATCTCGCGCGAGCTGCGCTGGCGCATCAAGCAGGCCTTCGACGAGGCGGGCATCCGCATCGTCGGCGGCGTCCCGGCCCAGGTGGACGGCGAGGCAGCGGCCGACCCGTCGGCAGGCGTGTCGGCCCCGTCCGCCTACGCGTCGGCCACGTCGCCGCAGTCGCTGGCCGCGTCGCCGATACCGCCGGCGAATCTGTCGAAGTAGGCATCCGCACGACAAGGCGGGGCGCGGGAGACTCTCTCCCGCGCCCCGCCTTCGTATGAGGAGCCGTCACGCCGCCCTGAGGTACGAGGGGTGCGTCGAGCGGCGCAGCAGCGGCAGGACCGTCGCCGTCGCCAGCAGACAGGACGCGAGGACGCCGACCGGCACCAGGAGCGGCAGCGCCCACGGGACGGGCAGGTGGGAGAGCATGGCGTACGCCGTGTGGATCGCCGTGCCGCCGGCGGTCGCGAGGACGAGCGCCGGGGCCAGCGGCAGGCCCGTTTCCAGGAGCAGGGCCCGCGTCAGGATCCGGCGTGGCACACCGGCCGCGGCCTGCGCGGCGAGCGCCCGGCGCCGTGCGGACAGCGACTCGCCGGTGCCGACGGCGAGCGCCGACAGGCCGATCAGGAGGGCGATCAGGACGGCGACGGCGGTGAGGTTCAGGCCGTACGCGTAGTAGCCGACGTTCTGCGGCTCGCCGGTCTCCGCCGCGTTCGCCGCCAGTTGGCCGAGCAGGATCTCCCGGATGCCGACCAGGCCGACCCCGAAGACGGTGACCAGGATGACCGCCGCGTGGCTGCGGGCCGCCGACCACGCGTCCTCCTGGAGCCGGTGCGCGGCGAGCAGCACGGCGGGGCTCTCGGCGCGCGGGGCGAGCCGCCTTCCGATGGTCCGGGCGGACGTCCCCGCGACCCAGACGGCGCCCGTCCCGCTCAGCACGAAGGCGCCGACGACGAACAGCGGCAGGGACGCGCGTGTGCCGAGCCCGCCGAGGGAAAGGATCAGGCCCGCACCGAGGACGACGAGCAGGACGGGCACCAGCAGACCGAGGACGGGCCCAGGCCCGCGCCCCGCCCGCTGTCGCCGCACATGCCCCAGCGGCGAGGCGATGACCCGGTGCAGCGCCACCGCGCTGACCAGGGCGCCGAGCACCGGCATCGCGAGCACCACGACGGCGACGCCCAGCCACGCCAGGGGATCGACGGCCCGGCCCAGGCCCAGCACGGCCGCCGCGAACACCGCGCCCCCGGCGACCGTTCCCGCCAGGCACGCGACCCCGGCCTCCAGGGCCGCGATCCGCCGCACCTGCTTCGGACTCGCCCCGCTGAGCCGCAGCCCGGCGAGCCGCCGGTCCCGGTGGACCGCCCCGATCCGGGCGCACTGGCCGAGGAAGCCGAGCACCGGGACGAGCAGCAGAAGCAGCCCGGCGGCGACACCGTGCCGAGTGCCCGGCTGGTCCAACAGGCCGTTCCCGTACGGGAACCAGACCTGGCCCCGCACGCTCGCGAGCGCCAGGGCCGCGCACGCGAACCCCGTCGCCACGGCCGCGCCGAGCGCCGTGAGCAAGGCCCGTCTTCGCTCCATGCGGTCCGCGCCGCGGATCAGCAACCAGGCGAGGCGCAGATCGGACGAGGCGCTCACCGGGTCACCGCCACCGCGGGCACGGAGGTCTCCTGCACCACCCCGTCGCGCAGGTGCACCTCCCGGTCCGCGTAGGCCGCCACCTGATCCTCGTGCGTCACCAGCACCACGGCCGTGTGCGTCTCGCGGGACGCGTTGACCAGGGACGCGAGGACCTGCTCGGTGGCGAGCGAGTCGAGGGCGCCGGTCGGCTCGTCGGCGAAGACGACCTTCGGTCCGGTCACCAACGCACGCGCCAGCGCCACCCGTTGGCTCTGCCCACCGCTCATCTCGCCGAGCCGCGCGTCGCGTTGACCCCGTACGCCGAACCGCTCCAGCCACGCGTCGGCCTCCGCCCGCGCCGCCGCGCGCGACCGGCCCGCGAGCAGCAGCGGCAGGGCGACGTTGTCGATGGCGTCCAACTCCGGTACCAGCTGGCCGAATTGGAAGACGATCCCGAACTCGGTGCGGCGCAGCTCGCTGAGCCGCTCCTCGTCGAACCGGTCGAGCCGCCCGCCGTCGTACGTCACCGAGCCCTGGTCGGGCCGGACGATGCCGGCCAGGCAGTGCAGCAGGGTCGACTTGCCGCTCCCGCTGGCGCCCGTGACGGCGACGATCTCCCCGGGGCGGACGTCGACACCGGCGCCGCGCAGCGCGGGTGTTCTGCCGTAGGACTTGGTGAGCCCTTCGGCGGTCAGGAGTGTGCTCATGCTGCGGTGACCTCCGCGGTCAAGGTGGTGAGCCGGGCCGCGGTGGTGGTCATCCAGCGCAGGTCGGCGTCGAGATGGACGAGTGCGTAGTCGGCGGAGAGGACGGTGGTGAGGTCGGCGCCCGGGTCGCTCTTCACGGCGGTGAGTTCGCGCATCCGCGTCATGTGCGCGGCCCGCTGGGCCAGCAGGTGGGCGGCGGGGTCCGCGCCCTGGTCGGCGACCAGGATGGAGACGACGACCTTGGCGAAGATCTCGTTCGCGACGTGCGGGGCGGGTGCGGTGATCTCCTGCGCCCAGTCGAGGAGTTCACGGCTGCCCTCGGGCGTCGACCGGTACAACGTGCGCTCGGGCCCGCCGTCGGAGTCGGTGCCGTCGACCTCCACCAGGTGGTCGCGGACCAGTCGTTGCAGGGTCGTGTAGACCTGCGCGTAGGCGAGGGGGCGGGCCTGCGGGAAGCGTTCGTCGTGCCGTCGCTTGAGGTCGTAGCCGTGGCGTGGACCGTCGGCGAGCAGCCCCAGCAGGACGTGGCGGGTGCTCATGGCGGCAGTATGTACGGCGTATATGCATCGAGTACATAGTGAGGCGGAGGTCGGGGAAAGTAGGAGGACCAACTCCGTTTGCCGCTGCGCCCGCAGGGCGCCCCGCCGGATCAGTCCCGGCGGTCCGCGGCCACCCCGTACGCCCCCACGCTCCACAGCGAGAACCCGTACTGCGTCGCCCTCTTGTCGCCGACGACCCGCACGAAGCGCACGTCCTTCGCGTCCATGCGCACCGACTCGTGGCCCCCCTGGCCGTCCCGCACGGTCGCCGCCGTGCGCCAGGTGCGGCCGTCGGGGGAGGTCTGGACGCGGTACTGCTTGGCGTAGGCGTCCTGCCAGTGGAGGGTGACCAGGCCCAGGCGGGTCGGCTCGGCGAGTTCCACCTGCCACCATTCGCCGTCCTTCACGACGGACGACCAACGGGTGTCGGCCTTCCCGTCGTTGGCGTCCTTCGCCGGGAAGTCCGGGGTCTCGTCCGCCGAGGAGGAGGCCTTGCCGGAGCGGGCCAGGTCGGGTCCTGCCGTGCGCGGGTAGGCGCGGACCGCGAACGTGCGGGTCTCGTCGCCGAACCGCAGGGCGATCTCGTACGTGCCCGCCGGGGTGCCCGCCGGGACCGTCACCTTCACAGGCACGTCGACCTTCGTGCCGCGCGGGAGTTCGGACCGGTGCGGAAGCTCGACCTTGATGCCGTGCGGGGCCTTCGCCGTGAGCTGCCCGCGCACGTTGTCGGGCCGCTGCCCGGTCAGGTGTGCCGTCACCTGCTCCGTCCTGCCGCCGATCTCCAGGTCAGCCTCGGTGCGGGCCAGGGTGACGGAGGCCGCGGGGGAGTCCGCGTACCAGGGGACGATGTGGGCGACCGCGTCGTCGGAGGCGCCCCGCGCCCGTACCGCGTCCGCGCGCGTGTTGTGCGCCGTCAGTTCCGTGAAGCCGCCGCCGGCGAGCGCGCCGATCCGCTTCCAGCCCTCGCCGGGAACGTGCGCCTCGACCGTGCCCCGGGTACCGGGGTCGGCGAGGACCGTGACCGTGGACAGGGCGCGGGGGCGCGGGAGTTCGGCCTTCGCGCCCTTCGACGCGTCCGCGCGATCCGTGCCCGCCCAGGAGGCGAACTCCTTCTCGGCCCGCTTCAGGAACGGTTCGAGGACGCCCTTGCCGACCGTGACGTTCGACTTCTTCACGTCCTCGCGCAGGTCTGCCAGGCGGCGCGCCGCCTTCCACGCCGCCGCCTTGTCGCCGTGGCCCGCCGACTCCAGCATGTCGACCGCGGCCTCGCCCGCCTGCCCGTAGCGGCCCAACGTGTCGGCCCAGGGCCGGACCTCGGAGTCCAACTCCGTGCCGTCGAGCGCCGAGGGCGTGCGGCGCATCTGCGTGAACGCGTCCCGCAGGGCCTTCGCCGCCTTCTTGTTGCCGTCCGCGTCCGTCGTCGTGCGCGCCGTCCAGAACGCCGAGATCAGCGGCTTCAGATACGCCGACTCGTCCGCTCCGAGCACCGACGAGGCGTCGTTGCCCGCGAGGGCGCGGAGCGCCTGCTCCGTCTGCCCGTCGCCGTCCGCGAGATCGTCGATCGCCGCCCGCCAGGACTCCTGCGCCCGGTAGTCGCGCGGGTTCCAGGCGTAGTCCGCGGTCGTGAACAGCGGGATGCGGGAGGCCGCGGGCTGCTCCATCGCCGTCGCGAGGACCGCCGCCGAACCGGAGGCCACGGCCGGCTCCCGGCCCATGTACGGGCCCAGGAATATCCGGTCCTGCGCGAAGTCGTTGACCGGGTAGTTGTCCATCGTGAGCAGCCTGTGCCCGCCGCCGAACGCGCTCTGCACGCCCGCCAGTTCACCGCCGGTGATGGTGCGCGGCACCACGCCGACGCCCGTCCAGGCGACCTCCACCGCGTCGTCCAGGTCGCGGGCGAGTGCCGTGCGGTACTCCGTCGTGCCGTCCTGGTAGTACTCGGTCGGCATCAGGGACAGCGGCTCGGCGCCCGGGTGCCGGGCCGCCATGTGCTTCGCCACGGCGTTCGCGACCTTCGCCTGCGCCTTCGCCGCGGAGTCGGGCCCCGAGCCGAACTCCCGCGCGTCCGACTCGCAGTGCCACTCGCTGTACGACACGTCCTGGAACTGGAGCTGGAAGGCCCGCACCCCGAGCGCCCACATCGCGTCGAGCTTGCGGGTGAGCGCCTTGATGTCGTCCGGAGACGACATGCACATCGCCTGGCCCGGGGCCACCGCCCAGCCGAGCGTCACGTGGTTGGCGCGGGCCCGCTCGGCCAGCTTGCGGAAGTCGGCGCGCTGGGCGGCCGGGTACGTCTCGCGCCAGCGGGCCTGGCGGTACAGGTCGTCGCCGGGCGCGTACAGATAGCGGTTCTGCTTGGTGCGGCCCATGAAGTCGAGCTGCTCCAGACGCTGTCGCGTCGTCCACGGCGTGCCGTAGAAACCCTCCGTCAGACCGCGGACCGCCGTGCCCGGCCAGTCGCGTACGACGACTCCCGCGACGGTCCGCCCGTCGATCAGCTGCCGGAACGTCTGCGCCGCGTGGAACAGGCCGTCGTCCCCGATGCCCTCGATGGCGACGGTCGGGGTGCCCGCGGCGCGGCCCACGGCGAGCCGGTAGCCGCCGGACGGCAGATCGCCGCGGGCGCTCGCGCCGAGGCCCCGCAGGGTCGCGTCGAGGGGGCCGGCCTTCGCCCTGCCCGAGTCGGGCCGGTAGCCGCCCGCGCCGGTGCGGGCCTGCGGGGACTCGGTGGCGAGCCGCACCACGAGCCGCGCGTCGCGGGGCACGTCGGCCTCGGCGTGGACCTGTCGGACGTCCCGCGCCCCCGCGTCCTCCAGCGCCGTGCGCAGCGCGTCCACGGCATACGTGTCGGAACCGGGCGGCACCAGGAGCGTCACCTGGTCCGGGACCGCGACCCCGGCCGCCTCGTCCGAAGCCTTGAGGGACTGCGGGCGCGGCCACACCGCGGGCAGCTTCGCGTCCGGCTTCAGGTCGCCCGTGGACGTCCCCGGGGTCGGCGGAGCGGCCGCGGCCCCCGTGGCCCCGCCCAGCGTCCCGGCGATGACGGCGACCGCGAGGGCGGCCGCCCTCTTCCTGCGCCGGAGCTGCACGGCGTACTCCTCATGGGTTCGAATTCGACTCAAGAGGCACAAGGATAGAAGGGAGGGAGCCGTCGATGGGCGGGAACCGGCCCTACCGACGAGTTGCCTGGTCGCACGGGAGTTTTTTCGGTTTTCCCGGCCCTCTGGTCAAGTTCCTTTCGTCGTACACAATGTGACCAGCAACACGTTGTCCCACGGAAAAGGTCTGCGCCCGTACCTTCTGGGTAGGGCTTCGACTCCCGACGCCTTACGACGAAGGAGGCCCCCGTGGCCGCATCAGCTCAGCTCCTGCTCTCGGCCCTCTCCAAACAGGCGGACCTCAGCATGCTCGACGACGCCGACGTCACCAGCACCTCTTCCTTCGAATCGCCCCTCACCAGCGAGCCCGCCTTCACGGACTACGCCCCACTGACTTCCGAGCCGCCCATGAACGACGAGGCGCCGCTCACCTCCGAGCCCACCCCGAACGGCCTGGCCGCGGGCTGCCCGAGCGGCCTCGCCTGAGCCCATGACGCTGGCCCGGCTCGCCGCGCTGCACGGAGTCGCCACGTCCTACTCCCCGGCACCGGGCCACACCGTCCACGCCTCGGACACGGCGGTGACGGCGGCCCTCGCGGCGCTCGGCGTGCCGGTCACCGACGACCCCGCCGAGGCGCCCGAGCGGCTGCTGCCGCCGACGGTCGTGGCATGGGCCGACGGCGGCGTCCCGCACTGGGTGGCGGGCCTGCCCGCGGGGGCCGAGCTGCGGCTGCGGCCCGAAGGCGGGGACCGCTTCGACCCCTGGGACCCGGGCACCGCCACGCCGCCCGGCGCGCACCGGCTGCGCGTCGCCGCGCCCGACGGGCGCACCGCCGAGGCCCATCTCATCGCCGCGCCGCCCGCCGCCCCGGCCCCGCCGCGGCGCACCCACGGCCTGCTGGTCCAGCTCTACTCGCTGCTGTCCACCCGCTCCTGGGGCATGGGCGACCTCGCGGACCTGGCCGACCTGGCGTCCTGGTCGGCCCGCACCCACGGCACCGGATTCCTCCAGGTCAACCCCTTGCACGCGGCGGTCCCCGGCGGCGGCACGGACCCGACCGACCCTTCTCCGTACCGCCCCTCCTCGCGCCGCTTCCCCGACCCGGTCCATCTGCGGATCGAGGACATCCCCGAGTACGCGTACGTCCCCCAGCACGCCGCGGAGGCCGCCCGGCTGCGCGCCGCGGTGCTCACCGGGGGCGGCCTTATCGACCGGGACGCGGTGTGGGCGCTGAAGCGGACGGCCCTCGAAGCGATCCACGCGGTGCCGCTCACCCCCGGCCGCCGTGCCTCCTACTGCGACTTCCTCGCCGCGCAGGGCACGGCCCTGGAGGACCACGCCACGTACTGCGCGCTCGCCGAGGTGCACGGACCCGACTGGCACACCTGGCCCGCCGCCCTCCAGGACCCGCGCTCGGCGGCCACCGACCGCGCCCGCCGGGAGCTCCTCGACCGCGTCGACTTCCACTGCCGCCTCGCCTGGCTCACCGACGGGCAGCTCGCCGCCGCGCAGCGCGCCGCGAGCGAGTCGGGCATGCCGATCGGGCTCGTGCACGACCTCGCCGTCGGCGTGCACCCCGGCGGCGCCGACGCGTGGGCGCAGCGCGACGTCTTCGCGCAGGGCATCAGCGTGGGCGCGCCCCCGGACGCGTTCAACGCGCGCGGCCAGGACTGGGGCCTGCCGCCCTGGCGCCCCGACCGCCTCGCGGAGACCGGCTACGCCGCCTTCCGCGACCTGCTGCGCAACCTGATGCGGCACGCGGGCGCCGTCCGCATCGACCACGTGATGGGCCTGTTCCGGCTCTGGTGGATCCCCGAGGGCGAGCCCCCGACCGAGGGCACGTACGTCCACTACGACGCCGAGGCCATGCTCGCCGTGCTGCTCCTGGAGGCGGCGCGCTCGGGCACGTACGTCATCGGGGAGGACCTCGGCACCGTCGAGCCGGGTGTGCGCGGGACGCTGCACGCGCGCGGGGTGCTTGGCACCTCGGTGCTGTGGTTCGAGCGCGACTGGGAGGGCGACGGGCGGCCCGTCCCCGCCGAGGCGTGGCGCACGGACTGCGTCGCCACCGCCACCACCCACGATCTGCCGTCCACCGCCGCCCGCCTGAGCGGCGACGACGTACGGCTGCGCGAGCGGCTCGGGCTGTCGACGGCGAGCGGGGCCGAGGCGGCGGCGGAGGTGGCCGAGTGGCTCGCCCTGTTCGCCCGGACGGGCCTGCTCGCGCGCGGGAGCCACGACGAGGAGGAGGCGGTGCGCGCCGTCCACCGGTTCCTGCGCGGCACACCCGCCCGGATGATCGGGGTGTGGCTGCCCGACCTGGTCGGCGACCGGCGCCCGCAGAACCTGCCCGGCACCTGGGCCGAGTACCCGAACTGGCGGCTGCCCGTCGCCGACGCCGCGGGCCGCCCCGTCACCCTTGAGGAACTGGCCGCATCGCCCCGCGCGCACGCCCTGCTCGGGGTGTTCACGGAGCCGCGCGCGGGAGCCGAAGTGCCCCTTACAGGCCCCCCGGACGCGCGGCCGGTTTAGGCGTTCGCTACGTTGGGCTCGTGGACAAGAAGAACGCCCTGCGCGCCGGCGCCCTGGCCTCCGGTACGACGCTGATGATGCTGCTCATGTCGTCCCCCGCGCTCGCGCTCACGCGCGACGACGGCGACGACCCGGGTACCGGCCTGAGCGTGATCGAGACGCTCGGCCTGTACGTGGTGACGCCGATCGTGCTGTTCCTGGTGATCGCCGGTCTGGTCGCGCTGGGCGACAAGTCCCGCAAGCAGCCGAAGCAGGGCTGAGGCCCGGCTCCACCGAGGTTTCCCCGTCGAGGGCACCCGCCGCGTTCGGTCGCGGCGGGTGCCCTCGACGCGTCTGTGCGGGCAGGATGGGCGGGTCGATCCGGGCGTGACCGCTTCTGGAGGCCTCATGGACAGCACTGGCTCATCGCGCACCACCGGTTCAGTGATCGTGGTCGGTGCGGGCCCGACCGGACTGCTGCTCGCGGGGGACCTCGCCGCCGCGGGCGTGCCCGTCACCCTCGTCGAGCGGCGCCCCCACCAGATCAGCAACCTCTCCCGCGCCTTCGCCGTGCACGCCCGCACGCTGGAACAGCTCGACGCGCGGGGTCTCGCCGACGAGCTGGAGGCCAAGGGCCAACAGCTCCAGCGGCTGCGCCTGTTCGGCAGCCTCTTCCTCGAACTGGCCGAGCTGCCCTCGCGCTTCAACCACCTCCTCGTCGTCCCGCAGTACGAGGTCGAGAAGCTCCTGGAGCGGCGGGCCGTCGACGCCGGGGTCACCTTCGCGTACGAGACCGAGGTGACGGGCCTGGCGCAGGACGCGGACGGCGTCACGCTGCACGTACGCGCGCAGGGGGAGTCGAAGGACCTGCGCGCGGCGTACGTCGTCGGCACCGACGGCATGCGCAGTGCCGTACGGACCGCGGTGGGGCTGCCGTTCCCCGGCAAGTCCGTCATCCGCTCGGTCGTCCTCGCCGACGTGCGGCTCGGTGAGCAGCCCGACAACGTCCTCACCGTGAACACGGTCGGCGACGCCTTCGCCTTCATCGCCCCGTTCGGCGACGGCTACTACCGGGTGATCGCCTGGAACCGCGCGCACGACGTGTCCGACGACGCCCCGCTCGACCTCGAAGAGATCAAGGAGACCGCCCGGCTCGCCCTCGGCCGGGACTACGGCATGCGCGACGCCCGCTGGATGTCCCGCTTCCACAGCGACGAACGGCAGGCACCGAAGTACCGCGTGGGCCGGGTGCTCCTCGCCGGGGACGCCGCGCACGTGCACACCCCGGCGGGCGGCCAGGGCATGAACACGGGCATCCAGGACGCGGCGAACCTGGGCTGGAAGCTGGCGGCGGTGGTGAGCGGCCGGGCGTCGGTCGAACTCCTCGACACCTACGAGACCGAACGCCACCCCGTCGGCAATGCGGTGCTGCGCAGCAGCGGCGGCCTGGTCCGGTTGGCGATGGCCAAGCGCCCCTGGACGCTCGCGGCCCGCTCGGTCCTCTCCACGGCCGTCAGCCGCTCCCGGCCCGCCCGCCGCCGCGCGGTCGGCCAGATCACCGGGATCGGCTTCGCGTACCCGTCCGCCCGGGGTGCCCACGCGCTCGTCGGCAAGCGGGTGCCGGACATCGCGCTCGACGGCGGTTCGCGGCTCTACGAGGCCCTGCGCGCGGGCCAGTTCGTGCTGGTCCTGCCCCGGGGCGAGGCCTACAAGAGCGACTCCGTGCGGGTCACGCACTGGGCGAGCGAGCGGGGCACGGTGCTGCTGGTACGGCCCGACGGATACGCGGCGTGGGCGTCGGACGCGGTGCCGGATGGGGGAGTTAAGTCCACCGACCTGCCGGAGGAGTTCGCCGGATACTCGTTCCGGTAGCGGCAATCAGCCGGGAACGCGGTCGAGTTGGGGGAGCCGGGGACATGAAGCGGGTCGAGGCGGTCAGGCGGTGCCACCGGCTGTGGTGGCTGTCCATGGTGGCGTTGCACTGGTCGTCGCTGCTGCACATCGCGGTGTGGACGCCGGTTCCGGGCCTGCTGCCCTGGGCCGCAGGGGGCATGCGCCGCGTCGTGGACCGCGAGCGGGCCCTCGCGGCCGAGTGGTCGGGCATCACCGTCGAGTCGGCGCCCGCGCCGGTGCTCGGCAAGGAGAAGGAGCGCCTCGGTCCGCTCGCCCGTTACCGCTGGGTGTTCGGGGACGCCCAGCGGTTCCGCGAGTGGCGCTGGACCGCGATGTACTCCTTCGTCGGCGGCCTCATCGCCTGCGTTCCCGGAGCCCTCGTCCTGTTCGGCCTGTGGGGCGTCTTCCTCGCCTTCTTCGGCGCGGACCTGGCCCAGAACGCCGGGTGGGACGGCCTCTGGTACACCGCGATCCCCGTCAGGGACGTGCCGACCGGCGTCATGGCGGGCGTGCTCGGGCTCGCCCTCGCCAAGACCGGTCTGTGGATCGCGCCTTCCATGGTCGACCGGCACGCCCGCTTCGTGCGCGCCACGCTCTCCCCGACCGAGCAGGAGCTGATGGCCGCCCGCATCGCCCATCTGTCCGCGACCCGCACCGACGCCGTGGACACGTCGGCCGCCGAACTGCGCCGCATCGAGCGGGACCTGCACGACGGGGCGCAGGCCCGGCTCGTCGCGATGGGTATGACCCTGGACGCCGCCGAGCACCGCCTGAACGACGACCCTGAGGCCGTCCGGGCGCTCCTCGCGGAGGCCCGCGCCTCCTCGTCCGCGGCGCTCCAGGAACTGCGCGACCTGGTCCGCGGCATCCACCCGCCGGTCCTCGCCGACCGCGGACTCGGCGACGCCGTACGGTCGTTGGCGCTGCTCAGCCCGCTGGCCGCGGAGGTCACGGTCGACCTGCCGGCCCGCCCCGAGCCGCCGGTCGAGTCCGCGGTCTACTTCGCGGTCGCCGAGACCGTCACGAACGCGGCCAAGCACGCGGAGGCCGAGCGGCTGTGGATCGACATCGCCTACGACGCGGGGACCATGGCCCTCCGGGTCGCCGTCACCGACGACGGCCGGGGCGGCGCGGACCCGGCCCGGGGCAGCGGCCTCGCCGGCATCGAGCGGCGGCTCGCCACCTTCGACGGCGTCCTCGCGGTCAACAGCCCGGCCGGCGGGCCGACCCAGATCTCCATGGAGGTGCCGTGCGTGTTGTCGTCGCCGAAGACCACTTCCTGCTGAGGGACGGTCTCGTGCGGCTCCTCGGCGCGTACGGGCACGAGGTCGTCGCCGCCGTGGACAACGGCCCCGAACTGCGCAAGGTCCTCGTCGCCGAGCGGCCGGACGTCGCGATCGTCGACGTCCGGCTGCCGCCCGACTTCAGCGACGAGGGCCTGCGTGCGGCCCTCGAAGCCCGCGAACGAGTGCCGGGTCTCCCGGTGTTGCTGCTCTCGCAGTACGTGGAGCCGCTGTACGCGCGGGAGTTGCTGGCGGACGGCGCGGGAGCGGTCGGCTACGTACTGAAGGACCGGGTCACGAACGGCTCCGAGTTCCTGCGCACCATCCACCAAGTGGCGGGCGGCGGCACGGCGATGGACCCCGAGGTGGTGTCGAAGCTGCTCGCCCGCAAGGTCCGCGACCAGCGGCTCGGCTCGCTGACCGGCCGCGAGCGCGAGGTGCTCGCGCTGCTCGCGCAGGGCCGGTCCAACGCCGGGGTGGCGGAGTCCCTAGTCGTCACGGAGAAGGCCGTCACCAAGCACATCGGGAACATCTTCACGAAACTCGGCCTGTATCCGGGGGAGAGCGACAACCGGCGGGTGCTGGCGGTCCTGGCTTACCTGGAGGGGTAGCTTCGTTCAGTGATTCTGAACGTATATGGCGTAAAGTTTCGATGGACATGATGGGTGGGGCGCTGCGACGGTAACGGGACAGCCGAACCCGAGCGCGAGAGGCCCGACCCTGATGGCAGTCCTGGACCGTACCCGTACACCCGTCGAGCCGAGCGCGGCGGCCGGCCGCGCGGCCGGCGGGCTCGGCGTCGGCCTCGCGCTCGCCGCACTCGCCACGGTCGTCTGGTCCGGCAGCTTCGTCACCGCGCGTGGGCTGCACGACAGCGTGCCGCCGATCCAGCACGCGTTCTGGCGCTGGATCGTGGCCATCGCGGCGGTGGCGCCGTTCGGGGTGCGGGCGGCATGGCGCGAACGGGCGGCGCTGCGGCGGCACTTCGGGTTCGTGGCGCTGGCCTCGCTGCTCGGCATCGCGACCTACAACACCCTCGTCAACCAGGCCGGGATGACGACCTCCGCGGGCAACATGGGCATGATCATGGCCGCGTCGCCGGTGATCATGGCGGTGTACGAGCGGCTCGGCGGGGCGCGGCTCGGACCGCGCCGGGTGACCGGAACGCTGATCGCCTGCGCGGGCGTCGTCCTCCTCGTCAGCAAGGGCTCCCTCACGCCCGACTTCGCGCCCGGCGACCTGTGGGTGGTCGCGGCGGCCGGCTGCTTCGGCTCGTACAGCGCGCTGCTGCGCCGCAAGCCGCGCGAACTCGGCGGCGTCGCCTTCCTGTTCACGACGTTCGTGCTCGGCGCGCTGATGCTGCTGCCCGTGTACGTGGCGAGCGTGGCGGTGCAGGGCGGGTTCGAGGTGCGGGCGGGCACGGTCGGTCCGCTGCTGTACGTCGGCGTGGTGTCGTCGGCCGTCGCGTTCTTCGCGTGGAACAAGGCGATCGCGCTGGTGGGCGCGGCGCGGGCGGGCGTCGTGTACTACCTCCAGCCGGTGTGCGTGGCGGTCCTTTCGTACCTCGTCCTCGGGGAGTCGATGGGGTGGGCGCAGGTGGGGTGCATGGCGCTGATCCTGGGCGGGGTGGTGCTGGCGTCGGTCGCCTCGCCACGGTTTGCCGGAACGGCAACAAAGGCGGGGGCCGACCGGGCGTAGCGGCAGGATCGAGGGGTGACGTACTGAGCCCCCCCGAGCCGGAGGAAACGATGCCCGAGCTGCCCGAGCTGCCCGAGCTGCCCGAACCGATCCACCGCCTCGTGCCCTCGCCGGCCGGGCGTGTCCACCTCGTGGAACAGGGGGCGGAGCCGCTGGTCCTGCTCCTGCACGGCTTCCCGGAGTCCTGGTACTCGTGGCGCCGGCAGCTTCCGGCGCTCGCCGCCGCCGGGTACCGGGCCGTCGCCGTCGACGTGCGGGGGTACGGGCGGTCCTCGCGGCCGGACGACATCGCCGCGTACCGGATGCTCGAACTCGTCGAGGACAACGTCGCCGTGGTGCGGGCCCTCGGCGAGGAGTCGGCGGTCGTGATCGGGCACGACTGGGGTGCGAACATCGCGGCCACGTCGGCGCTGGTCCGGCCGGAGGTCTTCCGGGCGGTGGGGCTGCTGAGCGTGCCGTACGCGCCGCGGGGCGGGCCGCGGCCCAGTGAGGTGTTCGCCGGGATGGGCGGGGGCGCGGAGGAGTTCTACGTCTCGTACTTCCAGGAGCCGGGGCGTGCGGAGGCCGAGATCGAGCCGGATGTGCGGGGGTGGTTGGCCGGGTTCTACGCGGCGTTGTCCGCCGACACGATGCCGGGGCCCGGCGGCGCGGACCCGCATTTCCTTACGCGGGGCGGGCGGCTGCGGGACCGGTTCCCCGGGGGTCGGCCGGGGTGGCTGGGTGATTCCGAACTCGACCTGTACGCGGGCGAGTTCGAGCGTACGGGGGTGGGCGGGGCGCTCGCCCGGTACCGGAACATGGACCGGGACTGGGAGGATCTCGCGGCGTACGACGGGGCGGCGATCGAGCAGCCGTCGTTGTTCATCGGGGGTGGGCGGGATGCGTCGACGACGTGGCTGGCGGAGGCGATTGCGGCGTATCCGGTGACGTTGCCGGGGTTGCGCGGGTCCCACGTTCTCGACGGGGCGGGCCATTGGCTTCAGCAGGAACGTCCCGTGGAGGTCAACGGGTTGCTGGCGGAGTGGCTGAAGCAGCTGCCCTGACCGGTCGACCGCCCCCCCGGGCCTCGGGGCTCTGCCCCGGACCCCGCGTGTCTCGTCCAAGAGCGGGGCTTGAAATACCGGCACCGGCGCTGCGGGCCCGTGCCGCCGCGTTCCTCGGCCGGATCCCGGTTCCCCGCAGGCGGCGGGACGCGTCGCTGTGGTGGGCCGATACCGTCGGGGCGTGAGTGTGACGGAGTGGGTGGAGCGGCATCAGGTGCCCGTGTACGTGGGGGCGATGGTGACCGGAGGGGTCGTCGGGGCGGCCGGCCCCGGCGTCGGGGGCGGGCTCGAAAGGGGCATCAACCCTGTGCTCGCCGCCCTGCTCTACGTCACCTTCCTCCAGGTCCCCGCAGCGGAGCTAATGCGGTCGCTGCGCGCCGGCCGCTTCCTGGGCGCCGCGCTCGGCGTCAACTTCCTCGTCGTCCCCCTCGTCGTCGCCGCCATGTTCACGTTCCTCCCCGACGACCGCGCCGTACGCCTGGGCGTACTGCTCGTGCTGCTCTGCCCGTGCGTCGACTACGTGATCGTCTTCAGCGGCATCGCGGGCGCCGCGAGCCAACGCCTCCTCGCGGCCACGCCCCTGCTGCTCCTCGCGCAGATGGTGCTGCTGCCCGGGTATCTGTACGTGTTCATGGGTGAGGGGCTGGGCGACGTCGTCGAGGCCGGGCCCTTCGTCCGGGCGTTCCTCACGCTCATCGTCGCCCCGCTCGCGCTCGCCTGGCTCACCCAGGCCTGGGCCGCCCGCCGCCGGGCCGGGCGGCGCGTGTCCGAGGCCGTGGGCACGGCGATGGTGCCGCTGATGGCCGCCACCCTGCTGACCGTCGTCGCCTCGCAGCTCCCCAAGCTGGACGACAACCTCGGGGACGTGGCGCGCGTCGTGCCGTTCTATGTGCTGTTCCTGCTGGTGATGGCGTTCGCGGGCCGGGCCGTCGCCCGATTGTTCCGGCTCGACGTGCCCGCCGGCCGCGCCGTCGTGTTCACCGGCGCCACCCGCAACTCGCTCGTCGTCCTGCCCCTCGCCCTGTCCCTCCCGGACCCGCTGGCCGTCGCCGCGGTGGTCGTCGTCACCCAGACACTGGTCGAGGTCGTCGGCATGGTCGTCTATGTGCGGGCGGTGCCGCGGCTGCTCGCTTGAGCGTCACAGCCGCAACTCCATCAAGGGAAGCGCGCGCCCCGGGATCGAGCCCGACGGCGTCACGCCCACGTGCCGCCCGCCCATCGCCTCGTAGAACGGGACCGCGTTCGGGTCCGCCGACCAGCCCACCGCCCGGAACCCGGCCGCCCGCGCCGCCTCCCGCAGGTGCTCGAAGAGCAGCCGGCCGACCCCGAGGCCGATCGCGTCCGGGTCCACGAACATCAGGCCCAGCTCGCCCACCGGCGGCGCCCCTTCGAGCGTCACCAGGCCGAGGATCCGGCCGGCCCCGTCGCCGGTGGACTCGGCGACCGTTGTGCGGCGGCGCACGACCTCGGACGGGTGCAGCGTCAACTCCGCCACGCACGCCGCCATGAACGCCTCGTCGTAACCCCAGTGGGCCTTGGAGCGCAGCGCGAGGGCCGACAGCTGGGCCGCCTCGTCGGGGCGGGCCGGGCGCAGGTGCGCGGAGGGTGCCATGAGGTCAGCGTAGGACCGCCGCGCAAGCGGATACGTTGTGGCGTATGAGCAGCGAGAAGCGAGTGCCGGGACCCGACCGGTGGGACGTGAAGAAGCTGGTGGTCCTGCGCACCCTGCGGGAGTGCGGCACCGTCACCGCCACCGCGCAGACGCTGCACATGACACCGTCCGCCGTCTCCCAGCAGCTCACCAACCTCGCCAAGCAGCTCGGCGTGCCGCTCCTGGAGGCGCAGGGGCGGCGGGTCCGCCTCACCGACGCCGCGCAGCTCGTACTGCGGCACGCGGAGGCCGTGTTCGCCCAGCTGGAGCGCGCCGACGCCGAACTGGCGCAGTGGGCGCACGGCGAGACGGGGACCGTGCGGGTCGCCGCGTTCTCCACCGCCGTGCCCGCGCTCGTCGTGCCCGCCGTGCGGCAGCTGCGCTCGGCGCACCCCGGCATCACCGTCCGGGTCCGGGAGGCCGAGGCGGGGCAGGCGTACGAGCTGCTCGCCACCGGCGACGTGGACCTCGCCCTGTCGCTGGCCGCGCACGCGCCGACGCCCCGCGACCCCAAGTTCACGCGGGTGCCGCTGCTCGCCGACCCGCTGGACGTCGCGCTGCCGGTGGGGCATCCGCTGGCGGGCGAGCCCGGACTGCGGCTCGCCGATCTCGCGGGCGAGCCGTGGATCTTCGGCGGCTCCGGACCCTGGTCGGAGATCACGACGAACGCGTGCGAGGCCGCCGGGTTCGTGCCGGAGCAGGCGCACAGCGCCGCCGGCTGGACCGCGATCCTCGCCATGGTCGAGGCGGGGATGGGCGTCGCCCTGGTGCCGCGGATGGCGGCGGCGCGCAGGGACGGCGTCGTGATGTGCCCGCTCGGCGCGGACCGTCCCGTACGGCACGTGGTGGCGGCCGTACGGAAGGGCTCGGAGGAGGGGACGGCCGTGCGGCACGTCCTGGAGGCCCTGACCGTTCAGCAGGACTGAAAGGCCACATCGAAAACTTTCGATGGACCTGTCTGCTCCTCGCGCGCGACAGTGGGCCCATGACCCAGACGACTCCCGCCCCGGACGCCCAGGACCAGGACCCGCACGCCAACGACGCCGCCCCCTACGGAGGCGGCGACCCGTACGCCGACTACCGCACCTTCGGTGACGCCGAGGCCTTCACCGACCTCGTCGACCTCGCCGACCGGCGGCTCGGCGGCGGCGTCATCGCCGCGAACGACGAGTTCTTCGCGATGCGCGAGAACCTGCTGCTGCGCCACCGCGCGGTGTTCGACCCGGAGCACTTCGGGCACAAGGGCAAGGTCATGGACGGCTGGGAGACCCGCAGGCGCAGGGGAACTGCGGACTCCCCCTTCCCGGCGCCCGAGGAGCACGACTGGGCCATCGTCCGGCTCGGCGCGCCCGGCGTCATCCGCGGCGTGATCGTCGACACCGCCCACTTCCGCGGCAACTACCCGCAGAAGGTGAGCATCCAGGCGACGAACGTGGCCGGCTCGCCCGGCCCCGACGAGCTGCTCGCCGACGACGTGAAGTGGGAGGAGATCGTCCCGAAGAGCCAGGTCAAGGGCCACGCGGCGAACGCCTTCAGCATCACCTCCGAGCGCCGCTACACGCACCTGCGGGTCTGTCAGCACCCCGACGGCGGCATAGCCCGCCTGCGCGTGCACGGCGAGGTCGTCCCGGACCCGGAGTGGCTGGACCTGCTCGGCACCTTCGACCTGGCCTCGGTGCTCAACGGCGGTTCCTACGAGGACGCGTCCGACAAGTTCTACTCGTCGCCGACGCAGATCATCCTGCCGGGCACCTCGCAGAAGATGGACGACGGCTGGGAGAACCGCCGTCGCCGCGTCCGCGACACCAACGACTGGGTCCGCTTCCGCCTCGCCGCGCAGGGCACCATCCGCGCCGTCGAGATCGACACGGCGTACCTGAAGGGCAACTCGGCCGGCTGGATCGCGCTGAGCGGCCGCGACGGCGAGACCGGCGAGTGGTTCGAGATCATTCCCCGTACGAAGCTTCAGCCCGACACGCTGCACCGCTTCGCGCTGCCGAAGGAGGCCGTGGCCACCCACGTACGCCTCGACGCGTTCCCCGACGGTGGCGTGGCCCGGATGCGCGTGCACGGCAGCCTGACGGAGCCGGGCCGCAAGGCGCTCCGCGACCGCTTCACGCAGTAACCGACCCGGTCCGTACGGGGCTTCAGCGCCCGAGGCGGCGCTCCCGGTCGAACCGGTACAGCACACGCACGATGTGTGCGGCACCGACCAGGCCGCCGAGCGTCAGCCCGTACGGCGTGACGGGCACCGTCAGCGCGACGGCGACCACCGTCACCGCGGCGGCGAGCACCACGCCGCTCACCAACGCGTAGACGATCTCCACCGTCATCGCGTCCTTCTCCACCCGCGATTCCCGCCCGGCCCCCATGCGCCCAGTCTCACACGAGCGGGCGCACAGGGGCCGGGCTCCGGCGTTTACGCGTCGGCGCCCTGCGCCTTCAGCGCGCGCTCCACGCCCGCCCGCGACTCCGACACGAGGCGGCGCAGCGCCGCGCTCGGCTCGGCCGAGTACAGCCACGCGTCGGTCGCGGTCAGCGTCTCCTGGGACACCTGGATCGCCGGGTAGAGGCCGATCGCGATCTGCTGCGCCATCTCGTGGGAGCGGGAGTCCCAGACGGACTTCAGCGCCGCGAAGAACTTCTCCGTGTACGGCGCGAGCAGTTCGCGCTGGTCGGTCTGGACGAAGCCGCCGATCACCGCCTCCTGCACCGCGTTCGGCAGCTTGTCGCTCTCGACGACCGAGGCCCAGGCCTCCGCCTTGGCCTCCGGGGTCGGCCGCGCCGCGCGGGCGCAGGCCGCGTGCCGCTCACCGGCCGCCGTCCTGTCCCGCTCGTACTCGGCCGCGATCTCCGCCTCGTCGTGCCGCCCGACCGCCGCGAGCCGCTGCACGAATGCCCAGCGCAGCTCGGTGTCGACGGCAAGACCCTCGATCGTCTGCGACCCCTCCAACAAGGCGTCCAGGAGGTCGAGCTGCTCCGGCGTACGGGCGCTCGCCGCGAACGCGCGGGCCCACGCCAGCTGGTGGTCGCTGCCCGCCTCAGCCGTCCGCAGGTGGGTGAGGGCCGCCTCGGTCCAGCGGGTGAGCAGCGCGTCGCGGTGGGCGGGCGCCGCGTACAGGTCGACGGCGAGCTTCACCTGGCGGTGCAGCGACTGCACGACGCCGATGTCGGACTCCTTGCCGACCCCGCTGAGCACCAGGTCCAGGTACGCGCTCGTCGACAGCTCGGCGTCGCGCGTCATGTCCCAGGCGGAGGCCCAGCACAGCGCCCGCGGCAGCGAGGCCTCGAAGTCGCCGAGGTGCTGGGTGACGAAGGCCAGGGACTCCTCGTCGAGGCGGACCTTCGCGTACGACAGGTCGTCGTCGTTGAGCAGGATCACGGCCGGGCGGTGCTTGCCGACGAGGTCCGGGACCTGCGTCGACTCCGTCGCCGTGACGTCGAGTTCGACGCGCTCGCCGCGCAGCAGCTTCCCGGACTCGTCGTCGAGGTCGTAGAAGCCGATGGCGATGCGGTGCGGGCGCAGCGTCGCCTCGCCCTTGGCGCCCTCGGGCAGCGCGGGGGCCTCCTGGCGGACGGCGAACGAGGTGATGACGCCGTTCGCGTCGGTCTCGATCTCCGGGCGCAGGACGTTGATGCCGGCCGTCTCCAGCCACGCCTTCGACCAGGACTTCAGGTCCCGCCCGCTGGTCTCCTCAAGGGCGCCGAGGAGGTCGGACAGGCGCGTGTTCCCGAACGCGTGCCGTTTGAAGTACGCCTGCACGCCCTGGAAGAACTCGTCCATGCCGACGTACGCGACGAGCTGCTTGAGGACGGAGGCACCCTTCGCGTACGTGATGCCGTCGAAGTTCACCAGCACGTCGTCGAGGTCGCTGATGTCCGCCATGATCGGGTGCGTGGACGGCAGTTGGTCCTGCCGGTACGCCCACGTCTTCATCTGGTTGGCGAACGTCGTCCACGAGTGCGGCCACTTCGAGCCCGGCGCGTACGCCTGGCAGGCGGCCTCGGCGAACGTCGCGAACGACTCGTTCAGCCACAGGTCGTTCCACCACTCCATGGTGACCAGGTCGCCGAACCACATGTGGGCCAGCTCGTGCAGGATCGTCGCGGCCCGCACCTCGTACGCGGCGTCCGTCACCTTCGAGCGGAACACGTACTGGTCGCGAATGGTGACGGCGCCGGCGTTCTCCATGGCCCCGGCATTGAACTCGGGCACGAAGAGCTGGTCGTACTTGGCGAACGGGTACGCGTAGTCGAACTTCTCCTGGAACCAGTCGAAGCCCTGCCGCGTCACCTCGAAGATCGCGTCCGAGTCGAGGAACTCGGCGAGCGAGGGCCGGCAGTAGATCGCCAGCGGCACGCTCTGCCCGGTCTCGGCGTTCTCGTACGACGAGTGGACGGAGTGGTACGGGCCGACGATCAGCGCCGTGATGTACGTCGAGATGCGCGGCGTCGGCTCGAAGGCCCAGACGTCGTCCTTCGGCTCCGGCGTCGGCGAGTTGGAGACAACGGTCCAGCCGCTCGGCGCCTTCACCGTGAACCGGAAGGTGCCCTTGAGGTCGGGCTGTTCAAAGCTCGCGAACACGCGCCGGGCGTCCGGCACCTCGAACTGCGTGTAGAGGTAGGCCTGTTCGTCGACCGGGTCGACGAAGCGGTGCAGTCCCTCACCCGTGTTCGTGTACGCGCAGTCGGCGACGACCTTCAACTCGTTCGGCCCCGCCTCCAGGTGCTTCAGCGCGATCCGCGAGTCCCGGAACACGGCGGCGACATCGAACGAACGCCCATTGAGCACCACCTCGTGCACGGCGTCGGCGACGAGGTCGATGAAGCTCTCGGCGCCCGCCTCCGCGCTGTCGAAGCGCACGGTGGTCGCCGACCGGAACGTGCCGCCCTCCTGCGCGCCGGAGAGGTCGAGATCGATCTCGTACGAGTCAACGGTGAGCAGCTTCGCCCGCTGCTGCGCCTCTTCACGGGTCAGATTGGTGCCAGGCACGCGGTCATCTCCTATTAAGCGGTCTGTGTTTTCGGGTTTATGACGTTTCCGGTCATCCTTCCACGCGGGGTGTGCGAAGGCGATGTCCGTTTCCCGCCGGTGAACACGCGCGCCCGGCGCGAGCCTGGAGCCATGACCAGGTACACCGCACTTCCCATCACCGAGGCCGCCCTCAAGGAACTCCGCGCGAACGACGACGCGGGCCGCGCCATGCGCCCCTTCACCGCGACCGACGACGCGGCCGTCGGCTCCCCGCTGCGCTGCTGCCTGCGCCCCATCGAGGAGGGCGAGCAGGTCGCCCTCGTCTCCTACGCGCCCCTGCGCCGCTGGGCCGCGGAGACGGGCGCGGACCCCGGCGCGTACGACGAGCAGGGCCCGGTCTTCATCCACGCCGAGGACTGCGGCGGCCCGGCGGCCGACCGGACCGGCCACCCCTTCGCCCGCCCCGGCGCCCTGCGCACCCTGCGCCGCTACGACGCCCGCGGCCACATCGCGGGCGGCCGCCTCCTGGAGATCCCGGCGGACGACCCGACGGCCGGCATCGACGCCGCCCTCGACGAGGCGTTCGCCCACCCCGAGGTGGTCCTCGTGCATGTCAGGGCCGTCGAGTACGGCTGCCTGCACTTCGCGGTGGAGCGGCCCTGACGAGGAACGCGCGAGGGGCGGCCACCGGAACCCGGTGACCGCCCCTCGCGACGAGGTGGAGCTGGCGCGACTTACTTGGCGGACAGCTCCTTGGCCACCAGCTCCGCGATCTGCACCGCGTTCAGCGCGGCGCCCTTGCGGAGGTTGTCGTTGGAGATGAACAGCGCCAGGCCGTTCTCCAGCGTCTCGTCGTTACGGATGCGGCCCACGTACGACGGGTCCTTGCCGGCCGCCTGGAGCGGCGTCGGGATGTCGGACAGCTCGACGCCCTCCGCGGCCGCGAGCAGCTCCGTGGCGCGCTCGGGGCTGATCGGACGGGCGAAGCGGGCGTTGACCTGGAGGGAGTGGCCCGAGAAGACCGGGACGCGCACGCAGGTGCCCGAGACCTTCAGCTCCGGGATCTCCAGGATCTTGCGGGACTCGTTGCGGAGCTTCTGCTCCTCGTCCGTCTCGTTCAGGCCGTCGTCGACGATCGAGCCGGCCATCGGCAGCACGTTGAACGCGATGGGGCGCTTGTAGACGTCCGGCTCCGGGAAGTCGACGGCCTCGCCGTCGTGCGTCAGCTTGTCGGCCTCCGCGATCACCTTCTGCGCCTGGCCGTGCAGCTCGGCGACGCCCGCGAGGCCGGAACCGGACACGGCCTGGTACGTGGCGACGGTCAGGGCCTGCAGGCCCGCCTCGTCGTGCAGCGGACGCAGGACCGGCATCGCGGCCATCGTCGTGCAGTTCGGGTTCGCGATGATGCCCTTGGGGCGGTTCGCGATCGCGTGCGGGTTGACCTCGGAGACGACCAGCGGGACCTCGGGGTCCTTGCGCCAGGCCGAGGAGTTGTCGATCACGACGGGGCCCTGGGCGGCGACCTTCTCGGCGAGGGCCTTCGACGTGGCGCCACCGGCGGAGAACAGCACGATGTCGAGGCCGCTGTAGTCGGCCGTCGACGCGTCCTCGATCGTCACGCCGTCGAGCACCTTGCCAGCGCTGCGGGCGGACGCGAACAGGCGCAGCTCGTCGATCGGGAAGTCCCGCTCGACGAGGATCTTGCGCATGACCGTGCCGACCTGACCGGTGGCTCCGACGATTCCGACCTTCACAGGGTCCTCCGTGATTTTCGTGCAAGCGGCCATCCGGCCTGGCGGGTGTGTCCATGATGCGTCTGTCCAGGCCCGCCTTGTCCAATCCATTGTCCGGGTTCCGGGACGGTATGGCACTGGCCACAGTTTCGAGCGCCCTCGGCGAACGTTTCCGGCTCCTTCGGCGTCGTAGGGCGTACGCGGGGAGGGGAGGCGCAGTGCTGCGCAGAAAACCGAGGGGGCGTCCGGACGATCCCCTGGAGGCGGCCGTCGAGGACCGGGTGCGCGCCGTGCTGTCGCTTGGCGGGGTGCCGTACGGGGACCTGCCGGACGGGGTGCAGCAGGTGCGGCTGCGGCTCCTGGAACGGGCCGCGAAGGGCCAGGAGGCGCCCCGCGACGTCGCGGCCTGGGCGGCGGTCGTCGCCTCGAACCTCGCCATGGACTGGCACCGGGCGCGGCGCCGCCAGGAACGCCTCGGCGAGCGGCTCGCCGCGCTGCGCCAGGAGGACGCGCGGGACGCCGCCGACACGCGCGTGCTGTCGATGGCGGTGGCCCAGGGCCTCGACCAGCTCCCCGACGAGCAGCGACAGGTGGTGGTGCTCCGCTTCTACGCGGATCTGCCGGTGCGCGACATCGCGGCGGAGCTGGGGGTGCCCGAGGGCACCGTCAAGAGCCGCCTGCACACGGCGGTGCGGATGCTGCGGGTGCGGCTGCGCGAAGGGGAGGTGGTGTGACGTGAACGACGCTGCGCACGAGGACCGGCTGCTGATGCTGGCCGTGACCGGGGAGCCGCTGCCGTCCGACGACCCCGACGCGGCGGGGGTCGCGGCGGATGTCGCGCTGCTGCGGCAGCAGGTGCGGGGGCTCGGCGACGCGTTGGCGTCCCGCCGGGAGCCGGTGCCGGTGGTGCCGCCTGTGCCGGTACGCCGCCGGCCGCTGCGGATCGCGTTCGGCGGGCTCGTCGTGGCCTGCGCGGCCTCGGTCTTCGGGGGGCTCGTGTGGCTCGGGGTGAGCGCGCCGGGCGGCGACGGGGACGCGGCGGGTGCGGCGAACGACAAGGCGGCGTCCCAGGACGGCGGCAAGTCCGTCAACCCGGCCGCGCTGCGCATCGCGTGTTCACGGACCCTGGTGGAGGGCCGGGTGATCAGTGTCACGCCGCGCGCCGACGGAGACGTACGGGTCGTCCTCGACGTCGAGCGCTTCTACCGCCCCGAACGGTCGACCCGGGCCACGACTGCGGTGACACTCGACGGCGCGGCCGAACGCGACCTGCGCACCGGTACGTACACGCTGATCCGGATACCGGTCCGCCCGGACGACCGCCAGACCTGGACAACGGGCCACTCCGTGCCCGAGGCCCGAGCGGACATCCTGCGGTGGCTGCCACAGGCCCACGGCATGCCGTGCCGGTCACGGTCGTAACGCACAGGCGGCACCGGGGGCTGCCTTGCCCACGCTGCCGCCCAGGGCGGCAGCTCACCCAAGCCGATTGCGGCCGCCCGCAACGGGTGGGGAGCCGCCTGCGCGGCGGGTTGCCCAAGGGGGTGGCGGTCGACCGCTGCGGGTGGGGGCCGTCCGCGCGGCAGGTTGCCCAAGCTGGTGCCGGCTGACCGTTTCGGGCGGGGAGCCGCCTGCCCGGCAGGTTGCCCAAGGATGTTGCGGCCTGTCGTCACGGGTGGGGAGCCGTCCCGGCGGCAGGTACCGGCACCCCGCGAGGCCGGGGTACCGGTGCGGGCCCACGTACCAGCCAGGCCCAGGTACCAGTGCTGCGCCCGTGCCCGCCCACCTCCCACCACCCGCCCCCTCCGGGGGCGTCGCCCCGGGCGTGGTGCCCGGCCTGCGCCGGCGCCTACCGGGAGGACTCCGGGGGTGGGTGGTGGGACATGAGCGGGGGCACGGGCCATCGCCTGTGGGTGGGCGGCCCGAACCAAGCCGCCACGGGTGGCCGGGCCGAATCAAGACGCCACGGACGGTCGGGCCGAATCAAGCGACCACGGGTGGGCGGGCACACCAAGCCTCGCGGACGGGCGGGCACACCAAGCCCCGCGGAGGGGTCGGCGCATCAGGCCCCGCGGACGGGTGGGCCATTTGAGTCCCGCTCCGGGACGAGGCGCGCGGGACGTGGGGCGGAGCCCCGATCGTCCTTGGAGCCCCGCCGGCGATTGAGGCGCGGGGGCCGGGGCAGAGCCCCGTGGCCGTAACGACGGTGCGGCTGGGGCGGACCCTCGTGCGTAACGGACGGTGCGGCAGCAGCGGAGCCCGCGGAGCGCCGAGACCGTGGACGCGGAGGGGCGGTCACCCGCAGGTGACCGCCCCGGATCAGGCCCAGCCGGAGGCTACGGCGTGACCTTCTCGATCTTGACGCTACCGACACCCGCGGCAACGCCCCGCTCGTTCAACAACCGCACCTGCCCGAAGAACTCCCGCCCCTCGGGCGCCGCAGCCGCCGCGACGACCTGCGCGGAGACGGCGGCCGACGCCCCCGTCGCCAACGACACCGGCTTCGACTCGTCGACCTTCACCGTGCCCAGCGAGGGCGCGAAGAAGACGTCGACGTAGTCGTACGCGGTCGACCCGGACGGCACCGAGTACCCGTCGACCTGCACCGTGTACGTACCGGCGGCCGGCTTCGCGACGCTCACGGACTCCTCGGAGTCCCCGTCGGCGGACTGCCCGACGACCTTGCCGTCCTTGTCGTAGACGGTGAGGTCGAGGTCGGCCGCCTGGTCGGAGACGTTGCCGATGGTCACGTCGAGCTTGTCGGCGCCCGCCGGCACCTCGACGGTCGACGACTGCGACGAGCCGTTGGCGATCGTCGGCCGCGTCGTCTTCGACGAGCCGAGCGCGCCGCCCTTCAGCTTGCCGCCGCTGATGGCCGCGAACTTGTTCGCCACCTTCCACGTGACGTCGGCGGGCGTGCCCACCTTCGCCTCGGGCAGCGTCTGCACCGCCGGGTCGAAGTCCGCGCCGAGCACGGCGACGTCCAGCGCGTACGGGTTGTCGAGCAGCGGCGACGTACGCCGCGCCTCGACCTCGATCTCCCACACGCCCGCCTGCGGCGCGTCGTACGAACGCAGGTCGGGACGGCAGCCGTTGCCCGTGCCGTCCCCGTAGTTCGGGTAGCAGTCGGGCGTCGACGTCGAATCGACCGGAACGCCGTACGGGTGGATGGAGATGAAGCGGGTCTGGCTCTTCGCCGCGAGACCGCCCATGCGCACCTCGAGGGACTTGGCACCCTCGGGCACCGTCACGAAGTACGACTTCGTGCTGTTGCGCTGCACCGAACCCTTCGCGGCGAAGGTGTACTTGACCGGCGAGGAGACGACGACGGTCGCCATGACCTGCTGGTCGACGCCCTCGGTCCGCGGGTCGTCGACGCGCAGGATCGCGCTGCGCAGCCCGGCGCCGGACGGCTTCGCCTGCACCTTCACGGTGACCGGCTTGTTCAGCGGCAGCGAGACGGTGCTCGACCCGACGACGGAGAACGTGCCACCGGAGTTGTTCTTCAGCGACAGCTTGTGCTTGACCGGCTTCGAGGAGCCCGACGTCCGCGTGACGGTGACGTCGTACGTCTTCTTGTGCCCGGCCTTGAGCCCGCCTTCGCGGTCGTAGATGCCGGTGCCGAAGCCCGGCGTCTGGAGCGCGTCGTCGATCGCGGTGTCGACGGGCGCCTTCACCGTGTACGTCTGGGTGCTCGGCCGGTGCTCGATCGAGTCCCACGCGTCGACGATGTCGATGAGGCCGGAGCCCTCCGCGTACGCCTGCTCGCCCGGGATGTGCTTCGCGGTCGAGGTGAGCGCGGTGCGCAGCTTCGCCGGGTTCAGCGACACCTTCTGCTGCTTGGCCGCCGAGATCAGCAGCGCGCTCGCGCCCGCCGCCTGCGGCGATGCCATCGAGGTGCCCTGGAGCATCGAGTAGCCGGCGGGAAGCGAGTAGCCGGCCTCGGCGACGGGCGAACCCGGCAGCCAGGTCTGGGTGGAGTTGATGGCGGCGCCGGGCGCCGAGATGATCGGCGCGAAACCGCCGTCCTCGCGCGGGCCGTGCGAGGAGAACGGCATCATCGCGTACGACTTCGCCACCTTGGAGCCGTAGTTGGCGGCCCAGGTGTCCTTCGAGATGGACGCGCCGACGGACAGCACCTTGTCGGCGAGTCCCGGGTCACCGATGGTGTTCGCGCCGGGCCCGGAGTTGCCCGCCGAGATCACCAGCTGTACGCCGTAGTCGTCGATGAGGCGCGTGTAGAGCAGCGCACGGGCGTTGGCGCCGTCGTTCAGCGCGGGCAGGCCGCCGATCGACATGTTGACGATGTCGACGCCGCGCTTCGTCACGAGGTCGATCATGCCCTCGGTGAGCGCGACGTTGGTGCAGCCGCCGGTCCAGGTGCAGGCCCGCGAGGAGACCAGCTTGGCGCCGGGCGCGGCACCGTTCATGTTCTTGTTGCCGAACAGCCCGTTGGCCGCGGTGATGCCCGCGACGTGCGTGCCGTGCTCGGACTCGATGACGCCGATGTTGACGAAGTCGGCCTTCTTGCCGATCCAGTCGCCGCCGTACGGGTCCATGGGGACGTCCTTGCGGACCTCGACGACGAACGGCTGGCGCTCGACGACGTCGGTGGACGGGTCGTCCTTGCCGAAGTAACCGACCTGGTGGCCGTCCTTGTACGGCTTCATCGGGGTGTCGTCGGTGAAGTCGCCGTTGTCGTTGAGGTCGACGATCACCGTCCCCTTGGCCGTGTCGTACAGGACACCCCACTTGTCGGTGGTGTCGCCGTCCCGGTTCGCGTCGCCCTTGGCGTCGCCGCCGGCCGTGACGGACTCCGCGAAGGTGCTGATCCCGTACGAGCCGGAGGCCGCCTTCCAGGTCCGGCCGCCGTACGTGAACGTGGGCCCGGACACCTGGGTGACCATCGGCCGCCACGTCGCGTCGCCGTCCACGATCGGGTCGGTCGCGGTGACCCAGTCGACGATCTTGCGCTCGCCGGTCGTGGTCTTCTGCAGCGCCGGGTGGCCGAGGTCGACGCCCGAGTCGAGGATGCCGATGGTGGTGCCGCGGCCGTCCGCCTTCGGGTGCTGCTTCACGAAGTCGACGGCGCCCGTCTCGAAGGACGGGTTGTACGGGTTCTTGGCCGGGGTGCTCCTGCCGGGCCCGCTGTACGAGCCGGTGGCCTTGGCGGCGGAGGCCTTCGCGCCCTTGGCGGTGTCGGCGGCCGGCGTCGGGTCGTCGAGCGCGATCTCCTGGCGCAGGTCGATGCCGTGCACGGTGTCGAGCTTCTCGGCGGACTTGATCGCGGCGTCGGCGCGGCCGGTCGGCACGGTCGCCCGTACGTAGCCGAGCTTGTCGTAGGTGCGGCCCACGGAGCCGCCCTTGACGGCGTCGAGGCGGCTCGCGACCTCTTCGGTCTTCCCGGGGGTGGTCGCGACCATCATGGTCACGTTCTTCTTGCCGTCGGCCTTGGCGTCGGCGAGGAGTTCGGCGTCGTGCGTGCCGAGCTTGTCGCTCGCGGACTTCGGGGTCGGGGCGGGGTCCGCGTCCGCGGCGAAGGCCATGGGTATCGGCCCGGTCGCGGTGAGCGCGGCCACGAGTCCCGCGGCCGCCGCGAGCCGGGCCGCGCGTCTCGCGCCGGATATGGGGGTGCGTTGGGGATCGGTGGTCATCAGCATCCCTGTACGTAAAAGGTGAAAGGAATCCGGATTTCGGTGCCGGATGACCGCTCAGCTTTACGTAAGTGACCACAGTTTGGGGAGAGTTGCCCGAGCCGGGAAGGCGCCATGGCGTACTTCCGCCATGCGCCATGCCGCCCAAATCGTGACGGGACCGGCAAGGCGCGTAACACCTGCACCGGCGGCCGGATGCCTCTAGCGTCAGGGGATGA
Source organism: Streptomyces sp. NPDC051684 (assembly GCF_044453445.1). NCBI lineage: Bacteria > Bacillati > Actinomycetota > Actinomycetes > Kitasatosporales > Streptomycetaceae > Streptomyces > Streptomyces sp. NPDC051684. The sequence continues at coordinate 102,020 of NZ_JBITCS010000007.1, read as the reverse complement.
ACAAAGAGCTGAGGGTGGCGGCCTACGCGGTGTGCGTCCGGGAGGAGCGGGTGTTGCTGGCGCGGTGGGTCGCGGGGGACGGGAGCAAGCGGTGGACCCTGCCGGGTGGGGGCATGGATCACGGTGAGGACCCGTACGACACGGTGATCCGTGAGGTCGACGAGGAGACGGGGTACGTCGTCGATCCGGTCGCCCTGCTCGGTGTGCACTCCGTGCTGCGCCGCTATCCCCGCAAGCTCGGCAAGGTGGCGGATTTCCATGGGCTGCGGCTCGTCTACGAGGGGGCGATCACCGGTGGGGCGCTGCGGCACGAGGAGAACGGCTCCACGGACATGGCGGCCTGGCACGACCTCGCGGTGGTCCAGGACCTGCCGCGGGTGGAACTGGTCGACGTGGGCCTGACCTTGTGGCACTCCCGCCCGTCCTCGGGCCACGTCCCCGACTGACACCCACCCGGCCCCACGCCTCGGGGCTCCGCCCCGGACCCCGCTGCTCAATCGCCGCAGGGGCTTGATTTGCCCCCGCCTTGGGCAATCTGCCGCCTTGGGCGGCAGGGTGGGCAAGGCGGCCCCCGGTGCCGCGCAACGTGAACGACGGCCCCGGCCACGGCACGGGTTCAGCCCCACGTTCCCCGGAAGATGAACACCGCGTGACCGCCGGGGCGCCCCGGGCCCACCCTCGTGTGACGATGCGGCACCCCCACGACCGGCCTTAGGGCTTGTCGTTTGGATCAGGCCGGGCTCGCGGGGCCTGGCACGCACGCTCGCGGCGTTGTCGTCGGTCGACGACGCTCCGCGTCGCCTCCCTCCTCCGCCTTGCGATCGCACGCACCAGGCCCCGCTCCCTGATCCGGCCTGATCCAAACGACAAGCCCTAGATCCACGTACCGTGATCGGCGCTGCGCGTTGCGTCGCCGTTCACGCGCAGGTCATCCCCGCTGCCAACGATCCAGTACGGAAGGGCGGTTCGACCGGACCGGCCCGGCCGTCACTGTCGACGCGTTCGCACTCGGGGAGACCGCGCCATGCCGCGCATACGCTCTGTCACCAAAGCCGCCGCAGAGATCGACCGCCGCGCATTCCTGACCGCGACCGGCGCGGTGACCCTCTCTGCCGGAATCGGATACGCCCTCGGCCCCGCAGGCGAGACCCGCGCCGCCGCGCACCAGGCAGCCGCCGCCCCCGTACGGGCGATGTCCCGCAGGGCCCCGGCCGCCCCACTCGCCCCGTACACCCGCGGCACCACCCTCGCCGCGGTCGCGACCGCCACCGCGGGCTCCGGCTACCGGCGCCTGGGCGACGGCCCGGCCTGGGAGCGCGTCGTGCGCGCCGAGTTGGCCCCGGCCCGCTCCAGCCGCGAGGCCAAGCGGATGCCACTCGCCGCGTTCGTCCAGTTCACCGACCTCCACCTGGTCGACGTACAACACCCCCTGCGCTACGAGTACCTGAGGTCGCAGACGGCGAGCGCCTGGCGCCCGCAGGAGGCACTGAGCGTCGCGGGCGCCGTGGCGCTCGTCGAGCGCGTCAACGCGCTGCGCGGCGCCCCCGTCACCGCCTCGCCACTGCACTTCGTGATGACGACGGGCGACAACACCGACAACAACGCCCGCTCCGAACTCGACTGGTTCCTCAAGGCGATGAGCGGCGGCCGCATCAGCCCCAACACCGGCGACCCCCGCCACTACGAGGGCGTCCAGAACAGTGGGCTGCCGCTGTACTGGCAGCCGGACGCCGCCTTCCGGGACGCCGACAAGCGGGACCACGGCTTCCCCCGTATCCCCGGCTTCCTGGACGCCGCCGTCGCCGAACTGCGCAGCCCCGGCCTGAACCTCCCCTGGTACTCCACGGTCGGCAACCACGACTCCCTGCCCGGCGGCTGCTACGCGCCCGCGGACCCGTACTTCACCGAGTTCGCGGTCGGCGGCCGCAAGCTGATGGACCTCGACGCCGCCACCGGCAAGGCGATCTGGGACAACGTGCAGAACGGCGGCGACCCGAAGGGCAAGGCGTTCAAGGAGCTCCTCGTCTCGCACAAGCGGAAGATGCGCCGGGTGACGCCCGACGAGGCCCGCGCCCCGTTCACGCCGACCGAGTACGTCGCGGCCCACCTCGACCCCGCCCACCTGGGCCCGGGCCCACTCGGCCACGGCTACACCCAGGCCAACCTGGCCGACGCGACGCAGCACTACGCGTTCCGGATCTCCGACGACGTCCTCGGCATCAGCCTCGACACCACGGACCCGGCCGGCCACTACGAGGGCTCGATCGGCACCGCCCAACTGGACTGGCTGAAGCGCGAACTGAAGGCCGCCGAGCGGCGCGGCGACCACGTCCTCGTGTTCTCGCACCACACGTCCAAGACGATGCGCAACCTCCGCGAGGACCCGCACCACCCCGGCGAGAAGCGCCACGGCGGCGAGGAGCTGACCGCCCTGCTCGCGGCCCACCGGCCCGTCCTCGCCTGGGTGAACGGCCACAGCCACAAGAACGACATCACGCCCCATCCGGGAGTCGACGGCGGCACGGGCTTCTGGGAGGTCTCCACCGCCTCCCACGTCGACTTCCCGCAGCTCGCGCGCATCATCGAGGTCGCCGACAACCACGACGGCACGCTGTCCGTCTTCACGACGCTCATCGAGTCCTCGGCCCCGCACCGCACCGACTTCACGGACCTCACGCAGACCGGCCTGGCCGCCCTCTACCGCGAGCTCTCCTTCAACGCACCCGGCTCGCGCGCCACCCTCTCCGGCACCCCGGGCGACCGCAACACCGAACTCGTCCTCCGAAAGGGCTGAACCCGGCTCAACCCGCCCGAGCGGCCCGCCCGGCCCTCTCACCCGCCCGCCCGATCATCGGGGCAGGACCACGACGTACGCCGCCGGGTCCCGGTCCCCGGAGGCCATCAACGCGGTCCGCACGATGGCGGCCTGCTGCTCGGTCGACTCGCGCAGCTTCTTCGGGGTGATGTGCACGACCGTGATCCCGAGCCGCTCCAGGTGCTCGCGCTTGCGGGTGTACTCGCTCCACAGCGCGTCGCCCTCCTGCCGAGGGCCCTGCCGGGTCGCCCGGGTGTCCAGCTCCAGGGCGACGGCGTGGTCGGGCCAGAACGCGTCGACGCCGCCGAGATGCGGGCCGCCGGGCAGCCGCAGGTCCACGTTCCAGACGGGGTCGGGCAGCCCGTGCTCGCGCACCATCGCGTACAGCCGGTCCTCGGCGATGGTGCGCCCCTCGGCGAGCAGCGAGTCCACAGCGTCGACGACGTACGGCCTGGTCAGCAGCCGCGCCTGCGACAACTCCCGTACCACGACGGCCGGTTCGCAGTGCCCACCCCGTACGGCCTCGGTGAGCAACCGCCGCACGGTGCCCGCGTCGGACAGCTGGGCCACCGCGTCGGCGAGCGCCCGCGGCACGGGCACGACCGGAACTCCCTTCAGCTGTACGGGAGTCGGCAGGCCGGTGGTCCGGGTCAGCCGGGCGAAGGCGGTGGAACGCAGCCGGCGGGTGCGCGGGACGAGTACGTCGATGTGGTCGAGCGAGGCCAGCGGGGGAGCGGCGGAGAAGCCGTGCAGCGCGAGGGCGGCGAGCCCGGTGACCATGGTGTCGGCGTACGGCGCGCGGTCGGGCGTGTGCTGCGCGGGCACGCCGTCCGGGCGCCCGCGCCGCTCGGGGGCCCGCCCCGAGTACAGCAGCACGGCGTGCAGCCGCTCCTCGTCGCTGGGCGGGCCGGGGTGCAACAAGTACACACCTGGCAGCAGCTGTTGCCAGGCCCCACCGGCCCGGCACTGCTCGGACACGGCGGCGGCGCCGACACCGTGCGCCTTCAGCTGCGCGGCGCTCAGCAGCTGCCGCTGGTTCTGGGTGAGGTGGCGCAGGGGGCGGGGGGAGAGGGGAGCGGGGGTGTTCTGGTTCATGACCGGGCCATTCCCGCGCAGGAGCCTCCGGCTAACCGCTGTTACATCCTCGTAGGCAAACCCGGACAGGGCCGCCCTAAAGCTGCCTTCTCCATCTGCCGAAAACCCCAGGCGAACCCTGGGTTACGGCCCCAATTGCCAGAGTTCGGTAACACGCTCCACCAATTGAAGCCCCGCCGGCGATTGAGGCGCGGGGTCCGGGGCGGAGCCCCGAGGCCGCAACCCCGGGGTGCCGCCACCGCTCCGGCTACCGGGCGGCGCCCCCGTCACACGCCTGCCCCCGCAGCGCCCGCGCAAGGTCGTCCCGCGCCTCGAGCACAAGCCGCCGCAACGCCGGCGCCGCCTGCTCATGCCCGGAGAGCCACGCATCCGTGGCGGCCAACGTCGCCGACGAGTCCTGCAACCCGGGGAACAGCCCGCGCACCACATCCATCCCGATCTGAATCGACCGCTCCCCCCACACCCGCTCGATCGCCGCGAAGTACTTCTCCACGTACCCCGCGGTGAGCGCCCGCTGCGACGGCTGCTGGAACCCCGAAATCGTCGCCTCCACCAGCGCGTTGCTGAGCGCGTCCGACTCCACGACCTGCGCCCAGGCCTGCGCCTTCACGGCCTCCGAGGGCCGCGCCGCGAGGCACCGCACCTGGTGCCGCTTGCCGGAGGCGGTGTCGTCCCGCGCCAGCTCCGCCGCCAGCACGGACTCGTCGGCGGCCCCGTACGTCGCGAGGGTCTCAAGGAACGCCCACCGCAGCTCCTGGTCGACGTCGAGCCCGTCGATCTTCGCGCCGCCGCCGTTCGCGTCCAACAGCCCCTGGAGCAGCTGCAGATCGGCCTCGCTGGAGGCGACCGCGCCGAAGAACCGCGCCCACGTCAGCTGGTGCTGGCTGGCCGGCTCCGCGATCCGCAGCTCCTTGAGCGCGCCCTCGGCGAGCAGCCGCCCGCCGGTCTCGCGCCACTCGGGCGCCGCGTAGTGCACGAGCGCGGAACGCGCCCATGCGTGCAGCATCTGCAGCACGCCGATGTCGGACTCGCGCCCGGCGAAGCGCAGCACGAGGTCGATGAAGTCCCGCGCCGGCATCAACGCGTCCCGCGTCGCGTTCCACAGAGCCGACCAGCACAGGGCTCGCGCCATGGAGTATCCCCTGCCCGAAGAGCTTGGGGAAGGGTCGGAGATGTCCCCGAGCCGCTCCCGCAGCGTCGCCATCGATCCCTCGTCGAAGCGGATCTTGCAGTACGTGAGGTCGTCGTCGTTGACCAGGACCAGCTCGGGGGCCTCGGAACCGGCCAGCTCGCCGACGACCGTCCGCGGCCCGTCCACGTCCACCTCGGCGCGCGCGTACCGCTCGACCGCCCCGCCGGCCGTCCGCCGGTACAGGCCCACGGCCACGCGGTGCGGCCGCAGTTCGGGGTGGGAGGCGGCGGCCTCCTGCACGACAGCCAGCTCGGTGATCCGCCCTTCGGCGTTCAACGTGACCTGTGGCGTAAGGGAGTTGACGCCCGCGGTCTGCAACCAGGACCGCGACCAGGCCGCCAGATCGCGCCCGCTCGTCTCCTCCAGCGCGGAGAGCAGATCGCCAAGGTCGGTGTTCCCGTACGCGTGCCGCTTGAAGTACCGCCGCGCGCCTTCGAGGAACGCGTCCCGGCCCACGTACGCCACCAACTGCTTCAGTACGGACGCGCCCTTGGCGTACGTGATGCCGTCGAAGTTGAGCTTCGCGTCCTCCAGGTCCCGGATGTCCGCGGTAATGGGGTGCGTGCTCGGCAGCTGGTCCGCCCGGTACGCCCACGACTTCCGGTTGTTGGCGAAGGTGATCCAGCCGTCCGTGAACCGCGTCGCCTCCACCATCGAGAACGCGCCCATGAAGTCCGCGAAGGACTCCTTCAGCCACAGGTCGTCCCACCAGCGCATGGTGACGAGGTCGCCGAACCACATGTGGGCCATCTCGTGCAGGATCACGTTCGCGCGCCGCTCGTAGGACGCCTGCGTGACCTTGCCGCGGAAGATGAACTCCTCGCGGAACGTGACCATTCCGGGGTTCTCCATGGCGCCGAGGTTGTACTCGGGCACGAAGGCCTGGTCGTACTTCCCGAAGGGGTACGGGTAGTCGAAGCTGTCGTGGAAGAAGTCGAGGCCCTGCTTGGTCACCGTGAAGACGTCGTCGGCGTCGAAGTACGGGGCGAGCCCCTTGCGGCACATCGCGCCGAGCGGCACGACGAGCTTCGAACCGTCGTCGAAGGTCCGCTCGTAGGTGTCCGTCACGTAGTGGTACGGGCCGGCGACGACCGCCGTGATGTACGTCGAGATGGGCTTGGTCTCGGCGAACCGCCAGACACCGTCGACCAGTTCACCCACGCCGTTGGACCACGCGGTCCACCCCTCGGGCGCCTGCACGCTGAACCGGTAGGGGGCCTTCAGGTCCGGCTGCTCGAAGTTCGCGAACACCCGGCGCGCGTCGGCCGGCTCGTACTGCGTGTAGAGGTAGACCTCGCCGTCCTCGGGGTCGACGAAGCGGTGCATTCCCTCGCCGGTGCGCGAGTAGGCGCACTGGGCGTCGACCACCAGTTCGTTGTCCTCCGCCAGGCTCTCCAGCTGGATGCGGCTGCCGTCGAACACCGCCGCCGGGTCCAGGTCCTCGCCGTTCAGCGACACGGCCGTCACCGACGGCGAGATCAGGTCGACGAAGGTGGCCGCCCCCGCCTCGTTCGACCGGAACCGGATCGTGGTCACGGACCGGAAGGTTCGCGGCCCGTCACCGGCGAAGTCGCCGACCGCGGAGCGCAGGTCGAGCGCCACCTCGTACCCGTCGACGGACAGCAGCCCCGCCCGCTCGCGGGCTTCGTCGCGGGACAGATTCTCACCGGGCACGGCGGCACTCCTTTGTGACGTAACTGTTCAGCCGCCTACGATCCTCGCACGCGGCTCCGACACCGGACATCGGGGAATGGACCGGGCACGGACCGCGTTGCCGCAGCCGAGACCACCCGGTGAACCTTGAGGAGAACCATGTCCGAGAAGACCCCTGTCGACTTCTGGTTCGACCCCCTGTGCCCCTGGGCGTGGATGACCTCGCGCTGGGTCCTGGAGGTGGAGAAGGTCCGCGACATCAAGGTCCGCTGGCACCTGATGAGCCTCGCGGTGCTCAACGAGCCGCGCCTCGACGAGCTGCCGGAGGAGTATCAGGAGATGATGCGCACCCAGGCCTGGGGCCCGGTCCGCGTCGTCATCGCCGCCCAGCAGGAGCACGGCGCGGAGGTCCTCGGCGACCTCTACACGGCGCTCGGCACCCGTATCCACAACCGCGGCGAGGGCCCCACGAAGGAGGCCGTCGCGGGAGCCCTGGAGGAGGTCGGTCTGCCCGCCTCGCTCCTCGACCACTGGGACGGCACGAAGTACGAGGAGGAGCTCCGCGCCTCCCACAAGGAGGGCATCGACCTGGTCGGCCAGGACGTCGGCACGCCGGTCATCGCGGTGCCGGGCGCCGACGGCAACCAGATCGCCTTCTTCGGCCCCGTCGTCACCCCGGCGCCCAAGGGCGAGGAGGCGGCCAAGCTCTGGGACGGCACGCTCCTCGTCGCCTCGGTCCCGGGCTTCTACGAGATCAAGCGCACGCGCACGCAGGGCCCGATCTTCGACTAGGCCCCATTCGCGTTGACGCCCTCCTCCGCCTTGCAGCTGCACGCACCAGACCCCACTCGGGGAGCCGAACGGAGCGGCCTCCCGCATCCAGCCTGATCCAAACGACAAGCCCTAGCCCTCGCCGGGAGGCGGCAGGGTGTAGGTCTTGGCCGCCTGCCAGCGGTGCCGCAGGGTGCGGCAGCCCTTCTTGGTGCATTTCCAGTAGGAGTGGCTCTCCGCGCTCGTCAGCTCGGGCTCCTTCGTGCGGAGCCATTCCTCCTGGGTCTTCGTGAGGTGCGCGTGCTCCTCGTAGGAGCCGCACCCCGCGCAGCGCAGGTTTTGTGTGAACGCCATGCGCTTACGTTCCTCCGGAACCACCCATACCGACAGGCCCCCGCGAGTCACGTCCTCGCGGGGGCCCGTCCCTTTTCCGCCCGCCTGCGTGAAGGTTGAGAAGACGATCACGAGGCGGGACGCATTACGCGGTGCCGGTCACGGCACCAGCAGCAGGTTGTACGCCCGCTCCTTCGCGGCAGCGAACCGCTTGGCCACGTCCTGCCAGTTGACGACCCGCCACATCGCCTCGATGAAGTCGACCTTCTGGTTCTTGTACTGCAGGTAGAACGCGTGCTCCCAGGCGTCGAACACGAGGATCGGGGTCGAGCCCTGACCGACGTTGCCCTGGTGGTCGTAGATCTGCTCGACGATGAGCCGCCCGCTCACCGGCTCGTACGCGAGGACGCCCCAGCCGGAGCCCTGCGTGGTGGCCGCGGCCTTCGTCAGCTGGGCCTTGAAGCCGGCGAAGGAGCCGAAGGACTCCTTGAGCGCGTCCGCGAGATCGCCCACGCCGTCCGCCGCGAGCGGCTCGCCACCGCCGTCGCCGGACATGTTGTGCCAGTAGATGCTGTGCAGGATGTGGCCGGAGAGGTGGAAGGCCAGGTTCTTCTCCAGGCCGTTGATGGAGCCCCACGACTCCTTGTCACGGGCCTCGGCCAGCTGCTCCAGGGTGTCGTTCGCACCCTTCACGTACGCCGCGTGGTGCTTGTCGTGGTGCAGCTCGATGATCTGCGGGTTGATCACCGGCTCGAGCGCCGCGTAGTCGTACGGAAGCTCAGGAAGCGTGTACGTGGCCATGTCTCTCCGTGCCCTCCGACTGCTTATTGCAACTGTATTGCAAGTGCAGGCTAACAGCAGGAGTGTCGGACGCAACGAAAGGGCCCCCGGACCAAGTGGTCCGGGGGCCCTTCGGGTTGAACTCGGTGCGGCTACTTCTCCGCCAGCTTCTGTCGCGTGTACCCGACCGCCGCGAGGACGACCGCCAGGCCGCCCGAGAAGTACAGCTGGATCCGCGTGTCGTGCTCGCGGGCCATCAGGACGAAGACGGCGACCATGCCGACGAGCGCGATGATCGTCAGGTAGGGGTACGCCCACATCTTCACGACGAGCTTCTCCGGCGCCTCGCGCTCCAGCTTGCGGCGCAGCACCAGCTGCGAGACGGCGATGAAGAACCAGACGACGAGGATGATCGCGCCGATGGTGTTCAGGAGCCAGGCGAAGACGTCGTCCGGACGCCAGTAGCTGAGCAGCACGCACACGAAGCCGAAGACCGCCGACAGCAGGACGGCGACGCGCGGCACCCCGTTGGTGATCTTGCCGATGACCTTCGGGCCCATGCCGCGGGCGACCAGCGAACTGGCCATGCGCGAGGCGCCGTAGATGTTGGCGTTCATGGCGGAGAGCAGCGCGACGAGGATGACCACGTTCATGATCTGGCCGGCCGCGGGGACACCCAGGTAGTCGAGCGTGGCGACGTACGGACCCTTGGTCGGGATCTCCTTCGCGGTCCAGGGCAGCAGGACCACGACGACCGCCATCGAGCCGACGTAGAAGAGGGCGATGCGCCACATCGCGGTGCGGACCGCCTTCGCGACGCCCTGGATCGGGTGCTCGGACTCGGCGGCGGCGATCGTCACCGTCTCCAGGCCGCCGTACGCGAAGACCGAGGCGAGCAGGCCGACGATCAACCCCTCCGTGCCGTTCGGCAGGAAGCCGCCGTGGCCGGTGAGGTTGGACATGCCGGGGGCCTCGACGTCGGGCAGCACACCGAGGATCGCCAGGATTCCGATGACGAGGAAGAGGACGATCGCGCCGACCTTGAGCGCGGCGAACCAGAACTCGAACTCGCCGAAGTTCTTCACGGCCGACAGGTTCGTGACCGTGAACAGCAGCATGAAGAGGGCCACCCAGGCCCACTCCGGCACGCCGGGCACCCAGCCGTGCACGATGCCGGCCGCGCCGATGCCCTCCAGGCCGACGGCCACGCAGAGCAGGAACCAGAAGGACCAGCCCGCGGTGAAGCCCGCCCACGGTCCGATGCCCCGCTCGGCATGCACCGAGAAGGAGCCGGAGGCCGGGTAGGCGGCCGCCATCTCGCCCAGCATGCGCATCACGAGCATGACGAGCGCGCCGGATATCGCGTAGGCGAGGATGATCGACGGGCCCGCGGCGGCGATCGCGGTGCCGGAGCCCACGAAGAGGCCGGCGCCGATCACGCCGCCCAGCGCGATCATGGAAAGATGGCGCTGCTTGAGGCCGTGCGACAGCGACGGCTCGGCCGGCTCCTGTCCCTCCGGCCGCGCGTCCGCACTCTCTGCTGTGGACTGCGCTGAGTTCCCAGACATGGGTGTGCCCTGTTCAGTAGCGGTGACGGTCCTGGCGTAAACGGTGCGTAAAACTGCCACAGTCTCCGCGCACGGCCCGCTCACAGGGAATACGTTTCCGGTATACGGACACCACGCTCACACGCCGCGACGGTCATGTCGACGTACGGTGAAGGTGTGGGCACCGCTCAGGCACGCCGCGCGCGCAACTCCCGTACGCCCGCGACCGCGAGGACGAGCAGCGTCGCCCCGGTCGACCACATCAACTGCGGCCGCGCCGTGTCGTCGGTCAGCATCAGGCCGAAGACCACGGCCATCGCGACGATCGCCACCCACGTCAGGTAGGGGAACGCCCACATCCGCAACACGAGGCGCTCCGGGGCCTCCTGCTCGATGCGCCGCCGCAGCCGCAGCTGCGACACGGCGATCAGCGCCCAGACGAACAGCAGCACCGCGCCGACCGAGTTGAGCATGTAGAGGAAGATCGTGTCCGGCCACTCCAGGTTGAGCAGCACCGAGATGAACCCGAAGGCCACCGAGGCGAGGACCGCGCGCCGCGGCACTCCGCCGCCGCTCACCTTCAGCAGCGTCCTGGGCGCCTCGTCGCGCTCGGCCAGCGAGAAGATCATGCGCGAGGAGCCGTAGAGGTTGGCGTTCAGCGCGGACAGCAGCGCCACGAACACCACGATGTTCATGACCTGCGCCGCGGACGGCACACCGATCGAATCGAGCACGATGACGTACGGGCTGATCCCCGCCTTCTGCTCCGTCCAGGGCAGCACGGTCACGATGACCAGCATCGACCCGACGTAGAAGAACAGGATCCGGTACACCGCGCTGCGCACCGCGCGCGCCACCGAACGGGCCGGGTCCTCGGACTCGGCGGCCGCGATCGTGACGACCTCCAGGCCGCCGAACGCGAAGACCACCGCGAGGACTCCGGAGACGACGCCCTGCCAGCCGTGCGGCAGGAACCCGCCGTCCCCGGTCAGATGGGTGAGGCCGACCGGATCGGTGTCCGGCAGCAGTCCGAAGATCGCGAGGGTGCCGAGGATCAGGAACGCGACGATCGCGAAGACCTTGAGGGCCGCGAACCAGAACTCGAACTCGCCGAAGTTCTTCACCGCCGTCAGGTTGGCGGCGGTGAACACGACCATGAAGAGCAGCACCCAGGCCCACTGCGGGACGCCCGGCACCCAGCCGTTCGCGATCTGCGCGGCGCCCGTCGCCTCTACGGCGAGTACCACCACGAGCATGAACCAGTAGAGCCAGCCGACGCTGAACCCGGCCCACTTGCCGAGCGCGCGCTCCGCGTGCACCGAGAAGGAACCGGACGCGGGCATCGCGGCGGACATCTCGCCGAGCATCCGCATCACCAGCATCGCGAGCGCGCCCGCGATCAGGTACGAGACGACGATGCCGGGACCCGCGACCGCGATACCGGCGCCCGAGCCGACGAACAGGCCCGCGCCGATGACCCCGCCGAGGCCGAGCATCGTGAGGTGGCGCTGCTTCAGCCCGGCGGAGAGTGGTTCGTCTTGCATGGGGCTTCAGCCGATCTCGGATGTGCGGTCGCGCGGGTGTGCGCGGTTTGGCGGGAACCTACAGTCTCCCGTTCGGGCGGCCCCGCGTGCAAAACGGACTACCCCGCGGCCTCACCCAGTGACAAGCATCACCTTGTACGGGGTGTACGCGCCGTTGTTTGTTCAGAGCCCACCAACACGGCGTGGGCCCCTTTGTCGACCGGCGACCGTGATCGCCCCAACTCCCTTGGGATAGCGTCACAAAGTCCTGCACCTGTCCCTGCCCGACCGCAAGGTCCTCTCACTGAACGCGGAGTCCCCATGAGCACCGCCGCCGTTACGACCGCCCGTCCGGGCAAGGTCCTGGCCGACCTCCTCCCCGCCTCCCGTGCGAAGAACATCGCACTTGTCGTGGGCGGCGCCGCCCTCACCGGCATCGCCGCGCAGATCGCCATCCCGGTCCCCGGCTCGCCGGTGCCGGTGACCGGACAGACCTTCGCCGCGCTGCTCGTCGGCACCGCGCTCGGCGCCCGCCGCGGCTTCCTCGCGCTCGCCGTGTACGCGCTCGCGGGCATGGCCGGCGTGCCGTGGTTCGCGGAGGGCGGCTCCGGCATGGCGACGGCCTCGTTCGGCTACGTCATCGGCCTGATGCTGGCCTCGGCCGCCGTCGGCGCGCTCGCCCGGCGCGGCGGCGACCGCTCGATGCTGCGCACCGCGGGAACGTTCGTCCTCGGTGAGGCCATCGTCTACGCGGTCGGCGTGCCGTACCTGGCCCTGTCCACCGGCATGGGCCTCACGGCCGCGATCGCCGCGGGCCTCACGCCGTTCCTGCTCGGCGACGTCCTGAAGGCGGCCCTGGCGATGGGCGCGCTGCCCACCGCCTGGAAGCTCGCCGACAAGTAGTCGACAACCAGCCGACCAGTAAGCGCCTAACGCGCGCCCGGGTCGGTGCGGCGGGTCCACCACAGGCCCGCCCCGCCGGCCGCGAGCAGCGCGGCCCCGACCGCGCCAAGCGGCAGTGCGGCGTCACCGACGCCGGTCGAGGGCAGCGCCTCCTGATCGTTGCCGCCGCCCTTGTCCCCGGTGTCCCCGGCAGGGGCGGCCGGTTTGTTCTCCGTGCCGAGCAGCAGCGGAGTGACCGGCGCGTTGGGCGAGGGGCTCGTCGTGCCGAACGGCACCGGGCCCTGCTGCCAGAACGTCTTCTTCGTGTCCCCGCTCTGCACCGGCAGGCAGATCTTCCCGGTCTTGTCGAGATCGAATGTCGCGGCGACCTTGTACGACTTCGACTTTCCTGCCGCGAGATTCTCGATGGCGCAGGAGAATCCGCTGTTGGACCCCTTCGGCAGCTTGTTCTCCGGTATCGCTGTGCAGTTCGGCACATCCTTCACCACGAGCCCGTCGAATCCCACGACCGCCAGGATGACCGGACCGCTTCCCTTGCTTCCCTGATTGCCGACGGTCGCGACCAGATTCTGCGTCTGCCCGGTCGAGTTGTCGGCCGAGATCTTCTTCGGCAGCGTCGTGGTCAGCTGCACGCCCGAGGGTGCCGCGTCCACCGCCTTTCCGCCCTCTTCACTGCCCGGACCAGGCCCGTCGTCCGCGAGCGCGGCACTGGGCAGCGCCATGAACGCCGTCACGGCGGCCGCGCACAGCGACCCGGCGATTTTGATCTGACGTCGTGAACTCATGCTCGTCGTCCCCCTAGGTCTTTCCGCTTCCCCCAACCGCAGCCGAATTCGCGGCACTTGAAGAGGTACCACAAGATTTCTCCGCACTATGCTGGGGCGGCGCGAAGCGTCGAATTTGTGATTCTCTGTGTTTCGGGGGTGCAGTCGATTGCCTGGGAATGCGAGCGGAGGCGTCCAGGGATTACTGGTGGCGTCCCGCTACCGCCTGGACGAATCGATAGGCCAGGGCGGAATGGGACGCGTGTGGCGCGCGGTGGACGAAATGCTCGACCGCCGGGTCGCCGTCAAGGAAATGCGCATCGACGGGCTCGACCCCGAGGACGCCCGCACCCGCCGCGAGCGCACGCTGCGCGAGGCCCGCGCCACGGCCCGCATCGACCACCCCGGGGTGGTGCGCGTCTACGACGTCGTCGACGAGGACGAACGCCTGTGGATCGTCATGGAACTGGTCGACGGTCGCTCCCTGGAGCAGATCCTCGTCGAGGACGGACCGCTGTCCGCGGACGAGGTCGAGCGGATCGGGCTGAGTCTGGCCGGGGCGCTGCGCCAGGTGCACGCGGGCGGCGTGCTGCACCGGGACATCAAGCCCGGCAACGTACTGATCGAGCGCGTGGGACAGCGCCGCGTCATGCTCACCGACTTCGGCATCGCCGCGATCCAGGACGCCAAGGCGCTCACGATGGTCGGCATGCTGGTCGGCTCGCCCGATTACATGGCACCGGAGCGGGTCGCGGGCCGCCCGCAGGGCCCGCCGTCCGACCTGTGGTCCCTCGGGGCGACGCTCTGCGCGGCGCTCGGCGGCAGCTCACCGTTCTCCCGGGAGACGACCCTCGCGACCCTGCACGCGGTCCTGTACGAGGAGCCGCGGCTGCCGCCCGAGCCGGGCCGGCTGGGCCCGCTCCTCGCGGGCCTGCTGGCGAAGGAGCCGCAGGACCGCCCCGACATCGACACGGTGGCCGGGGCACTGACGCCCGCCGAGACCCCGAGGACCCCTGAGGCGCCGCCGCCCAGGACCCGCACCCTCGACATCGGCCTGCGCCGCCCGGAGCCCGCGCCCGAGCCGGTACCCGCGCGGCCCCGGCGGCCGAACCGCCGCAGGACGGCCCTGGTCGCCGCCGGGGGAGGAGCGCTGGCCGTGGGCCTCGCGGTGACCCTCGCCCTCACGCTGCCGAACGGGGACCCGCGGGCCGGCGGCTCGACACCGACGACGTCCCGCCCGCCCACCGTCGAGGGCACGTCCCGGCCGCCCACCGAGACCCTCCCCGCGGGCGCGCGGCGGGAGGCGGGGTACGCGTGGGTGCCGCCGAAGGGCTGGGAGCGGGTGGTGAAGACGGCGTCCGAGGTGCACTACACGTCACCGGACGGCACCCAGGAGCTCGTCGCCCAGTCGGCCCTCGCCAAGGACGACCTACTGGCCACGTGGCAGAAGTCCGAACGCGCGGCCCACCAGGGCCAGGACTACAAGAAGCTCCGCCTGACCCGCACCACGTTCCGCGGCCGCCCCGCGGTGGTCTGGGAGTACCTCTTCACCCTGAAGGGCGCCCGCTGGCACGCGGAACTCCTGGGCTTCGACCGCGGCAGCCGCTCCTACCAGGTGGGCACGTGGTACCGCCCGGAGACGGAGGGACGGGCGAAGGCGACGTACGAAAAGGTGAAATCGACGTTCACCACATTCAGCCGCGCCGGCGATTGAGGCGCGGGGTCCGGGGCAGCGCCCCGCGACGCCGACCCCGGACCCCGCAACGAAACGTCAGACCTTCTGCCGCTGAACCTTCTCGCGCACGAGCGCAACCCCAACGACGAACGCCGCAACGAGCAGGGAAAGCAGAACCTGCTCCCGCCCCGCGTCATCCGTCAGCATGTACACCAGCACGAACGAGATCATCGCGATCGTCGCCCACGTCAGATACGGGAACAGCCACATCTTGACGACGAGCTTCTCCGGCTGGTCCCGGAGGATCATCCCGCGCATCTTCAGCTGCGTGAAGCAGATGACGAGCCACACGAACAGCGCGACGGCTCCGGAGGAGTTCAGCAGGAAGTTGAAGACGGTGTCCGGCCACTGGTAGTTGAACCAGACGGCGAGGAACCCGAACACGACGGAGCCGAGGATCGCGACCCGCGGCACACCGCGCGACGTGGTCTTCGCGAACGCCTTCGGCGCGTCACCGCGCTGCCCGAGCGAGAAGGCCATGCGGGAAGCGGTGTAGAGCCCGGAGTTCAGGCACGACAGGACGGCCGTGAGCACGATGACGTCCATGACCTGCCCGGCGTGCGGGATGCCGATGGAGTTCAGGGCCGCGACGTACGAGCCCTCCGAGACGATCGACGGGTCGTTCCACGGCAACAGCGTGAGGACGACGAAGATCGAGCCCAGGTAGAAGATGCCGATGCGCCAGATCACGGAGTTCGTGGCCCGGGTGACGGCCTTCTGCGGGTCCTCGGACTCACCGGCGGCGAGCGTGACGATCTCGGAGCCCATGAAGGAGAACACGACCATCAGGACACCGGTGAGGATCGCGCCGGGCCCCTTCGGGAAGAAGCCACCGGAATCGGTGAGGTGCCCGAGCCCGGAGCCCGGGTTGTCGGAGCCCGGCAGCAGCCCGAAGACGGCGAGCAGGCCCACGATCACGAACGCCGCGATCGCGACGACCTTGATCCCGGCGAACCAGAACTCGAACTCTCCGTACGAGCCGACGGCCGCCAGGTTCACGACGGTGAGCACGACCATCACGATCAGTGCCCAGCCCCACTGGGGCACGCCCGGTATCCAGCCGTTGAGGATCTTAGCGCCTGCGGTCGCCTCCACGGCGAGCACCACGACCCAGAAGAACCAGTACAGCCAGCCGATGGAGAAGCCGGCCCAGCGGCCGAGCGCCTGGTCGGCGTAGGCGGAGAAGGAACCGGAGGAGGGCCGTGCGGCGGCCATCTCGCCCAGCATCCGCATCACGAAGACGACCATCGCGCCGACGAGGGCGTACGAGATCAGGATGGCGGGCCCGGCGGCGGCGATGCCGGAGCCGGAGCCGACGAAGAGTCCGGCGCCGATCACACCACCGATGGCGATCATGGACAGGTGCCGGTTCTTCAGCCCTGCCTTGAGCTCGCCGTCGCCGGTGGGCGGCGTCCCGGACGTGGCCCCGGAGGTGGGGGGCGACTGCGTGGTCATGCACGGTCCTTACGTTCGGAGTAAACGTGCGTTCGCATTCAACGCACCGACGTGCCCGAGCGGAAGCTTTGAGTCCGGATCGTTGTCAAGGTCACGACCGGCGGCGCCGGGTACCCGGACGCGGCTACCCGGCCCGCGTCGTGCCACACTCGGACCCATGCGCGTGTACCTCGGCTCGGATCATGCCGGCTACGAACTCAAGAACCACCTGGTCGAATGGCTCAAGGCCCATGGCCACGAGCCCGTCGACTGCGGGCCCCACATCTACGACGCCCAGGACGACTACCCGCCGTTCTGCCTCCGCGCCGCGGAGCGGACGGCGGCGGACCCCGACGCCCTCGGCATCGTGATCGGCGGCTCCGGCAACGGCGAGCAGATCGCCGCGAACAAGGTGAAGGGCGTCCGTGCGGCCCTCGCCTGGAGCGAGCAGACCGCTGCGCTCGGCCGTGAGCACAACAACGCGAACGTGATCTCCATCGGTGGGCGGATGCACACGGAGGAGGAGGCGACGAAGTTCGTCGAGATCTTCCTGGCGACGCCGTACTCCAACGAGGAGCGCCACCAGCGCCGCATCGACATGCTGTCGGCCTACGAGACGTCGGGCGTCCTCCCGGCCATCCCGGCCCACCACCCGCAGCAGGACTAGCCCACCAGGGGTTGCGCTCCCGGGGCTCCGCCCCGGACCCCGCTGCTCAATCGCCGCAGGGGCTTGATCTGGTCGACCGCCTCAAGCCCGCCGGCGATTGAGGCGCGGGGTCCGGGGCGGAGCCCCGAGGCGTCAACCACGGATACCCGAAAGGAACGGCGTGCCCGAAGGTCACACGATCCACCGGCTCGCCAAGGACCACGCCGAGAAGTTCGCCGGCCGCAAGACCACGGTGAGCAGCCCGCAGGGCAAGTTCTCCGACGCCGCAGCGCTCCTCACCGGTCAAAAGCTCACCCGCACCGAGGCCCACGGCAAACACCTCTTCCTCGGCTTCGGCGACGACGACGCCTGGATCCACATCCACCTCGGCCTCTTCGGCAAGTACACCTTCGGCGCCACCCCCGCCCCGCCCCCCACGGACACCGTCCGCCTGCGCCTGGCGAACGCCACCCACTACGCGGACCTCCGCGGCCCCACCACCTGCGCGCTCATCACGGACGCCGAGAAGCAGGCGATACACGACCGCCTCGGCCCCGACCCGTTGCGCCCCGACGAGGACCCGACCCGGGCCCACGACCGCATCTCCCGCAGCCGCACCACCATCGCCGCGCTCCTCATGGATCAGAAGGTGATCTCGGGCGTCGGCAACGTCTACCGCGCCGAGGTCCTCTTCCGGCACGGCATCGACCCGTACACCCCGGGAAGGAACCTGACGCCCGCCCAACTAGCGGCCGTCTGGGACGACTTGGTCGCGCTCATGCACGACGGCGTCCGCGCCAACCGCATCGACACCGTCCGCCCCGAGCACACCCCCGAGGCGATGAACCGCCCGCCGCGCGTCGACGACCACGGCGGCGAGGTCTACGTCTACCGGCGCGCACCCCAGCCCTGCCACCTGTGCGGCACCGAGATCCGCACGGCGGAACTGGCGGCCCGCAACCTCTTCTGGTGCCCGACCTGTCAACCGGCCCGTTAGAACCCGTGCTGCAACCACGGCGCGAGCGCCGAGCCGAACGCCACCGACGCCTCCGCGAGCGCCCCCGGCCGCAGCTCCCGCACCCGCCCGGCCCCCGCGAGTTCGAGCAGTGACGCGTCACCGAGGTAGGCAGCGCCCAACTCCCGTACAGACAGGGCGAGATCGGCCGGCTCCTCGGTCCGCTTGCAGGACGCGCCGCCCTTCGCGTCACCCGTGAGCCGCCAACGCCCCTCGTTCCAGGGGCAGAAGGCGTCCCGCACCTCGAACACGGCGTCCACGGGCGTCAGATACGTACGTGCTTCGAGCGCCTCGCCGACCTCCACCAGGCGTACGTGCATCGAGTCGCGCACCCGTACGTGGCACCGCCGGATGTCGGAGACCAGCGAGAACAGCGGATCGTCCACCGGCAGGTTGTCGCACTCCACGGTCTCCGTCAGGTCGATGGAGCACAGGAACCGCCACAGCGCCGCGTACGCCGCGGGCTCGACCGCGGTCACCTCGCGTACCAGGACGGTGCTCTGATCCAGCCCGTGCGCGGACTCCGGCTTCACGTGGAAACGTGCGAACCCAACGGCCTCCCCGCCGAGTTCGGCGACGACGCACTGGAGCGGCGACGCCCCGCCCCGCTCCCGCTCCGGGTCGAGCAGCGCAAGCCGCTCCCAGCCGGGCAGCCGCCCGAGCATCCCGGGCCGCGTCCCCATGGTCCGCAGATACGCGGCCTCGCAGCGCTCCGCGGCCTGCGCCGGGTCCACGTACCGAAGTCGCAGGTCATCGGCCCCGGCGGGTGCGTCGATGTGCACCCGGCGTGCCTCGATGCGCACCGTCGCCTTGCGGGTCCCGGTCCCGTAGCCGAACCGCCCGTAGATCACGGGCTCGGACGCCGTGAGCACCGCGAGGGGCTCGCCCCACCCTCGTACGTCATCGAGTTGACGGCGCATCATCTCGGTCAGGATGCCCCGCCTGCGGTGCGTCGCGGCGACGCTGACCATGGTCACGCCCGCCGCTGCCACGAAGGCCCCGCCGGGCACCGAGACGCGGAACGGGAAGCTGCCCGCCGTGCCCACGCACTCGTCCCCGTCCCAGACCCCGAGCGAGCGGTCCACGGCGGTCAGCTCCTGGTAGAGCCCGCGCTCCTCGGGCGCCTCGCCCACTCCGCCGAAGGCCCGCTCCAGCTTCCCGTACCAGTGGTCCCACTCGCTGTCCCGCAACGTGCGCAGATCGGTCGCCATACGCCATCCCTACCAGGGCGGGCAGCGACGGGCGAGGGAATTTCCCTCTCGTACCGGGGCTGACGGGCGTGCCCGGAAAGGGGGACAAGTGGGACCTCCCGTGCACAGCACCGGACCCGGTGGATAAGGTCCACGAACAATGGCGGTACGACGAGAACGGCGCGGGCGCGGACAGCGCGCGGAAGCCGATACGTTCCCGGCCCGGTTGAGGATGCGTGTGCACCGGGCTCGCACGGCCGTGCGCAAATCCGGGGTGGACTACTTCCGCGGGGACGGTTCGGACTGGATCGCGCTCGTCGGGCTGCTCATCACGATCCCGGTGATCGCCGCGGCGACGATCCTGAACCCCGTCTGGTGCGCGCCCGCCGTCCTCGTCCTGCCGATCGTCGCGGGCGGCCTGCTGCTGCGCCCGGCCAGCCTGCTCGGTCTCTACGCGGCGGCGGCAGCGGCGCTGATCGTGGAATCGTTCCAGCTCGGCCCCTACACGCAGCGCTCGGCCGGGGTCACGCCCGGCACCGTGCTCACGGTCGCGGCCTGCGGGTTCTTCGGCCTGCTCATCGCCCAGTTCCGCAGCCGCGTCGGCGTGCCCTGGCGGCGTGGCGGAACGATGCTCTTCGACCTGCGCGAGCGGATCCGCACGCAGAGCCGGCTGCCCAAGCTGCCGCCGGGCTGGCACCGCGAGATGGCGCTGCGCCCGGCGGGCGGCCAGTCGTTCTCCGGTGACTTCGTGGTGGCGGCCCGTACGAACAACGGCCGCACGCTGGAGGTCGTCCTCACGGATGTGTCCGGCAAGGGCATGGACGCGGCCTCGCGGGCGCTGCTCCTGGCCGGAGCCTTCAGCGGGCTGCTCGGCTCGCTGCCGCCGCACGCCTTCCTGCCCGCGGCCAACGGCTATCTGCTCCGCCAGGACTGGGACGAGGGCTTCGCGACCTCGATCCACCTCGTCCTGGACCTCGAATCGGGGGACTACGAGCTGTACTCCGCGGGCCACCCGCCGGGCCTCCAGCTCAGCTCGGGCACCGGGCGCTGGGAGGAGAAGGCGGCCGAGGGCCCGCTGCTCGGCGTCTACGACGGGGCCGAGTTCGACGCCACGAAGGGCACCTTGCGCCCCGGTGACGTGCTGATGCTGTTCACGGACGGCCTCGTCGAGACCTCCGACCGGGACATCAGCGAGGGCATCGACCGCCTCACAGGGGAAGCCGACCGGTATGTGACCGGCGGCTTCCACGGTGCGGCCTGGCACCTCATCGAGGCGGTGGCCAAGGACGTCAACGACGACCGGGCGCTGCTGCTGATCTGCCGGGACGCGTGAGCGGCCCTACACCCCGGCGCCGACCCGAGGTTCTTCGAGGACCGGCGCCGGCTCCTTGATCGGTAGGGTCCGGGCCAGCCACGCGGAGCGGCCCGCGGCCATCGGGCCGAGCACCGCGAGCAGCAGCACGTATCCGGCGATGAACGGCGAGAGCCGTTCTTCGAGCCCCGCCCCCGCGGCCATCGTCGCGAGGATCAGCGCGAACTCGCCGCGCGCCAGCAACGTGGTGGAGATGTTGGCGGCGGGCCCGGCCCCGAAGCCGTAGATCTTCGCTCCGCCGATCCCCGCGAGGACGTTCATGACGAGCGTCAGCGCGACCGCGGCGAGCACCGGCCACAGCACCGTCGGCAGGTCGCCGGGGTCGATGGAGAGCCCGAACCCGAAGAAGAAGATCGCTCCGAAGGCGTCCCGCAGCGGGTGCACCAGCGTACGGATCCGCTCGCCGGAGGCGGTCGAGCCGAGCATCAGGCCGACCATGAACGCCCCGATGGCGTCGGCGACCCCGAACCACTCGGAGACCCCCGCCACGAACACGGCGGTGCCGAGGAACGAGATGACGAGGAGCTCGTCGTCCTTGGTGTTGAAGAGCTTGCCGACGATCCGGGTCCCGAATCGCGCCGCGAGCGAGAGCAGCAGCAGGAACCCGAAGGCCTTGCCGCCGTCGAGCACGGCGGCCGACAGCGAGTCGGCGCCGGACAGGATCGGTTGCAGGGCGGCCAGATACAGGGCGAGGAAGATGTCCTCGACCACGATGATCCCGAGGATCGGCTTGGTCTCGGGGTTGCCGAGCCGGCCGGTGTCGACGAGGACCTTGGTGACGATCGCGGACGACGAGATGCCGAGCACCCCGGCGAGGACCAGAGCTTCGGATGTGCCCCAACCGAGGGCGAATCCGAAACCGAGGCCGGCGCCGACGTTCAGCGCGAGGTACGTCCCTCCGGCGACGGCCATCTTGCGGCCGCCGGTCTTCAGGTCGTCCATGTGGAACTCGAGGCCGAGATAGAAGAGCAGCAGTACGAGGCCGAGCGCGGAGAGCATCTCCAGGTCGTGCGGGTCGGAGAGCAGCACGACGCCCGGTGTGTGGGGGCCGAGGAGTATCCCGGCCAGGATGAACAGGGGAATGGTGGGGAGTCCTATGCGCCCGCCGAGGCGAGCGAGGACGGCGGCGGCCAGGAATGCGCCGCCCATGGCGATCAAGGTGTCTGCGTGTCCGATGGGCCCGTTCCTCCTTGGTCAAGAGAACGTCAAGAAAGCGTCAATACTTAGCTTACCAAACGACCTGGGTCCAAAGTCCCGAGTACGTGCGGGGGCCGCGTGAGAGGCTCTGCGGCATGCTCACGCTGACGGAAGTGGAGGCCCTGGCGCGGCGGGCCCACGAGGGCCAGAAGGACAAGGCGGGCCGCCCCTACGCGGAGCACCTGGCGGCCGTCGCCGAGGGCACCCGCGTCCGGGGCGGCGGCGAGGCCCAGATCGCCGCGGCCTGGCTGCACGACGCGATCGAGGACGACGCGCTCACGGAGGAGTGGCTGGACGCGGCCGCGCTCCCGGCGGAGACGAAGGCGGTCGTCCGGGCGCTGACCAAGCACAAGGGCGAGCCCCCGGAGGCGTACGCGCGGCGCATCCTCGCGACCCCCGGCGCCCGCCTGGTCAAGGAGGCGGACCTGGCCCACAACGCGGATCCGGGCCGGCTCGCCGTGCTCGACGAGGCGACCCGGAATCGCCTGACCCAGAAGTACGCGAGGATGTGCGCGCTGCTGGGGATCGACTGAGTGTTCTACGGCCGTAAAAGCCCTGGGCCCTACGGCAGGATCGAGTCCACGTACCCGCCGTCCACCCGCAGCGCGCCGCCCGTCGTCGCGCTCGACAGGTCGGAGGCGAGGTAGACCACCATGTTCGCGATCTCCTCGGGCTCGATGAGCCGCTGCAACAGGGACTGCGGCCGGTGCTCGCGCATGAAGGCCCGCTGCGCCTCGTCCCAGGGCAGGTCACGGTCGACGAGTTCGTAGACGAAGTCCTCGACGCCGCCCGTGTGGGTGGGGCCAGCGATGACGGAGTTGACGGTCACGCCGCTGCCGGCGGCCTGCTTCGCGAAGCCGCGGGTCACGGAGAGCAGCGCCGTCTTGGACATCCCGTAGTGGATCATCTCGGCGGGGATCACCACGGCGGAGTCGCTCGCGATGTTCTGGATCCGGCCCCAGCCGCGCTCGGTCATGCCGGGCAGACAGTGGCGGATGAGGCGGACCGCGGCCAGTACGTTGACCTCGAAGTAGCGGCGCCACTCCTCGTCGGTGATCTCCAGCGGGTCGGCGGAGCCGAAGATGCCGAGGTTGTTGACCAGGATGTCGATGTGGGGGAGCGCCTCGGCGGCGTCCCGCAGACCGTCCTCGGTGGTGACGTCGGCCGCGACCGGCACCAGGTCGGCGTCCGGGGCCTCGGCGCGGATCCGGGACACGGCCTCGTCGACGCGCTCCCGGGTCCTGCCGTTGACGCCGACGCGGGCCCCGGAGCGGGCGAGGCCCGTCGCGATGGCGGCGCCGATGCCCTGGGTGGAACCGGTGACCAGGGCGGTGCGTCCCGTCAGATCGATCCGCATGGGCCGGGCTCCTCGTGGTTCGGGTAAGGGTGGGCGGGGGCGTCCCCTGTCCCACCCTTACCCGAACCACGTCAGGCGCGCTGCCTGGCCCGTGCCGTCTCGGTGGCGTCCTTCTTGAACGCCCACGGCATCTTCGGCTCCATGGCGAAGCGGAAGGCCCGTTGCACCGGTGGCGTGCACAGGGCGGTGACGACCGCGCCCGCGATGAGCGTGACGGCGACCTCGCCGTACGGGGTGTGCGTCCAGTCCGCGTCGAACCAGCCCCAGAACCGGGAGCCCTTCGCCAGGAACCCGTGCAGCAGATAGCCGTACAGCGTTCCGGCGCCGAGCACCGTGAACCACGTCCTGCGGCCCGGCACCCACGCGAAGAAGCAGGCGGTGAGCACGATCGAGCAGCCGAACAGGGCGAGCGTCATGACGACGCCGACCCACCACGGGACGCCCAGTTCCTGCGCGCTGTCGCGGTGGTAGAACCACACGGACGTCATGCGCGGGGCCGCCCAGTAGGCGAGCACGAAGGCGCACAGGCCGATCGGCACGGACAGGATCCGCACCTCCCGCCGCCGCACGAGCTGGAAGTGCTCGGGCTTCAGGAACAGGCCGAGCACGAAGAACGGCAGGAACTGCAGGACGCGCTGCAGGTCCAGGTCGTCGCCGATGTCGGGGGAGACCACCGCGAGCACGGCGATGGCGATGGAGAGCGGGATCGGCCAGCGGACGATCTTCCACAGCGGAGTGGTGAGCCGCCAGATGAACAGCGCGACGAGGAACCAGGTCAGGAACCACGGGTCGAGCAGGCTGATCGGATGCGTGGGGTCGTCGTCCGCGTACTTCTTGAAGATGCTGTACGCGACCTCGAAGATCACATAGGGCACGGCGACGCCGGTGATCAGGCGCCGCAGCCGGTCGGGCCGCATGTCGAAGCTGCGCGAGAAATAGCCGGAGATGATGATGAACGCCGGCATGTGGAACGTGTAGACGATCTCGTACAGCGCTTCGGCGGTACGGCTGCCGTCCGTGAGCGGTTCCCAGGAATGGCCCATCGCGACGAAGACGATGGCCAGGTATTTGGCGTTGTCGAAGAACGCGTCGCGCTGCTTGGGCTTGGGCTTGGGCTTGGGGGTGTCGGCCGGAGCGGGGGCCGTTTTCTGCTGGGGGGCGACTTCCGCGGTGGGCCGCGCGGTCTGTGGCAGCGGGGTGCGGTGCGAGCCCTGTGGGTGCAGCGAGTTGGTCACAGGCCCTCCCACCAGGAACTCGGGGAGATCGTGGGGGGCCGCACTGCGCCGGTGGGGATGATGGCAGTGTGGAACATCTGAGGCACCTTAGTGGGGCCTCTGTGATTTCGTAAAACCCTCAACTCGATTCCTCCTTGGTGTTTCCGGGTACCCCGTTTGCGCGAAAGTCCGCATGGGGTTTGTGCGGTTGTGCCCCACCGCTTTGCCCGCACTTGGTGAAATGACCGATTCGTCCCGTACTGCTCGGGCGGTAATTGGACATCGCTTTTCCTTGATTTTCCTGTGTGCAAACCAAGGGGAAACTGAGAGAAAGCCTGCAGGCCGTGCCGGCGGTGGGCGCGCGGGGCGGCCGGGACGATAGAAACGATCAAGCCGAAACCCGCGGGTACGTGGCCGACGATGCGTCACGGGCCGCATAGGCGCGCCGGGTTGGTGGCACGATGGTTCTGGCGGGGGGTGCGGCTTCACCCTCCGGGCCGGGAGAGCGGACCGACCTAGGGTGTGATCAGTGTGGCCATTTCGCTGTCAGTGGTGCTGTTGTTGGCGATCGTTCTCGTCGTCCTCATGCGCGGCGGCTCGATCAAGGCTGGGCCCGCCATAGTCGCGGTCCTCTTCGGCTTCTTCCTCGCATCGACCGGAATGGCGCCCGCGATCAACAACTTCCTCAACTCGGTCGCGGACAGCGTCAGCGCGATCAAATTCTGAGGCGGCGGTCCAGGGCGCCCGGCGGAGGTCGCGGAAAAGCCTCCGGCCCGGTCCACGAGGAGTGGATCCGGGCCGGAGGCTTTTCACGAGAGCGGGCGACGGGAATCGAACCCGCGTAGCTAGTTTGGAAGTCTCGTTGGGGTGGGCCAACGGGGTGCAACTGTAGCCCACTTGTGCCTCCCACCTGCAACGACAGCTGGCATGCCCTGTGTGTGGAGTCGCAGAAGAACGCCCTGGTGGGCGGTAGCTAGGGGACGTTAGGGGGCGCCGAGGGGGTGTGCAGCCGCACCTCATATCGCACGTCGCCGGAGGTAACGGGAGCTCTGGGGGGCGACTGTGAGGTGGCGTCGGCGGCCCGGTGTGCGGCTCGCTGATGAGGATCGCCGTGCCGGACCGTACGCCCCGCCTCGGGGGGGGCGGTCCATGGGGGGCGTGGGCGTGCCTCCATGGAGTGCGTGTGTGGGTGGGCGTTGATGCCATGGTGCATAACGGGTTGTACCGGAAGCCAGGGACTAAAGCACCGCTAGATAGGCCCTTTGGGCACTATGTGCGCGATACACGCAGTTCCTACCTTGGAGTGACCAACCCCCGCTCACAGCGAAGGCACAGTCATGACCACACCCACGGCTCCCGTCCCCGGCAACGACTCCTCGAAGAAGCCGGCCTCCAAGGTCAAGAAGGTTGCAATCGGCGGCGCCGCGGCCGTGGCCCTCCTCGGCATCGGCGGCATGGCAACTGGCGGCGGCTCCGACGACTCGACCCCCACCGCTTCGTCGAGTAGTTCGTCGGAGAAGGCTGCACCGGAGTCCAAGGAGAAGGAGTCGACCGACACCACCTCGAACGAGGGCACCGACGCAGTGGCGGCCGACGAAAAGACGGAGCAAGACTCGGCGGCGAGCAGCGAGAACCAGTCCGACGCCGACGCGCTGAAGGCGGCTGTCGCCGACGACGCATCCACAACGGCAGCCATGAAGAGCGCCGTCGCGGACCACGTAACCAAGGTCAACGCCACCGACGGCAGCGTGAACATCTACACCGATCTGTCCGGCGACCTCATGTCCAGTGACACCGGCACTGGCAAGCTGATCGTCTCCGCCGCCACAGACTGGGCCAAGGACACGCACGAGTCCTTCGCGGAGGGGGCAGGTCTGATCACCGTCTACAACGCGAGTGGCGACATCCTCTCCAACGGCAACTACTGAGCCGCAACGTTGCACCCAGTCCTGCGTACGGACTGCCGCCTCAGCACAACTAGGGACCGCTTTGTCTGAACGGTCAACGGTCCCCGCGTCGCTGACGTTCGCGGCCGTGCCAGTTGGCGTCATCTCCGTGCCATCACGAGGCACCTGGACTGGTGTGTGAGACCGGTAACGAAACCCCGTGATCAATTTCCATCGTGCCCGGCCCGCCGCCTAGCGTCCCCCGGACACACCGACAGCCGGGGGGCTTGCGGAGCGGAGCACGAGAGCGATGATCCCCCTTGCAGTAAGCGGCCCACCGCCTCACGGATGGGAGGCCGAGTATCTGGTGGTCGCGCTCACATTCATCGGCGCGGCCATCTACTTCGGCTTCAAGGGGCGCAAGTGAACCTGCGCGAAGACAAGTGGGAAATCCTCGTCGTGGTCTCGGCGGCCGTGAGCACCGGCAATGCTGCCGTGGAGTACCACGGATGGGCCCGTTTGTTCTGGCTGGCCCTCGGCATCTTCTGCGTCAGCGCCTGGTGCCGCGAGATCCGCAAGAACCGCCGCAAGCGCCGTGAGCTGCGCCGGGCATGGCTGGCGCACTTCGACCGCCTCATGCGCGACGAGGTGAAGCGCCGATGACGTCGCGTTGGAAGCGGGTGTGGTGGGCTGCGCGACAGCCGGACCCACCGAAGAAGCTCACCGTCCGGGAGGCCGTGGCGACCGTCGTCGTGTTCGCGGCCATCGTCTGCGTCTATGGGCTCATCACCGGCAGGTGGGAGGGCGCGATCGGCGGCGCGATAAGTGGCGGCGGGGGCAGCCTGCTGGGCCGGTGGTGGAACGGCCGCATCGCCCAGCCCGAGTACGAAGACGGAGACGGAGACGATGAGTAACGCCGGGCCGCTGAAGCCCTTCCAGACGGAAGACCGTGACGAAGCCATGGGCTGTGCCAGCGGCTGTTTCATCGTCGTGCTCGGCGGTGTCCTCGCGTTCGTCGTGGGGGTCCTCGTACAGGCGGCGTGGCAGATGCCCTTGCTGACCATTGTGGCCGGGCTTCTCGCCCTGGTCGGCGGGTTCTGGCTTGGTTCCCGGCTGTGGCCGCGTGTGGAGCGCTTCGTGCCCGACCCGTTCCCCGAGGACGACGACGATGAATAGGCATCTGCGCTTCGGTATGGCTAGCGGCTTCCTGCTTCTCGGCGGCGTTGCCGGTGTGGCCACGGGGCGGTGGCAAACCGTCGCCGGTGTCCTCGTGGGCAGCGCCGTCATGTACGCCCTGCTCCGGATCCTCTTGCCGGGGGACGGTGCAAATGATCATTAACGTCCTGGTCCGGATCATGTACGCGCTGATCTTCGGCGGCATGGTCGCCTACGTCGCGCAGGGCCTGTTCCACGACGGCTGGGTGTCGGCGGCCTTCGGTGCCGTCACCGTCGCTGTCTGCGCCGTCTGGAACCTGCGGCGGGCCACGGTGCCCCGCGACAAGCGGCTCGGCCGCACCGGCACCCGTCTCAGCCGGTTTCTGCTCACCCGTACCGGCCTGGTGGTCGTCTTCGTCGTGCTGGCGCTGTGCGCAGTGCTCGCCATCGCACTCGGCGACGACGAATGCCCCTCGATGGACGCCGCCGGGAAGTGCCGCATGCCCCGCCACATGAACTGGTAGCCGCACACGAGAGGGCCCCGGCCGGGGTAGATCGGCCGGGGCCCTTCGCTGTGTGGGCGCTTCCCCTGGGTACGACTCCAGCGGTGAAGGGCTAGTGGGCGCGGCCTACACGGTTGCCCGGATCAGCATCGTTGCCGCGCTCTGGCCCGTCGGCGGTTCGATGATCTCGGTGCGGACGCCGGTGAATCCGTGGCGGTGCAGGAGCTTGGTCCACTCCTCGGGCGTGCGGTCGTGGCGCATGCCGGCCTTGCCCGGCTTGAGTTCCTGGCTACCGGCCGGAAGGTGGGAGAACGCGAGGGTTCCGCCCTCGTTCATGCGGGCCCGTACGAGGGGCAGCAGCATGTCGGGGTCCACGAACCAGACTGCGCCGAAGATGGACAGCACCACATCGAAGGTGGCGGCCTCGGTGGCCAGGTAGTCGACGGCCTCGGTCGTGCGGAAGTCCAGGCCGGGTAGGTGTCCCCAGCGTTCGCGTGCGGCGGCCTCGCGACTCGGGGCAACGTCCACGCCCGTGCAGGTGGCGCCGAGCGTGGCCAGGTGGGCGAGGTTGTCGCCGTT
Organism: Streptomyces sp. NPDC051684; assembly: GCF_044453445.1. Classification (NCBI taxonomy): domain Bacteria; kingdom Bacillati; phylum Actinomycetota; class Actinomycetes; order Kitasatosporales; family Streptomycetaceae; genus Streptomyces; species Streptomyces sp. NPDC051684. The sequence goes on along the minus strand of NZ_JBITCS010000007.1, from coordinate 73,361 downwards.
GCCGGAGCCCAGCTCCAACACCTTCAGGCCCGCGAGCGGCGTGCCGAGTACGCCCTCGTCGGGGCCGTGGTCCGGGTACTGGGTCCAGTTGAGCCACGTCGACTGGCCCCGCGCATTCACCGCACGGCGCGGTGTGCGCTCCTTGGCGAAGCGGTCCCAGGTCTCGGCGAGCGACATGCAGATGGTTCCTCTCACAGGGGGACGGGGCCCGCCCCTGAATGTAGAGGGGAGGGCCCCAACTCTCTGACTTTGTCGCCTACTTGCCCTTGCCCGTGTTGGGCGAGTCGGTGCACCCGGCGTGGCACTGTGTGCACTTCGCGCCCATGTTCCACAGCTCGCGGTCGATCACGAAGCCCGCGGCCTCGATGGCCGCGACGGTGGCCTCCAGGACCATCGGCCGGCCGTCGGCGTCAGCCTCCGCCTTGTCGTCGTCGGTGGCGCACGCGACGTCACCGGCGCGCTTCTTGTCACCCTCCCCGCCGGTGTTGCACTGAACACACAGATCGGTTTCCAGCTCGGGGACATGGTGGATGTAGCGGCCGAAGTGCCCGTAGGTGAACTGGTGGTACGGGATGGTGTCGAGCATGAACGAGTGAACGCCCTTGTCGACCTCGACGGACGGACCCATGAGAGTGTCCGGGTTCTCGCCCGCCGCGACGAAGTAGGCGACGGTCTGGCCGAAAATGCGCTCGGCCTTGTCCAGGTTGATGTCGGGGTCGCGCATGATCAGCTTCACTTGCCGCTCCCACACGTCCTGGGGGACGAACGTCTTCGGGTCGCGGCCCTTCACGGCTGTGCTCATGCTGGTGTGCCTCCACGCGATTGGGGATTCGTGGTGCTTGGCGAGCGTCCTCCGCCTCGGCGGCACCTGGGGCAGATACAGGGCGGCATCACGCCGGTCGCCGAGGGGTCTCCGCCCTCGCCCTCGTAGAGGGTCCGTGTCGGAGTGTGCGTGCCGTCTGCTCTGACCGTGTACGCGCTGATGCGGATGGACATGGCTCCCATCCTGTGGCAGCGCGGCGACCATAACGACGTCGCTTCGGGCGTCGATAAGGCGGCATGTCGGCGTCACACGAAGGCGTCAAACCGGTGTCATTAGAGGCGGTGCGGAACTAGCCTCGAACCATGACCACCACAGCACAGGTACAGACGAACGACGTCCTGCGTGCCGTGCGTATCGGCATGCAGCTCTCGCAGGACGAGTTCGCGCACGGACTCCGCAATGCCGGCCGAGAGCTGGGCGAACCCAACGAGGCCAGTAAACGCCTCGTACAGCGGTGGGAGTCGGGCCAGACCCGCACCTGCCGTCCGCTGTATGCCCGCGCTCTTCAGCGGCTCACGGGGCGCCCCATTGAAGCACTCGGGTTCGCGCTCGCGGTACCCGCTTCCCGTGTCCACGAGGACGGCGCGGGCGGCCATGACATGGACGCCGGGGCCACGGGTGCCGCGGAAGCATCCGGAAGCCCGGCGACAGAAGCACAGGGACAGGCGGTGGACTACTCGGGTATCTGGCTGAGCCACTATGAGTTCTACAGCTCGGGCCGCGACTCCACGTTCGAGGGCAAGCATCACGTCCTGCTCGTTCAGCGCGGCAACCGGCTCACCGCTGAGTCCCTGCCCGGAGCGTCCAGCAACCCCGACAGCCCCCTGCACCTCGACCTCACGGCGGACCGGAACATCGTCACCGGGTCCTGGATCGAGCAGACCGCTTCCGACGGCTACTACCGGGGCGCCCGCTACCACGGGGCAATCCAGATGCTCATCGAGCCGACCGGCCGCCGCATGGTGGGCAAGTGGGTCGGCTTCGGCAAGGACTTCGACGTGAACACCGGGCCGTGGGAACTGCGGCTCCTCGACACATCGACATCGAAAGCGGCCGTCGAGCGCTATTCCCGCCCCCCGGAGTAGGTCGCCGGTTCGGTCGCCCGCATCCCTGGGGGTTTGGTACGACGTGCCTACTCGTTCGGGTGATCCCGTGCGCTGGGTGCAACCATCTCCTGCCAGGCAGGTTGTACTACGCATGGGTGTGTGAACGGTCCGTCATGGCGAAACGGGTGCACGTTCCTCCGCCGTTCGCACGCCTCAAGCCCCGTCGCTCGTCCTCGAACCCGAGCGGCGGGGCTCCGCTCGCTCGTTGTGCTCGGCCCTTGTGCTTGCCCGCACGACAATCCTCGTCGCTACGTGTCCGGAACGTCGATACGCCGACCCGGTTTCAGCGTCGCCAGGCGGTTCACGACCTCGACGCGGAAGAGGTCATCGCACACTGCACACCCGTCCGCCCACACGGAGTCGCACCCGTCGCGGGGGTCAATGAGAAGGATCAATTCGCCAAGTTCGTTGAGCTGGTGATCGTCGAGACCATCGGCGCTGATGCCCCAGCCTCGCAGGATGCCCCGCATCAGCACCGCGCCCCGCTCCGCACGCTCCGCATCCGTAGCCGGAACGCGGATCGGCATGCTGGACGCGACGGTGAGGAAGGCAGCGGCCAAGTCCTTCTTCGTCACGATGTCATCGCCCTTTCAATGATCGTTGGTGCGGCTCATTGAAGTCCTTCTCCAAGACGTCCGGCGTGGTCTCTAGGACGCGTCGAAACAGGGTCCCCACGACCCAAGTACCAGCGACCAAGAAGGCGTTGATCATGAACGTCAGCTGGTGCCCAAGGCTCTCCGTGACGGCCCCACCGACCGCATTGCCCACCGCTCCACTCACCAGGGAGAGGCCCACCATCAGCGTGTACGCCCTGGTGAGCGCTGCCCGGGAAGCCAGCGTGTCCAGCAGCGCAGAGGAGGCGATGGCGGCTGGCCCGTTGCACAGGCCAAGCATGAACAGGGAGGGAAACAGCAGCGTAAGGCTGCCTGCGGCGCACGCGGTGAGGCCAACGGCAACAGATGAGCCAGCCACGGCCGCAAGCAGCAGTCGGGCCGCGGAACGGCGCCATGGGCGGGATCCGAAACCCAGCCCTGCGGTGATCTCTCCTGCCGACATCATCGCGATCAGCACTCCACTGTTCGTCGCGTTTCCGAGTGCCAGTGCAGCGGCCGGTACAGCGACGGCAACCATGCCGGCCGAGAGCCCGGTCCCTGCTGCGATCAACAACAAGACGGCCAGACCGGCGTTCTTGCGGACGCCGTCCTGCCCGGCGGACATCCGAGCAGGCCTCCAGTTTCTGGAAGCCCGGGTCGTGGAGAAGAGCAGCCCCGCCGCACCGGCTAGGGAGCCGCCCGTCACTACGGCTGCGCTCGGCCCCGCCATGACCAGCAGCAGCGACGTCACCAGCGGCCCGCTCAGAAGCGCGAGTTGGAAGAGCACAGCCAGCATCGCGTAACCGGCCGTGCGCGCCGCGGTCCCTCGGAGCAGCTCGGCCAGCAGCACTCGCATGCTGCCGGTGGTTGCCGGAATGCAAGCCCCCATTCCAGCGCTGGCCGCGACGGCGATACTCGTCCCGTCCGCTGTCGGCACCGCAGCCACCAGCAACACGGACCAGGCCGTGCAGGCCACGCCTACCGGCGCGAGGATCCTCGCCTGGCCGTAGCGGTCGATGAGCCGGCCCTGCGCTGTCATTCCGGCGGCGTTGCCCAGGCCGAACGCTGCTGAGGCCAGCCCGCCGACAGTGAATGAATCGGTCAACTGGTGCACATACAGCAGCAGGCCGAGGCCCAGCATGCCGATGGGAAGCGCGCCGAGCACCATGGCTAGGAGCGGGACACGGAGGCCTGGAGTTCTCAGGACATTGAGATAGCCCTGCATGGGGACATGCCTTTCCAGCATGCCCACCCACCCGGGAGCCGAACTCCCAATGACCCACCATCACTTCACGACGGTGCGGCTGACACTTCGGGACTGTACGGCCGTTGATGGGCGAGCTCAATGGTGTGCGAGGGCTACAGCGCATGGTGCCGCGTTGCCCCGCCGTCCGGGTGAGGAGCTACGCCCGGACGGCCGAGATCTCCAGCACTCGGATCACCGCTTCTTGGGCGGCAGGGAAGGGGGCGAGGGCGTCGAGGATCTCGCGGAAGAGGGACATCAGCTCCGGGTCGGCCAGCCGTGCACCGGAGTCGGACGCGGGGCTTGTCGCGACGTCTGCGGGTCGGGGGAGCCAGTCACGGGCGCTCTTCGCGGCGGAGACCACCAGGGCGGCAGCCTCGCGGGGTGTGAGCGTCTCCGCGTCGTCAGGGGCGGGTACCTGCGCGGTGGCGGTGGCGAGGACCTTCAAGAGCCCTTCCATGGAGGCGGTGGCGAGGCGCTGTTGCAGGTGCCGGGCCCCGAGCGCCCACAGCTGTTCGGCTTCCCGGTCGTAGGCATCGACGCGCTCGGTCCACTGACGGGATGCGGCGAGGTTTCGGGTTCTGCCGTAGGACAGCCCCAGTTCCCCGGCGGCGTCCCGCAGGGTTCGGGCGGGCCCCATGCCGAGGAAGATCCGGAAGCGTCGGAAGTCCTCGGCGCTCTCGTCCGGCTGCCTGTCCCATGGGTCCGGGGCATGGTCACAGCTCGTCGCCACCGGTGACAGATTGTCACCTGTTGTCACGCCTGCCCCCCGCTGCTGGCTTCGGAATGCTGCGCGGTCAGGCGAACACTGATCGCCCCCTTGGCTGACCAGCCGACCCGGACGCGCCCGTACTGGCCAGCCGTCACTTGCGTCAGCTCGGCACGTGCCAGAGCCTTGGCGGCCTTCGCGTCGCTCTCGGCTGCACCGGCCCGCAAGTAGCTAAGCGCGGCCCGCTCGACGCCCCCGACGAGCGAGGGGTCGGCGTCTTGGACGTCGTCGACGACGGGGAGCCCACCGACCGCCGACCAGCACCGCGCCCGGAATGGACAGGACGGGCACTCGTATCGGGGCTGCGCGGTGTCGCGGGGCGCCTCATCGGGGGCCTTGGACCACTCGACGAGGCGAGCGATGCGCGAGTAGACGGCGCCTTCTTGCTCGGGGCCGAACTCTTCGACGAACACCTCGACCTCCCCGCGTTCGCGCCCCACGTAGACGACGGCGGTGTGGGAGACGCGACGCCCCGACTGCACGAGGCCGAGCCCGTACGCCCAGATCTGGAGCTTGTGGGCTCTGGTGGGGCCGGTAAGCCGCCTATCCGAGAGGATCGAGCCGGTGACGCTCTTCACGTCCACGACGACGGCTTCGGCCTCCGGTACCGCCAAGGCGAACGTGGCGAGGTCGAGGTGCCCCGGAATACAGACCCCGTCCGAGTCCACCTGGACCGGGAACTCGACGACAGTGCGACCGCCCAGTACCTGTGCGAGCCGGGGCAGCAGACCAGCGTGAATCCAGGTGCCGAGATTCGCGGCCCGGTTCTCCTTGGACGAGGTCGCGGTCGGCGGCACCGGGATGCCGGCCAAGGCGTACGCGGCGCGGCGCGTACAGGCCCCCAGCCCGGACATCGAGAGCCCTTCTTGCGAGTGCGGATTGGCCGCTGTTTCGGCACGGAACGCGGCAGCGAGGATCTCCCGCAATTTGGACTCCACCGTCATGAGGACTCCTCGGGGAACTGGGCCTCGTACGCCTCTTGGCGGGACGGATGACAGCGGCGCTTCTTCTTGCCTCGTTGTGAGCGGCTCCCGCGCCCTTGGCAGTACTCGCCGGGCTGCGCCCCGCACTGGGGGGCCGGACAGGCGACCGCGATGCACGGGTTCTGCTGCCAGGTGATCGCCGCTTGAATGAGCTGGCGTGCGTCGTCGGGAACGTAGGGAGGGTTCCCGGTGCTGCCTGTGCCGGGCGCGCTGTCGAGTGAAGGGCGGTCGGCCGTCGGCCATTGCCCGGTGGCGGCAGCCTCCACTCGCTGCGCCCGCAGCCGAGCCAGATACGTCTCGGGATTGTCCGGGTCCGCGTCCGGGGCGGGCTCGGGGGCGCCGCTGAGGTTGGCGCGGCGTCTGTTCCCGCAGCAGCCAACAATCTCCGCTGGGGTCACCGGGAAACGGTTGGTGCGGTAGTGCTCGCGCAGGCACTCCACGGCGACGGCGTATGGGACGTCCGCGAGGATGCGGTGCCACAGCTTGGCGCATAGTTCCTTGGCCTTGTCGTCGCTGTCGTCGCGCACGCCGGAGATCACCGCGGACGCGGCCAAGAGCAGGCCCGTCTCTCGGAGGTTCACAGCAGCCCCCGAACGTCGGCTTCCGCGTCAGCCCGGTCCCCCACGAGACCACCGACGACACGCGCCCAGTCCTCCGCCGTGTTCTTCCTGTTGCTGCTGCTTGTGCCCCGTTCGCGGGCCGCGAGATGGCGGCTAAAGTCGCGCCACCCCTCCGGCGCCATCTCCTGCGCAAGTTCGAGCAGTTGGCGTGGGCCGTAGCCGTCTTGCAGGAGATCGACTGCGGATCGGCGCACTTCGTTGATGAGCTTTCTAGGTGCCGGGTGTTCGTGGGATGCGTTGTACGCGGCGGTCCATGCCTCGGCGACGTACTCGGCGCCGTCTGAGAGAGAGATCCCCGTAAGGGGATCTATAGGATTGGAGAGGATCTGGCCACGCGAGTCACGCCGTGACGGATCGCCCTGACCTGCGGAAACGTCTTCAAATTGCATCTGCGTGAGCGTTTCGGGGAGCGCTTCGCGGAGCATCGATGGCTGTCCCATCGGCTCCGCAGCGACACGTTCGTGCCGTGCGTGGGGTGGAGGCGAGGACGCTCCTCGGTGCCTGCGCTGCCGCTCCGCGTCGCTCTTTCGCTTCGCTTCCACCTGAGCCCGCGACTGTTGGTATGCCGCGTAGTCGTGCACCACGAAGCCGCCGTCCGGGGGCTGCACGCAGCGCGCACACTGATGCCCGCTTCGGTGCCACAAGTCGTACGTGACGAGCTTGGCGATCTGCTTCTTGGTGCCCAGCTTCCGGGCGACCGGGGCCGGAATGTAGCCGTCGGTCAATTGCCGACCGCAGTAGCACATCCCCTTGATGAAGAGGAACCCAGCGGTCGGCCCCACGGCGACGACCTTCGGGTGCTCGTCGAAGCCGTCGTCCAGCTTGAGCCAGCTCACTTGCCGCACCCCCACGCGTCGAGGAGACGGTCAAGGTGGTGGAGCTGGTCGACGATCGAGAGGACGCTATGGCTGAGGACGCGGACAGTTTGCATGTCGTCCTCGTCACCGGCTGTGGCGATGATGCGGACGACCGGGTCGGCGGCGGCGACGGCGTCCGCCAGGGCGGCGCCGACGGCTCGCGCTTGTGGACTGCGATAGATGTCGGTGTGAACTCCACCATCCATCGGGCAAGTGTTCGATATCTCTTCCATGATTGTCTCCACATGAAGAGGGAGTGGCGGTGTGCCCCTGGGCGGGGTGCGCCGCGATCAGAACGGGGGCTGGTCGGTCTGCTGCTGTACGCCGTCGGCGGCCACTGGGAAGCCCTGATTGGCCGGGTGCACGCTCGGGTCGCCGGGCACGGAGAATGCGCCGGGTACAGCGGCTTGAGCCTCGGCCATCGAGGGCGCGGGCGCAGCCTGCGGTTGCGGCGGGGGCGTGTACCGGGCCGCGTAGATCTTGCGGTTGTTCTGCTTCGATACACAGGACAGCTCAAGCCAGCCGCCGACTTCGATGCCCGTCACTCCGGCGTCCTGCACGGCTTGCCGGATCGCGTCCCGGCGCTGGCCTTTGCGGATCTCCACGATCCACCGCTGCGCCTGCGGGCCGGTGCCGTCGCGGAGTAGAGCCCGCATCATCATTTGCGGCACTTCAGCCTCGATAAATTTCCCCTGGCCAGTTACGAAGTCGGTGTCCTGCTCCAGCAAGACCGACGTCACGAACCCGCGAACCGTCTGGCCCGGATCGAGGGTGGCGTAACGGCTCTCGCCTTGCCCATCGAGGAATGCACGCTGCTCCTCAACGGTGGGAACGAGGGGCTTGATTGCGGGCGGTGCCGCTGCGCTGTCTGCTGAGTTCGGGAAATCAGCCACGCGAGAAGTTCCTCATCTCGTCAGTTGCCTGGTTGGAGGCCATGCCCGAGACGGACGCCAGGCCCCCACAGGCGGATGACCCGGCCGTGATTCGTGGGGACCGCCGATCGGATCCACCCGACGACTCGTATCCAGCCGTCGAGGTAGAGGAGTTTGATGACAAGCCCCAGATGGTTGGGGTGGCAGGGCGGTACGCCGTGGCGTCGGCGTACGTCGTCGGCGCAGACCTTGTGCCCCTGCTCGACGAGCGCGATCACGTCGGCCTTGACGTCGGCCATCCATGTCGCGCAGCTACTGGGGGTTTCGGCATCCCACAGGGGCAGCTGGTCCTCATGAGGGTGGCGCATCAGTGCCCCGGCCAGCTCGGGGCCCGGTGTGGTGCTGAGCCGTACTTGAACCCAGTCTCGGTGTCCGTTCGGTGCCTTGCGCCGTTCATCACGCACCCGCCTCGGCAGCCTCGGTGTCCCCCTCGGCGGGCAGGATGCCGACGGCGCGCCGGACTTCGTCGATGGATACCCCGAACTGCTCGGCGACGTACGCGATGGGGATGCAGACGGTTCGACGCGTGCCTCGGTTCGGGATGGAGCCGTCCCTGATACCGCGATACACGGTGTCCCTGGACTCTCCCTTGAGAGCCGCGAACTCGATGGCCGTGAGGCCGAGCCGCAAGGTGCTGGTCGTCATTACAGTCCCTCCCGCCCGCCGCATCCGAGGTCAGATCAAGGCAACGGCAAGCGTTATCAGAGCAATTGACGGTTCTGTGTGCAGTGAGACGGGTGCGTCCCGTGACATCGCAAGCGTCCTACGCCGACCGCTCTAAGCGCACTAGTGTGCGGTGACATGTCAAATGAAAAGCCGTGGCACAGAGGTCGAGACGATGAGGACCCGGAGTGGATCGCGTTCTCCTCGGAGGACCCCTGTGAACGCTGCGGAGGCGAAGATCCGGGGCAGCGCGTGAAGCTGCCGGGGCGTGGGGGCCTGTCGTTGCCGCGATGGCTCCACCTCGAAATGGAATGGCCGGATCGGTACCTAACGCTTGTGTTGCTGATCAGCGACAGCGAACCCATCGCGGTTGTTGGACGGCACATGCGGCCGCCGCTGGCCGCGGGGGAGCACGGGCCGGCCGCTGGGATCTCTCAGAAGGTGCTCGCGCATGTGCTTCGGTCTGCCGCCGCCTCGGGCGGTCTGGGTGCGTGCGAGTGGTGGCCGGGGCCAGCCCACGCGCCCGTACCAGAAGATGACGAGGCGCTCCAGGAGATCAAACGACGCTTGAAGCCAGATTGGGAGCCCACCGAGAAGAGGGGTCTTGACAGGGGCCTTGACATGGCGAAGCTCTACACGAGGCTAAGCAAGGACGGTTGGGACGACCCGTTGAAGGAAACCGCCGACCGCTTCCACGTAGCTGAACGGACAGTGCGCCGATCCTTGAATCGCGTGGAGGACGAGGGGATCTGCCCCGACTGCCTCTTCCCCGCCCGGCGGGCACCGAGGCGTCTGTAAGCGGGTGAGGTGGTGAGCGCCAGACAGGCGCTCACCACCGAGGTTCGTTGACGAATCAGCTTGCAGCCTTCCTCGCCCGACGAAGACTCAGCACGTCAACACGCCCATCGAGCATCGCCTGCATCTTTTCGGCGATCTCCGCGTCTCCTTGTTCGGTCGCGTGCTGATACCGCAGCGCGGCTCGTGCGGAGCTGTGCCCCAAGCGCTTCATGGATTGCTTCAGCGGGGTCCCGAGCGCGGCCGTCACGGTCCCCGACGTGTGCCGCAGATCGTGCATGTGGAGATCCTGTCGGCCGATCTCGGCCCGCACCTTGCCCCACAACTCCGCACGGCGAGACCGGGCCATGAGCCCGCCCTTGGCGCCGACGAACACGAAGGCGTCCAGATCCTCCCCGACGTAACGCTCAAGGTGTTCTTGGAGAATGCGCACCGTACTGGGCGGCAGCTTGACCGTGCGGAACCCGGCGTGGGACTTCGGCATCGGCTTGACCGTGACGCCCTTGCCCTTTGTCTCCTGGAGCGCTTGTTCCACGCGTACGGTCCCCTCCTCAAGGTCGACGTGGCGGCGCTGGAGAGCGAACAGTTCGCCGCCCCGTAGTGCGCTCCAGAGCTTCAGGTGGACAGCGGCGCGGAAGCGGTCGGGCGCAGCGTCGGCGGCTCGCTCGGCCTCTTGTACCGAGGCGATGGGGCGCTCTGGTGTTCGGATCGCATCGGCGCCGGGAATGTTGCACGGGTTCGAATGCACCCGCCCCTCACGGATGGCTGCCATGAACGCCGTCTTCAGCAGCTTGTAAGCGTGCGCCGTGCGGGTGTGGCCGGCGTCTGCCCGGACGTTGGCTTGGGCGGCACGGCGAGCAGCTTCACCGGCGCTGCGGGCAGACGGCTCGGCCCCGTGCGCGGCGGACGCCTTCGAGCCTCGGGGAGCTGTGGCGCGGGCACACCGGATCACCTCGGCGTATGCCTTGCGGTACGCAGCGTTACCGTCTCGCTCGACCACGTGCGCATGGACCGTGCGTTTCACGGCGCTGCGCCACTCGGCCACGAGGCTCGGCGTGATGCGGCCGAGGGCGACGTCGCCGAGACGGATGCCGCCGACCGCGCCGAGGATGAAGTGCCGGGCGATGCCCTCGTACAGCTCGACCGTCTGCGGCTGGAGATCTTCGCAGTGGCGCTTGAGCCAGGGAGTGAACCAGCTCTCGAAGGTGACCGAGTTCAGTTCCGGGGCGATCCACTTGTTGTCGATGCGTTCGGACAGGCTCTTGGCGAGCGCGGCCTCGGCGGCCTTCTTGGTCGGGAAGGTGCCGGGAAGGTTGCGGCGCTTGCCGTCGGGTCCGGTGTACCGGACCTCGTACCGTCCGGACTTCAGTTGTCGGACGGAACCGCTCCCTCGACGAGGGGCTCGGGTCATGGGTGATCACGCTCTCTCGGATCCCGCTAGGGGAGGTTAGGGGACGCGACCCATCCCGAGAGACTCAAACGATCTTGCTGGATATGAGAAAAGGCGCCTCTGACCAGCGCCTTTCTCGTGGAGCGGGCGACGGGAATCGAACCCGCGTAGCTAGTTTGGAAGACTAGGGCTCTACCATTGAGCTACGCCCGCACGGCCGCACCGCAGGTCGGTGACCGCGGTACGCAGGCATCGTAGCGGGTCGGGGGCGTCGAGCGCACACCCCCTTTCCGGCGGCCCGCAGCGCGGGCGCCGCACGGCCTGCGGGCATGTACCCTACGTGTCGCACCGACGGGGTGTGGCGCAGCTTGGTAGCGCGTCCGCTTTGGGAGCGGAAGGCCGTGGGTTCAAATCCCGCCACCCCGACCAGCGTTCGGGCGCAGGTCGTGAGACCGCCCCGGGGTTCTCCAAGATCGCATTGTGGGTCCGCAGCGGCGTGCCGTTACTATGCAAGCTGCATGCCCGTGTGTCTCTCAAGCCGGGCACGATCCCAGAAGTCAGCCCCCAAGGAGACCCACCGTGAAGAGCGCCGTCGAGACCCTGAACCCGACCCGGGTTCGGCTCAGCATTGAGGTGCCCTTCGAGGAGCTCAAGGACAGCCTCGACGCGGCGTACAAGAAGATCAACCAGCAGGTCACGGTGAAGGGCTTCCGCAAGGGCAAGATCCCGGCCCGCGTCATCGACCAGCGGTTCGGTCGCGGCGCGGTGCTCGAAGAGGCCGTCAATGACGCGCTCCCGAAGTTCTACACCGAGGCCGTCAACGAGGCGGAGCTCAACGTCCTCGGGCAGCCCGAGGTCGACATCACGGACCTGAAGGACGGCGAGACGCTGAACTTCACCGCTGAGGTCGACGTCCGCCCGACGATCGAGATCCCGGACTACTCCGGCATCGAGGTCGAGGTCGACGCCACCGAGGTCACCGAGGAGGACGTCGACAAGGCCGTCGAGCAGCTGCGCGACCGCTTCGCCTCCACCGCGCCGGTCGAGCGCGCCGCCGAGGACGGCGACGTCGTGACGATCGACCTGGAGGCCAAGGTCGAGGGCGAGGTCCTCGAGGACGGCGTCGCCTCCGGCGTCTCGTACACCATCGGCTCGGGCGAGCTCCTCGACGGCATCGACGACGCCGTCAAGGGCCTGGAGGCCGGTGGCGAGGCCACCTTCACCTCCGAGCTCAAGGGCGGCTCCGCCGAGGGCAAGGACGCCGAGGTCACCGTGAAGGTGTCCCAGGTCGCCAAGCGTGAACTGCCCGAGCTGGACGACGAGTTCGCGCAGCTCGCCTCCGAGTTCGACACCCTCGAGGAGCTGAGGGGCGACAGCCGCAAGCGCCTCGAGAACCAGAAGCTGAACGACCAGGCCACGCAGGCTCAGGAGCGCGTCCTCGAGAAGCTGCTCGAGCTGGTCGAGGTCCCCGTCCCGGAGAAGCTCCTCGAGGACGAGGTCCAGACCCGCAAGCACAACCTCGAGAACCACCAGCTCGCCCAGATGGGCCTGAACCTCGAGAAGTTCCTCGAGATCCAGGGCAAGACGGTCGAGGAGTTCGACGCCGAGACGAGCGAGCAGGCCGTCAAGGGCATCAAGACGCAGTTCGTCCTCGACGAGCTCGTCAACAAGGAGAAGCTGAACGTCAGCCAGGAGGAGCTCACCGAGCACCTCATGCGCCGCGCCGCCTCCTCCGGCATGTCCCCCGACCAGTTCGCCCAGGCCGTCGTCGAGGGTGGCCAGGTCCCGATGCTCGTCGGCGAGGTCGCCCGCGGAAAGGCCCTTGCCACGGTCGTCGAGGCCGCCACGGTCAAGGACACCAACGGCGAGGTCGTCGACCTGTCGGACGACGAGGAGGAGACGGAGGAGGCCGCTGAGGCCGCCGCCGAGTCCGCCGAGGCCGAGGACAAGTAAGCGCTCCGCCCAGGAACGTGTGACTGAGGCCCCCGGGAACCGCTGCGGTTCCCGGGGGCCTCGGTTGTTCCGCCGGGGGTGCGGGCAGCCGTGGCGACCTGCGCTCACAGCGAACAGTTCCATCCGCGGGATTCCCCGGAGGGGGCCGCGCGTTAGGGTCCATGAAGAGGAGGGCAGGGGAGTCCGAGCACGGCCCCCGGCCCCAGCTAAAGACGCGAGACGGCGCGTGCAGCCGTCAGAGACGAGCAGGTGGATACGTGACGAATCTGATGCCTTCCGCCGCAGGCGAGCCGTCCATCGGTGGTGGCCTCGGCGACCATGTCTACAACCGGCTGCTCGGCGAGCGCATCGTCTTCCTCGGCCAGCAGGTCGACGACGACATCGCGAACAAGATCACCGCACAGATGCTGCTCCTTGCCGCCGACCCGGACAAGGACATCTTCCTGTACATCAACAGCCCCGGCGGTTCGGTGACGGCCGGCATGGCGATCTACGACACCATGCAGTACATCCCGAACGACGTCGTCACCATCGGCATGGGCATGGCCGCCTCCATGGGCCAGTTCCTGCTGACCGGTGGCTCGGCCGGCAAGCGCTTCGCGCTGCCGCACACCGACATCCTGATGCACCAGGGCTCCGCGGGCATCGGCGGTACCGCCTCGGACGTGAAGATCCAGGCCGAGTACCTGCTGCGCACGAAGAAGCGCATGGCCGAGATCACCGCGCGGCACTCCGGCCAGAGCGTCGAGACGATCATCCGTGACGGTGACCGCGACCGCTGGTTCACCACCGAGGAGGCCAAGGAGTACGGCCTCATCGACGAGATCATCACTGCCGCTACGGGCGTTCCGGGCGGCGGCGGCACCGGCGCCTGATCCCCGCGATCACGTCGGCACAGCCGGCCAAGCCCACCCTCACCAGGACGGAACACCGACCATGAACAACTTCCCCGGCAGCGGCCTGTACCAGGGCCCCCAGGTCGACAACCGCTACGTGGTGCCGCGCTTCGTCGAGCGCACCTCGCAGGGCGTGCGCGAGTACGACCCGTACGCGAAGCTCTTCGAGGAGCGCATCATCTTCCTCGGCGTGCAGATCGACGACGCGTCGGCCAACGACGTCATGGCGCAGCTGCTGTGCCTGGAGTCGATGGACCCGGACCGCGACATCTCCATCTACATCAACAGCCCCGGCGGCTCGTTCACGGCCCTCACGGCCATCTACGACACGATGCAGTTCGTGAAGCCGGACATCCAGACGGTCTGCATGGGCCAGGCCGCCTCCGCGGCCGCCGTCCTGCTGGCCGCCGGCACCCCGGGCAAGCGCATGGCGCTGACCAACGCCCGTGTGCTGATCCACCAGCCCTCGGGCGGCACCGGCCGTGAGCAGCTCTCCGACCTGGAGATCGCGGCCAACGAGATCATGCGCATGCGTGCCCAGCTGGAGGACATGCTGGCCAAGCACTCGACGACGCCGATCGAGAAGATCCGCGACGACATCGAGCGCGACAAGATCCTCACGGCCGAGGACGCGCTCGCGTACGGCCTGGTCGACCAGGTCGTCTCGACGCGCAAGATGAACAACGAGGCGATCGCGTAAGACCGCGCTGTATCGTCTGCCATTCCCCTTGGCGCGGGCACGAACTCCCAACGGGGTGAAGTGAACCGTGCCAAGGGGGGCCCGAACGGGGGGCCCGGCAAGGTACCGTCGGATACAGGCACCAGGAGCCGCTTTACGCGAGCGTCTCCCAGGCGAAGGGGAAGCACCTCGTGGCACGCATCGGTGACGGCGGCGATCTGCTCAAGTGCTCGTTCTGCGGAAAGAGCCAGAAGCAGGTCAAGAAGCTCATCGCAGGCCCCGGTGTGTACATCTGCGACGAGTGCATCGACCTCTGCAACGAGATCATCGAGGAAGAGCTCGCGGAGACGAGCGAAGTGCGCTGGGAAGAGCTTCCCAAGCCGCGCGAGATCTACGAGTTCCTCGAGAGCTATGTCGTAGGACAGGAAGCCGCCAAGAAGGCCCTGTCCGTCGCGGTGTACAACCACTACAAGCGCGTCCAGGCCGGTGAGAACGGCGGGGCGAACGGGCGGGACGACGCGATCGAACTCGCGAAGTCCAACATCCTTCTCCTCGGCCCGACCGGTTCCGGCAAGACGCTCCTCGCGCAGACGCTGGCGCGGATGCTCAACGTCCCGTTCGCCATCGCCGACGCGACGGCGCTGACGGAGGCGGGCTACGTCGGCGAGGACGTCGAGAACATTCTGCTGAAGCTGATCCAGGCGGCCGACTACGACGTCAAGAAGGCCGAGACCGGGATCATCTACATCGACGAGATCGACAAGGTCGCCCGCAAGTCGGAGAACCCGTCGATCACCCGTGATGTGAGCGGTGAGGGCGTGCAGCAGGCGCTCCTCAAGATCCTCGAGGGCACCAGCGCCTCGGTCCCGCCGCAGGGCGGCCGCAAGCACCCGCACCAGGAGTTCATCCAGATCGACACGACGAACGTGCTGTTCATCGTGGGCGGCGCGTTCGCCGGTCTGGAGAAGATCATCGAGTCGCGGGCCGGAGCCAAGGGCATCGGCTTCGGCGCGACGCTGCACTCCAAGCGCGAGCTGGACGAGAAGGACCAGTTCCAGGAGGTCATGCCGGAGGACCTGGTGAAGTTCGGGATGATCCCCGAGTTCATCGGTCGCCTCCCGGTCATCACCGCGGTCCAGAACCTCGACCGTGAGGCGCTGCTCCAGATCCTCGTCGAGCCGAAGAACGCTCTGGTCAAGCAGTACCAGCGGCTCTTCGAACTCGACGGTGTGGAGCTGGACTTCGAGCGCGAGGCGCTGGAGGCCATCGCCGACCAGGCGATCCTGCGCCGCACCGGGGCGCGCGGGCTGCGCGCCATCATGGAGGAGGTCCTCCAGTCGGTGATGTACGAGGTGCCGTCCCGCAAGGACGTCGCCCGCGTCGTCATCACCGCGGACGCCGTTCACTCGAACGTGAACCCGACGCTGATCCCGCGCGACGCCCGTGGCGGCGGCAGCGGAGAGCAGAAGTCGGCGTAGCCGAACGCCAGTCGGCGCGAGAGCGCGAGAAGGGCCCCGGTCGGATCTCCGGCCGGGGCCCTTCTCGTGCGGTGCGCGCGGTGCGCGGTGCGATGCGGGCGTCAGGACTTGACGCGGACCTCGTCGCGCAGCTTCGCCGTCGTGTCGGCCGCCTCGCTCAGCGGCTGCTCCTTCTTCGCGATGATGGCGCCGCTGTCGGAGTACACGATGTACGTGACCGTGCTGTGGTCACCCCAGATGCACATCGGCATCTTGAAGCTCGACGGCACGCCCGCCGTGGACGAACTGCCGCCGGGCATCGCGTACTTGGCGTTCTGGCACTTCATGACGCCGTTCTTGAAGCCGGCCGGCTCGAACTTCTGCGGCGAGCCCTCGAAGGAGACCTTGGCGCCGCTCGCGCCACCGGCCTCTTCCTTGGACTTCTTCTCCATCTCGGTGAACATCGAGTCGACGACCTTCTCCGGGTCCTCGATCTTGCCGTAGACGCCACCGAAGTTGATCGCCTTGACCGAGGTGCCGGAGCCCGCCTTGTAGCTGGCGTTCACGCTCTTGGGGTCGGTCACGCCCCACTTCTTGGCCTCGGCGAGGTCACTGTCGCTGAAGGTGCCGCTGCTGGAGGTGTTCGAGCTGCTCTTCTGGTACTCGCCCAGGACCGTGGCCGGCGTCGTCAGCTTGTGCGCGCCGTCGTCCGCCACGGACGAGCCGCTGCCGCCGCTGTCCCCGCCGCCGAAGATGAAGTAGCCACCCACCCCGAGCGCCGCCACCACGGCGACCGCGCCGATCACGATGCCCAGCACCTTCTTGTTGCCGCCCCCGCCGGCGGGCGGCTGCTGCGGGTACTGGCCGTACGGAGCCTGCTGCGGCTGCCCGTACGGACCCGGCTGCTGGGGCTGGCCGTAACCGCCGGGCGCCTGGGGCTGGCCGTACGGGGCGCCCGGGGGCTGCTGCGGGGGAACGCCCTGCGGCGCCTGCTGCGGCGGCTGCTGCGGGTAACCGTAGCCGGGCTGCGGAGCCTGCTGCGGCTGCCCGTACGGACCCGGCTGCTGCGGCTGGCCGTAGGGGCCCGGCTGCTGGGGCTGCTGACCGTACGGACCCGGCTGCTGCGGCGGCTGGTTCCCGTACGGGCCCGGCTGGTTGTGGCTCATTACTGGCATTCCCTCCCGTTGCTTATGTGCTGCCGACATCCTGACGTACGTGGGTGCGATCCGTTCCACCGGATTCGGTTTCAGTACGAGCTTGTAACCCCTCTAAACTGGCCCCGTGACCGAGAACTCTCAGCAGCAGACGCCAGTGCCCACCTCCGAACTGCCGACCCAGTACGCGCCGGCCGAAGTAGAGGCGCCGCTGTACGAGCGCTGGGTAGAGCGCGGTTACTTCGATGCCGATCCCAAGAGCGAGAAGCCGCCGTACACGATCGTCATCCCGCCGCCCAACGTCACGGGCTCGCTGCACCTCGGCCACGCCTTCGAGCACACGCTGATCGACGCCCTGACCCGCCGCAAGCGCATGCAGGGCTACGAGACGCTGTGGCAGCCCGGCATGGACCACGCGGGCATCGCCACGCAGAACGTCGTGGAGCGCGAGCTCGCCAAGGAGGGCAAGTCCCGGCACGACCTGGGTCGCGAGGCGTTCGTCGAGCGGGTCTGGCAGTGGAAGGCCGAGTCCGGCGGCCAGATCGCCGGCCAGATGCGCCGCCTGGGCAACGGTGTGGCGTGGAGCCGCGACCGCTTCACCATGGACGAGGGCCTGTCCCGCGCCGTCCAGACCGTCTTCAAGAAGATGTTCGACGACGGCCTGATCTACCGCGCCGAGCGCATCAGCAACTGGTGCCCGCGCTGCCTGACGGCCATCTCGGACATCGAGGTGGACTACCAGGACGACGACGGCGAGCTCGTCTCCATGAAGTACGGCGAGGGCGAGGACACCATCGTCGTCGCGACCACGCGCGCCGAGACGATGCTGGGCGACACCGCGGTCGCCGTCCACCCGGACGACGAGCGGTACGCGCACCTCGTCGGCAAGCGGATCAAGCTGCCGCTGACCGGCCGCAGCATCCCCGTCGTCGCGGACACGCACGTCGACCCGGAGTTCGGCACGGGTGCCGTGAAGGTCACCCCCGCCCACGACCCGAACGACTTCGCGATCGGCCAGCGCCACGACCTGGAGGCCCTTGAGGTCCTGGACGAGCGCGGCATCATCACGGTCCACGGTCCCTTCGAGGGGCTCGACCGCTTCGAGGCGCGCTCCGCGATCGTCGCCGCGCTGCGGGCCGAGGGCCGGATCGTCGCCGAGAAGCGCCCGTACACGCACTCGGTCGGGCACTGCTCGCGGTGCAAGACGACGTTGGAGCCGCGGCTCTCGCTGCAGTGGTGGGTGAAGGTCGAGCCGCTCGCCAAGGCGGCCGGCGACGCGGTCCGCGACGGCCGGACGAACATCCACCCCGCCGATCTGACGCAGCGCTACTTCGACTGGGTCGACAACCTCAACGACTGGTGCATCTCTCGCCAGCTGTGGTGGGGCCAC
The DNA here is from genome assembly GCF_044453445.1 of Streptomyces sp. NPDC051684. Lineage (NCBI taxonomy): Bacteria > Bacillati > Actinomycetota > Actinomycetes > Kitasatosporales > Streptomycetaceae > Streptomyces > Streptomyces sp. NPDC051684. Next base: position 55,058 of record NZ_JBITCS010000007.1, on the reverse strand, counting down.
CGCATCCCTGTCTGGCACGGCCCGAACGGCGAGACCGTGGCCGTCGGCCCCGACGAGCAGCCGCCGAGCGGCGAGGGCTGGCACCAGGACACCGACGTCCTCGACACCTGGTTCTCCTCCGGTCTGTGGCCCTTCTCCACGCTGGGCTGGCCGGAGCAGACCGAGGACCTGGCCAAGTTCTATCCGAACTCGGCGCTGGTCACCGGGTACGACCTGATGTTCTTCTGGGTCGCCCGGATGATGATGTTCGGCCTGTACGCGATGGACGGCGAGGTCCCCTTCAAGACCATCGCCTTCCACGGCATGGTCCGCGACGAGCACGGCAAGAAGATGTCGAAGTCGTTCGGCAACGCGGTCAACCCGCTGGACTGGATGGACACCTACGGCTCCGACGCGCTGCGCTTCACGCTCGCCCGCGGTGCCAACCCCGGCATCGACGTCCCGATCGGCGAGGACTGGGTCCAGGCGTCCCGCAACTTCGCCAACAAGATCTGGAACGCGACGCGCTTCGCGCTCATGAACGGCGCGACCGTCGAGGGCCCGCTGCCGTCGCAGGACGAGATGACGGCGACGGACCGCTGGATCCTCTCCCGTCTCAACAAGACGGTCGCCGAGGTCGACGCGTTCTACGACGACTACCAGTTCGCGAAGCTCTCCGACTCGCTCTACCACTTCGCGTGGGACGAGGTCTTCGACTGGTACGTCGAGCTGTCGAAGACGACGTTCATGGCGGGCGGCGAGCCGGCCAAGGTCTCGGGCCGGGTCCTCGGTGAGGTCCTGGACGTCATGCTGCGCCTGCTCCACCCGGTCGTCCCGTTCGTCACGGAGACGCTGTGGACGACGCTCACGGGCGGCGAGTCCATCGTGATCACCGACTGGCCGGCCGACAGCGGCTTCCGCGACGAGGCCGCCGAGCAGGAGATCGCGACGCTCCAGCAGGTCGTCACCGAGGTCCGCCGCTTCAAGGGCGACCAGGGCCTCAAGGCGGGCCAGCGCGTCCCGGCCCGCCTCACCCTGGAGGGCACGGCGCTCGCCGCGCACGAGCCGGCCATCCGCCAGCTGCTCAAGCTCCAGCCGGAGGGCGAGGGCTTCGCGGCCACCGCCACGCTGCCGGTCGCGGGCGCCGAGGTGGCGCTCGACCTGTCCGGCGCGATCGACGTGGCGGCCGAGCGCAAGCGCCTGGCCAAGGACCTCGCCACCGCCGAGAAGGACAAGGCGCAGTCCGAGGGCAAGCTGGGCAACGAGGCGTTCCTCGCCAAGGCCCCGGACCACGTGGTCGACAAGATCAAGGGCCGGCTCGCCAAGGCGGACGAGGACATCGCCCGCATCCAGGCGCAGTTGGACCGGCTGCCGCAGGGCTGACCGACGCATGGCGAAGGCCCCGGAACCCGCTCGCGGGTCCGGGGCCTTCGTGCTGCCCGGCGCGCCGGATCAAGGTAAGAAAGGGGACGTACCGGGTACAGGCGCGCGGGGATAAGGGGCTCCATGCACGACGAGGCCGACGGGGCGGCGACGAACGGGGTGGCGGAGACCGTCGCGGGCCGTCGGCTCGGTCGCCTCTGGTCGGGCCTGGAGCGCTGGCGCGGCACCCCGCACGCCGTCGACCTCGTCACGGCCGTCGGCTGCTTCGCCCTGATGGGCCTGGACATCCCCGGCCTCGCCCGGGCCGACAACGCGCTGAGCGGGGCGTCCGCCACGCTCGTGCTCGCCCTCGGCGCCGCGACACTGCTGCTGCGCCGGCGCGATCCATGGGGGCCCTGGTTGTCGTTCGCCGTCGGGATGGTCCTCCTCGGCTGGCTGCACGACGTGACCCTGATCCAGTTCGCCCTGTACTCCGTGGCCCGCTACCGGGGCCGCAACTCCGGCGTCCTCGCCTGCTGCCTCTACCTCGTCTGGGCCTGCGCCGCGTACGCGCTCTTCGAATGGCCCGCGCACCGGGGCGGCGAGAGCGTCAGCCAGTTCCTCGCCCTCGCCGTGCCCATCGGTGTGCTCGCCACCGGCGTCGGCATCGCCGCGCGCCGCATCGACCTCGTCCGCGCCCTGGAGGCCAAGGGGGCCGAGACCGCGCTGCTCCAAGCCGTGCAGCAGGAGCGCTCCGACGTCGCGGGCGACGTGCACGACTTCGTGGGCCGCGAGCTGACGATGCTTTCGGTACGGGCGGAGGTGCTGTCGCGGCGGGCCCGCGGCGAGACCTGGGAGAGCGAATTCGACGAGCTGTCCGAGACGGCGCGGCGGGCGCACCTGCTGCTCAACGAGATCGTCGTGCGCCGCGGCAGCGGGGGCGGCACGCCCACCCCCGGCCTCGACGCGCTGCCCCGGCTCGCCGAGGAGAGCGCGGCGGCCGGCAACGAGGTCTCCGTCGACGTGGACGCCGCCGCCCGCGCCCAGTCCCCGCTGCGCCAGGCCGCGGTCTACCGCGTCGTCCAGGAGTGCCTCACGAACGCCGCGAAGCACGCCCCGGGCCGGCCGGTGACCGTCACGGTGACGGTCGCGGCCAACCGCCTCCACGTCACGGTCGCCAACCCCCTGCCGACGGCCACCCCGACGACCGTCCCGGTCTCGGCGGGCACCGGCACGGCCGGCATGGCGGAACGGGTCCTGTCGTTGGGCGGCACGTTCGAGGCGGGCCCGACGAAGCAGGCAACGTACGAGGTGCGAGCAGCCTTCCCGGCAAGAACGTAGGGGCTGCTTTTCAGGGGCGCGGGGAACTGCGCGAAAAGGGACCACAGCGGCACCGCACCCGCGAACCCGACTCGGCCCCCACGAAACTCACGCCGCGAGCATCCGCTGCAACCCGTCGAAGTCGTCCACACACTTCCCGCACCCCAGCGCCACGCTGTCCAGCGGGTCGTCCGCGACGAACACCGGGATCCCCGTGCCGGAGGCGATCCGCAGATCGAGCCCCGGCAGCAGCGCGCCCCCGCCCGTCAGCACGATCCCGTGCTCCATCACGTCCCCCGACAGCTCCGGAGGACACTCCTCCAGCGTCGCCTTCACCGCGGCGATGACCGCCTCCACGGGCTCGTCGAGTGCGGCCCGCACCTCGCGCACCGTCAGCTCGACCGTCTTCGGAAGCCCCGCCACCTTCTCGCGCCCCCGCACGGTGAACGACCGCGTCTCGAAGGCGTCCTCGCCGGGCACCGGCCACGCGGAGCCGATCGCGACCTTGATGTCCTCGGCCGTGCGCTCGCCGATCAGCAGCCCGTGCTCCTTGCGCACGTAGTCCGTGATCGCCTCGTCGAACCGGTCGCCGCCGACCCGCAGCGACTGCGAAGTGACCACGCCGCCAAGGGAGATGACGGCCACCTCGCTCGTGCCGCCGCCGATGTCGACGACCATCGAACCGCGCGGATCCGCGACCGGGAGCCCCGCCCCGATCGCCGCCGCCATCGGCTCCTCGATCAGGTGCACGGCCTTCGCCCCGGCCCGCTGCGCCGCGTGCTCGATGGCCCGCCGCTCCACCGGCGTGACCCCGCTCGGCACGCACACCACCATGCGGATCCGGGGCCGGCGCCCGGGGACCGCCTTGCGGACGAAGTGCCGGATCATCGCCTCGGCCGCCTCGTAGTCGCTGATCACGCCGTCCCGCAGCGGCCGGATCGCGGTGATCGACCCCGGCGTGCGCCCGATCGTCTCCTTCGCCTCGGTGCCCACCGCGAGGACGTCACCGTGCCCGCCCGACTTGCCGCTCGGCTTGCCACCGGGCTTCCCGGCCGCCTTCACGGCGACGACCGACGGTTCGTTCAGCACGATGCCCTGACCGCGCACGTACAGAAGGGTGTTGGCGGTGCCGAGATCGATGCCTATGTCCATGATCCGCAAGTTTGCCGGGCCGGAACGCGCAGCGGAGGGACCAAGGTCCCGAAACGGACAGGTCGAAAGTCCCGAACCGGGACGTCGGGTGGCGTCGGGCGCGCTGTCGGTGGACCTCCGTAGACTGGCGTGTGTGAGTGACCTCCCCCCGCGCGACAGCAGCGACCCCGGCTTCCCCGACAACCCCGACGACGCCGACCAGTTCGAAGAGATCGTCGGCGAAGAGACCACCCGCGACCCCGACCTCGCGGTGATCGAGGCGGGCAGCCGCACCCTGCGCACCCAGTCGGCCCCGCCGCAGGGCGACGGCATCCCGGCCCGCCCGCAGGACCCCGAGGTGGAGAAGGCGCTGCGGGTGGTGGAGGCGGAGCTCGCCACCCGCTGGGGCGAGACGAAGCTGGAGCCGTCCGTGTCGCGCATCGCGGCGCTGATGGACGTGCTGGGCGAGCCGCAGAAGGCGTACCCCTCGATCCACATCACGGGCACGAACGGCAAGACGTCCACGGCCCGCATGATCGAGGCCCTGCTCACGGCCTTCGACCTGCGCACCGGCCGGTACACCTCGCCGCACGTCCAGTCGATCACCGAGCGGATCAGCCTGGACGGCGCCCCGATCGACCACGAGCGCTTCATCGAGACGTACGACGACATCAAGCCGTACGTCGAGATGGTCGACGCCCAGCAGGAGTACCGCCTCTCCTTCTTCGAGGTGCTGACCGGCATGGCCTACGCGGCCTTCGCCGACGCCCCGGTGGACGTGGCGGTCGTCGAGGTCGGCATGGGCGGCAGTTGGGACGCGACGAACGTGATCGACGGTTCGGTCGCGGTCATCACGCCCATCGACCTGGACCACACCGACCGGCTCGGTGAGACGCCCGGCGAGATCGCCGGCGAGAAGTCCGGGATCATCAAGCAGGACGCCTCCGTGATCATGGCGCAGCAGCCGGTGGACGCGGCGCAGGTGATCCTCAAGAAGGCCGTGGAGGCGGACGCGACGGTGGCCCGCGAGGGCCTGGAGTTCGGCGTCGTCCGCCGCGAGGTCGCCGTCGGCGGCCAGTTGGTGACGCTGCGCGGGCTCGGCGGCGAGTACGAGGACATCTTCCTTCCGCTGCACGGCGCGCACCAGGCGCACAACGCGGCGGTGGCGCTCTCCGCCGTCGAGGCGTTCTTCGGCATCGGCTCGGAGCACGCGCGTCCGCTCGACATCGACACGATCCGCACGGCGTTCGCCTCGGCCACCTCGCCGGGCCGCCTGGAGGTCGTGCGCCGCTCGCCGACGGTCGTCCTCGACGCCGCGCACAACCCGGCGGGCGCCCGTGTCACCGCCGAGGCGATCGGCGAGGTCTTCGACTTCAGCCGCCTCATCGGTGTCGTCGGAGCCAGTGGCGACAAGAACGTACGGGGGCTCCTGGAGGCATTCGAGCCGATCTTCGCGGAGGTCGTCGTCACGCAGAATTCCAGCCACCGCGCCATGGACGCCGACGAACTGGCGGGCATCGCGGTGGAGGTCTTCGGCGACGAGCGCGTCCAGGTCGAGCCCCGCCTCGACGACGCCCTGGAGGCCGCGATCACGCTCGCCGAGGAAGAGGGCGAGTACGCGGGCGGGGGAGTGCTCGTCACCGGTTCCGTCATCACGGTCGGCGAGGCCCGGCTGCTCCTGGGGAAGGGCTGACCGCCGTGCGTATTCTCTGTTCCTCGACGCTGCTCGCCGAGTTCTTCGTCATCGGCTTCGCCGGGCTCGTCGCCATGAAGGACCCCGACCTGTCGGCCACGCTCGTGTGGACGGTGAGCGGCATCGCGATGCTGCTCAGCGTGCTGCTGTGCGGCATGGTCACGCGGCCCGGCGGCGTCCAGCTCGGCTGGGCGCTGCAGATCGCCCTGATCATCAGCGGCTTCTTCGTCCCGGTCATGTTCTTCCTCGGCGCCTGCTTCGCGGCCCTGTGGTGGGCCTCGGTCCACTTCGGCCGCAAGGTCGACGAGGCGAAGGCCCGCTGGGCGGCCCAGGCCGAGCAGGCCTGAGCCGCCCGCCTGCCGTGGCGGTGGTCACGCCCTGTAACCTCGGGCGTCACCGCACATTTAGGCCTACAAGGAGTCCCGCGAATGACCCAGCGCACGCTCGTCCTGCTCAAGCCCGACACCGTTCGCCGCGGCCTGATCGGCGAGGTCATCGGCCGCATCGAGCGCAAGGCCGGCTGGACGATCAGCGCGCTCGAACTGCGCAGCCTGAGCCAGGAGACGCTGGAGGCGCACTACGGCGAGCACAAGGGCAAGCCGTTCTACGAGCCGCTGGTCGACTTCATGTCCTCCGGGCCGATCGTCGCCCTGGTCGTCGAGGGCGAGCGGGTGATCGAGGGCGTACGCCAGCTGGCGGGTCCGACGGACCCGATCGCCGCCGCCCCGGGTTCGATCCGCGGCGACTTCGGCACCATTGTTCGCGAGAACCTCATCCACGCCTCCGACTCCGAGGAGTCCGCGGAGCGCGAGCTGAAGCTTTTCTTCCCCGATTTCTCGTAACGGGATGAACGAGCCGACTGTCCGGGTGTTCTCGTATTCCGGACTTCGACCCACTTCCGTGAGACAACCGGTGTCCGCTCCATGAGACCGGCGAGTTCGTTTTCTGATGCAGCGTCAGTCACGGAGCGCCACTGACCAGGAGCGGCCCGAGAATTCGGGCCGCTCTTTTGCATATGCGGCCCGTTTGGGGGAACGCACTCCTCCGTCGGGACGTCCCCATTAGCGGGGCGGGGACTCCCATGCTGACAATGGCGAAGACCCTCGCGCCGTGATCGTGCAGGCGAGACTACGATGGAGCCTCCACGCCACACCGCGTCCACCTCTCGCCTACCTGACAAGCCATCAAACGCTCCACTTGGGAAGGCCAGACGAATCCTGATGGGGAACTCAATGTCGTTCATCGGCCGTGACATGGCTGTCGACCTCGGGACCGCCAACACGCTGGTGTACGTCAGGGGTCGAGGGATCGTGCTCAATGAGCCGTCCGTGGTCGCCATCAACACCAACACCGGCGGCATCCTCGCGGTCGGCGCCGAAGCCAAGAAGATGATCGGGCGCACGCCGGGCAACATCGTGGCGGTCCGTCCGCTGAAGGACGGTGTGATCGCCGATTTCGAGATCACCGAGCGCATGCTCCGCTACTTCATCCTGAAGGTGCACAAGCGGCGCTACCTCGCCCGGCCCCGTGTCGTCGTCTGCGTGCCGTCCGGCATCACCGGTGTCGAGCGCCGCGCGGTCATCGAGGCCTCCTCGCAGGCCGGTGCCCGCCAGGTGCACATCATCGAGGAGCCCATGGCCGCGGCCATCGGTTCCGGGCTCCCGGTCCACGAGGCCACGGGCAACATGGTGGTCGACATCGGCGGCGGCACCACCGAGGTCGCGGTGATCTCGCTCGGCGGAATCGTCACGGCGCAGTCCATCCGCGTCGCGGGCGACGAGCTGGACAACGCGATCATCCAGCACATCAAGAAGGAGTACTCGCTCCTCCTCGGTGAGCGCACCGCCGAACAGATCAAGATCACGATCGGCTCCGCGTACGACCTCGACTCCGACGAACACACCGAGATCCGCGGCCGCGACCTCGTGTCCGGCCTGCCGAAGACCGTCGTCATCTCGGCGGCAGAAGTCCGCAAGGCGATCGAGGAACCGGTCAACGCGATCGTCGACGCCGTGAAGACCACCCTCGACAAGTGCCCGCCCGAGCTGTCCGGTGACGTAATGGACCGCGGCATCGTTCTCACCGGTGGCGGCGCCCTGCTGCGCGGCCTCGACGAGCGGCTGCGCCGGGAGACCGGCATGCCGATCCACATCGCCGAGGACCCGCTCGACAGTGTGGCGCTCGGTTCCGGCAAGTGCGTCGAGGAGTTCGAGGCGCTTCAGCAGGTTCTGGACGCCTCGCCGCGCAGATGATGTGAAGCGAAAACGTCCGCCGTACGGGTGCCTGCCACTTCGTACGGCGGATCGTTGATATATAGGCAAGGCATAACAAATCCTCCCCAATGACGCCCGGCACGGCCGGGCGCCGCTCGACGCAATCGACAGAGGAAGGCACGGCCGCCGCACGTGAGGGACACACGAGAGAGCCGGCTGCTCCTGGTGCTGCTGATCGCCATCGCGTTCGCACTGATCACGGTGGACATCCGCGGCGGCGAGGACTCGCCTGTCGACGGTGCCCGGCACGCCGCCGCGACGGTCTTCGGCCCCGTGGAGAACGGGGTCTCGGGCGCGGTCGACCCGATCGGCAACGCCATAAGCGCGGTCCGCGACTCCGACAAGCGGCACAGCCGCATCGGCGAACTGGAGCACGAGAACGCCGCGTTGAAGGCCAAGCTCGGCAGCGGCGACCGCAACCGCAGCAAGGTCCGCCAGCTCGACGCCATGCTGAAGACGGCGGGCGCGGGCCAGTACGGCATCAAGGGCGCCCAGGTCATCGCCATCGGCTCGGCCCAGGGCTTCTCCTGGACCGTGACCATCGACGCCGGCGCCAACGACGGCCTCAAGCGCGACATGACGGTGCTCAACGGCGACGGACTCGTCGGCCGGGTGACGACCGTCGGCCCGAACACCGCGACGGTGCTGCTGGCCAACGACCCGGACTTCACCGTCGGCACCCGCATGGAGAAGTCCGACGAGCTCGGCTTCGCGTCCGGGCAGGGAGACCGCCCGCTGCGCGTCCAGCTCCTCAACGGCAAGGCCAAGGTGAAGACGGGCGAGCGGCTCGTCACCTTCGGCTCCCAGGCCGACAAGCCGTTCGTGCCCGGTGTCCCCGTCGGCCGCGTCGTCCGCGTCGACCCCTCGGGCGGCGACCTGACCCGCACCGTCTACGTGAAACCGTACGTCGGCTTCACCAAGCTCGACATCGTCGGGGTCGTCGTCCAGGCGCCGCGCACCGACCCCCGGGACACGGTGCTGCCGAAGAAACCCGCCAAGCCCAAGCCGACGCCCACCGTCACCGTGACGGCCACGCCGGGCGCCGACGGCAACGGCGAGGCCAACGGCAACGGCGACGGCGCCGCAGGCAACAACAACGCAGACCAGCAGCAGTAGCAGGAGGAGCAAGGAATCATGCGCTTCAACCGGATGCTGCTCTCCACGGTCCTTGTCGTCGTGGCCCTCGTCCTCCAGGTCTGCATCCTGGCCCGGCTGCAACTGCCCGGCGCCGTCCCCGACCTGATGCTCCTGACCGTCCTCGGCCTCGCCCTCGTGTACGGACACGTGGGCGGCGCCTTCGTCGGCTTCGGCGCGGGACTGCTCGCCGACCTCGCCCCGCCCGCCGACCACGCCGCCGGGCGCTACGCCCTCGTGCTCTGCGTCATCGGCTATCTGGCCGGTCTCGCCAAGCCCGAGAGCGGGCAGCTGCGTTCGGCGGCCGGACCCATGCTCGTGGTCGTCGGCGCCGCCGTCGGCACGACCCTGCTGTACGCGGGCGTGGGCGCGCTCGTCGGCGACACCGCCGCCCGCGACGTCGGCCTCGGCAGCCTCATCTTCACCGCGGCGCTCTACGACCTGCTGCTCGCGCCCTTCGTCGTGCCGGGCGTGATGTGGCTCGCCAGACGCGCCGAGAACGATCCGCTCGGCGAGCCCTCCGGCGGCTCCGCCAAGGCCGCGGACGTCTCCTCCGGCTGGCTCTCCGGCGGCGGCACGGGCCTGAGCATCGGCGGCAAGGGCGGCGGCGGCCTGCGGATGCGATCGGTCAAGGCGCGCGCCTCCCGGGCGGGACGCATCAAGGGGGTCAAGCGCCTGTGAGCGCACGGCAGTTGATCGACGGCACCGCAGGCACGCACAGCTTCGGCGTGTACACCTACTCGTACACGTCCTCGTACTGAGAGGGGGAGCACGCCACCGTGACCAACATTCCTGAGACGGGCCGGACCCCTCGCGTCCAGATTCGCCTCATCATCCTCCAGATCCTCGTCCTCTCCCTCCTGCTCACCCTCGGCGGCCGTCTCTGGTACCTCCAGATCCGCAACGGCGACGAGTACGCCAAGGAGGCCTCGGGAAACCACGTCCAGCAGGTCGTCACGCCCGCCACCCGCGGCTCGATCCTCGACGCGCGCGGCATCCCGCTTGCCGACAACGAGACGCGGCTCGTCGTCTCCGCCTCCCGCACCGACCTGATGAAGATGGACGACGAGGGCAAGGCCGTCCTCGCCAAGCTCGCCAAGGTCCTCGGGATGCAGCCCAAGACCATCCAGGAGAAGGTCCGGCTGTGCGACGCGAAGACGCCGCAGCCCTGCTGGAACGGCTCGCCGTACCAGCCCATCCCGATCACCGACGAGGCCACGCCCAAGCAGGCCCTGCAGATCCGCGAGCGCAGCGAGGACTTCCCCGGCATCACCGCGGAGCCCACCGCCGTGCGCCGCTACGCGGGCCCCGGTGGCTCCAACACCGCGCAGGTCCTCGGCTACCTCTCGCCGGTCACCGACGCGGAGATCGAGAAGGCCAAGAACTCCGACTCGCCGTACCTGCGCTCCGACCAGGTCGGCCGCAGCGGCCTTGAGCGCACGTACGACAAGGACCTGCGCGGCAAGGCCGGCGTCACCCGCTACGAGGTCGACAACCTCGGCCGCGTCATCGGCCGCGCCAAGAGTGACAAGGCCGAGCCGGGCGCGAATGTCGTGACGTCGATAGACGCCCGCGTGCAGTCCGTCGCCGAGAAGGAGCTGGACGCGGCGATGAAGGCCGCCCGGCACGAGTTCGACAAGAACACGGGCGAGAACTACAAGGCCGACGCCGGCTCCGTCGTCGTGATGGAGGCCAAGACCGGCCGCGTCGTCGCCATGGCCTCCAACCCGACGTACGACCCGAACGCCTGGGTCGGCGGCATCTCCGGCAAGGACTACTCCAAGCTCACCGGCAAGCAGTCCAACTACCCGCTGCTGAACCGGGCGATCCAGGGCCAGTCCGCGCCCGGCTCGATCTTCAAGGTGATCTCGTCGACCGCCGCGGTCAACGCCGGGTACCCGTTCAACGGCCGCTACCCGTGCACCAGCTCGTACTCGATCGGCAGCCAGGTCTTCAAGAACTTCGAGTCGGAGAACTTCGGCCCGATCAGCCTCGGCCGCGCCCTCGAGGTCTCCTGCGACACCGTCTTCTACGGCCTCGCCCACAAGGAGTGGCAGAAGCTCGGCGGCATCCACCCCAAGGGCGGCGTCAACGCGGACGACTCCTTCTACAAGACGGCCCACCAGTTCGGTCTCGGCAAGGAGACCGGTATCGACCTGCCCAATGAGGTCAACGGCCGGGTTCCCGACCGGAAGTGGAAGAAGCAGTACTGGGAGGCCAACAAGGACGCCTGGTGCAAGGGCGGCAAGAAGGACGGCTCCTACGTCGAGCGCCTCAACTGGGAGAACTGCCGCCAGGGCAACGTGATGCGCGCCGGTGACGAGGTCAACTACTCCATCGGCCAGGGCGACACACTCGTCACCCCGATCCAGATGGCCCGGATCTACGGCGCCATCTCCAACGGCGGCACGCTGTACCAGCCCTCGGTCGGCAAGGCCGTGATCAGCCCCGACGGCAAGCAGGTCAGCGAGATCGCGCCCAAGTCGCAGGGCAAGCTGCCCATGACGAAGCAGACGCAGAGCCACATCGACCAGGCCCTCGCGGGCGTGGCGACGCGGGGCACCGCCGCCTGGCGCTTCGGCGGCTGGCCGCAGGACAAGATCCCGATGCACGCCAAGACCGGTACCGCCGAGGTCTACGGCAAGCAGACGACGTCGTGGTTCGCGACGTACACGAAGGACTACTCGATCGTCATGACGATCGCCCAGGGCGGTACGGGTTCCGGAGCCTCGGGACCCGCCGTCCGCAAGATCTACGACGCGCTCTACGGCGTCGACAACAAGGGCGGCATCAACAAGAAGAAGGCCCTGCTGCCCGAGCCGGAGAAGAGCCTGCCGAAGATCCAGAAGGACGGTTCGATCGACGCCCCGGAGATCAAGCCGTTCCAGCCGGGCAGGGACACCACGCCCGACCAGCAGGAGTTGGCGGCGACGCTGCCCACCTCCTCCTACGGCAACAGCAGGAGGGACTGACCGGTGACCGGCAACGGCTTCTCCGTCTCCGGCTACGGGCCGCAGCGTTCCACCATGACGCGACTCATGGCCCGCGACTCGGTGGTGCGCAGGCTCGACTGGCCGATACTGCTCTCGGCGATCGCGCTGTCGTTCATCGGCGCCGCGCTCGTCTACTCGGCAACCCGCAACAGGACCGAGCTCAACCAGGGCGACCCGTACTACTTCCTGTTCCGGCACCTGCTGAACACCGGCATCGGCGTCGCGCTGATGGCGGGCACGGTCTGGCTCGGCCACCGGACGCTGCGCACGGCCGTGCCGATCCTCTACGGCATCTCCGTCTTCCTGGTCCTCCTCGTGCTCACCCCGCTCGGCGCGACCGTGAACGGGGCGCATGCCTGGATCGTGGTCGGCGGCGGATTCTCGCTCCAGCCCTCCGAGTTCGTGAAGATCACGATCATCCTGGGCATGGCGATGATCCTGGCGACCCGCGTCGACGCGGGGGACCGGGAGCACCCCGATCACCGCACGGTGCTTCAGGCCCTCGGGCTCGCCGCCGTCCCGATGCTGATCGTCATGCTGATGCCGGACCTCGGGTCCGTCATGGTGATGGTGATGATCGTGCTCGGCGTGCTGCTCGCGTCGGGCGCCTCGAACCGGTGGGTGCTCGGGCTGATCGGTGTCGGCGCGGCGGGCGCGGTGGCGGTCTGGAAGCTGGGCGTCCTGGACGACTACCAGATCGCCCGGTTCGCGGCCTTCGCCAACCCGGCGCTCGACCCGGCGGGCGTCGGCTACAACACCAACCAGGCGCGCATCGCGATCGGCTCGGGCGGCCTCTCCGGCGCGGGCCTCTTCCACGGCTCGCAGACCACCGGCCAGTTCGTGCCGGAGCAGCAGACCGACTTCGTGTTCACGGTGGCCGGCGAGGAGCTCGGCTTCCTGGGCGCGGGCCTGATCCTGCTGCTGCTCGGCGTCGTGCTGTGGCGGGCCTGCAAGATCGCGCGCGGTACGACCGAGCTGTACGGCACGATCGTCGCGGCGGGCATCATCGCCTGGTTCGCCTTCCAGGCCTTCGAGAACGTCGGCATGACCCTCGGCATCATGCCGGTGGCGGGCCTCCCCCTCCCGTTCGTCTCGTACGGCGGTTCGTCGATGTTCGCGGTGTGGGTGGCGGTCGGGCTACTGCAATCGATCAAGGTGCAACGACCGATGTCGGCGTGAGTCGGGCAAATCAAGCCCCGCCGGCGATTGAGGCGCGGGGTCCGGGGCGGAGCCCCGAGACCTTGGCCCCATCGCCGCAGACGCCTAAATTCAGGTTATGGCGGAGACAAAGCGCGAGATCGAGCGAAAGTACGACGCCCCGACCGACCACTTCCGGCTGCCCGACCTGCTCAAGGTCCCCGGCGTATCGGCCGTCATCGACAAGGGCGTCGTCGAACTCGACGCCGTCTACTACGACACCGAGGACCAGCGCCTCGCCACGGACCGGATCACCCTGCGCCGCCGCAGCGGCGGCGACGACGCGGGCTGGCACCTGAAACTGCCGGTCGCGCTGAGCGAGGGCGTCCGCGACGAGGTGCAGGCACCGCCCTCCGCCAATCTGCCGCGCGCCCTCGCGGGCCTCGTCCGCTCCCGGGTCCGCGGCGACGAGCTCGTCCCCGTCGTCCGGCTCCGCTCGTCGCGGGACGTGTCCCATCTGACCGGCGCCGACGGCACGCTCCTCGCCGAGGTGTGCGTCGACGCCGTCCGCGCCGAGCGGGCCGACGGGGAGCGCACCACCGCCTGGACCGAGATCGAGGTCGAACTGGCGGACGGTGCCGACCCGGACTTCCTCGGCAAGGTCGAGAAGCGCCTGCGCAAGGCCGGCGTCGAACGCTCCGGCTCCGCCTCCAAGCTGGCCCGCGCCCTGGAGGAGACCGGGGCCGCACGGCGTACGGAACACACGGCGTCCGACACGGGCGACACCGCGGGCGACCACGTCCTCGCCCATCTGCGCGCCCAGCGCGACGCCCTCGTCGAGCTCGACCCCGCCGTACGCCGCGACCTGCCGGACTCCGTGCACCAGATGCGGGTGGCCACCCGCCGGATGCGCAGCGCGTTCAAGACGTACAAGAAGGTGCTCGACCCGGCCGTCACCGAACCCGTCGGCGAGGAGCTGAAGTGGCTCGCCGGGGAGCTGGGCATCGACCGGGACCGCGAGGTGCTCACCGAACGGCTCACCGGCCGGCTGGACGCCGTGCCCCGCACCCTGCTGCTCGGCCCCGTCCGCGGCCGGCTGCGCATCTGGGCCGTCGCCCGCCGCCACGGCTCGCGCCGGCACACGGTCGCCGTGCTCGACGGCAAGCGCTACCTGGAGCTCCTGAAGGCCCTCGACGCGCTGCTCGCCGATCCGCCGCTGCGGGAGAAGGCGGCCGGGCGCCCCGCGGTCAAGGTCCTCGCCAAGGCCGCCCTCAAGGACCACGCCCGCCTCGCGACGCGCATCGAGCACGCCCTGTCGCTGCCCCCGGGCCACGACCGCGACGTCGCGATGCACGACGCCCGCAAGGCCGCCAAGCGCGCCCGGTACGCGGGCGAGGCCGCGACCCCCGTCCTCGGCAAGCAGGCCAAGCGGTTCGCCAAGCGGATGAAGGCGGTCCAGTCCGTGCTCGGCGACCACCAGGACAGCGTGGTCGCCCGCGAGGCCCTGCGCGACCTGGCGATCCAGGCGAACGCGGCGGGGGAGACCGCCTTCACCTGGGGCCTGCTGTACGGCCAGGAACAGGCGGCCGCGGCGGACCGGGAGCGGGAGCTGCCGGAGGTCTGGGGGCGGGCGGCGGAGGCGGACCTTTCGGCGGGTTAGGCTTGATGGTCACCCCTGTCAGCTCACGAAGGTCAACGGTTATGTCTGCCGAACCCGCCGCCTCGCCGGTGGAGTCTGTCTTTCCGCAGCTCGAAGCCTTGCTGCCGCATGTGCAGAAGCCGATCCAGTACGTCGGCGGTGAGCTGAACTCCACGGTCAAGCCGTGGGAGGAGTGCGACGTCCGCTGGGCGCTCATGTACCCGGACGCGTACGAGGTCGGTCTGCCCAACCAGGGCGTCATGATCCTCTACGAGGTGCTCAACGAGCGCCAGGGCGTCCTCGCGGAGCGCACCTACAGCGTCTGGCCGGACCTCGAGGAACTCATGCGCAAGCACGAGGTCCCGCAGTTCACGGTCGACAGCCACCGCCCGGTGAAGGCCTTCGACGTCTTCGGACTCAGCTTCTCCACCGAGCTCGGCTACACGAACATGCTGACCGCGCTCGACCTGGCCGGCATCCCGCTGGAGTCCAAGGACCGCACGGTGGAGGACCCGATCGTCCTCGCGGGCGGCCACGCGGCCTTCAACCCCGAGCCGATCGCCGACTTCATCGACGCGGCGATCATCGGCGACGGCGAGCAGGCCGTGCTCGACATGACCGAGATCATCCGCCAGTGGAAGGCCGAGGGCCGTCCCGGCGGACGCGAGGAGGTCCTGCTCCGCCTCGCGAAGACCGGCAGCGTCTACATTCCGGGCTTCTACGACGTCGAGTACCTGCCGGACGGCCGCATCGGCCGCGTCGTTCCCAACCGGAGCGGTGTGCCGTGGCGGGTGTCCAAGCACACCGTCATGGACCTCGACGAGTGGCCGTACCCGAAGCAGCCCCTCGTGCCGCTCGCGGAGACCGTCCACGAGCGGATGTCCGTGGAGATCTTCCGCGGCTGCACCCGCGGCTGCCGCTTCTGCCAGGCCGGCATGATCACGCGCCCCGTGCGGGAGCGAAGCATCACCGGCATCGGCGAGATGGTCGACAAGGGCCTCAAGGCGACCGGCTTCGAGGAGGTCGGCCTCCTCTCGCTGTCGAGCGCCGACCACTCCGAGATCGGCGAAGTGGCCAAGGGCCTGGCGGACCGGTACGAGGAGGACAAGATCGGTCTGTCCCTCCCGTCGACCCGCGTGGACGCCTTCAACATCGACCTCGCCAACGAGCTGACGCGCAACGGCCGCCGCTCGGGCCTCACCTTCGCCCCCGAGGGCGGCAGTGAGCGCATGCGCAAGGTCATCAACAAGATGGTCTCCGAAGAGGACCTGATCCGTACGGTCGCGACCGCGTACGGCAACGGCTGGCGCCAGGTGAAGCTGTACTTCATGCTCGGCCTGCCCACCGAGACCGATGAGGACGTCCTGCAGATCGCGGACATGGCGGCGAACGTGATCGCCAAGGGCCGCGAGGTCGCGGGCAACGACATCCGCTGCACGGTGTCGATCGGCGGATTCGTCCCGAAGCCGCACACCCCGTTCCAGTGGGCGCCGCAGCTCAGCTCCACGGAGACGGACGAGCGCCTGGCCAAGCTCCGCGACAAGATCCGCGGCGACAAGAAGTACGGCCGCTCCATCGGCTTCCGCTACCACGACGGCAAGCCCGGCATCGTCGAGGGCCTGCTCTCCCGCGGCGACCGCCGCATCGGCTCCGTCATCCGCGCCGTCTACGAGGACGGCGGCCGCTTCGACGGCTGGCGCGAGTACTTCAGCTACGACCGCTGGATGGCCTGCGCCGCCAAGACGCTGCCCGAGTACGGCGTGGACGTCGACTGGTACACGACGCGCGAGCGCACGTACGAGGAGGTCCTGCCCTGGGACCACCTGGACTCCGGTCTCGACAAGGACTGGCTCTGGGAGGACTGGCAGGACGCGCTCGACGAGACCGAGGTCGACGACTGCCGCTGGACCCCGTGCTTCGACTGCGGCGTCTGTCCGGCGATGGACACGAACATCCAGATCGGCCCGACGGGCAAGCAGCTGCTGCCGCTGACGGTCGTCAAGTAGGACGCGAGCACGAAGGGGCGGCCGGTTCTCCAACCGGCCGCCCCTTCATGCCACTTGGGCCCTACTTGCTGGCCGCGAAACGCATCAGTGCGTGCTCGTCGCCCTGCTTGATCTTGCCGGGCGTGTTGATCACTTCCAGCTTCCAGGAGCTGCCCACGCGCATGGCCTTGGCGACCGCGCAGCCGTTGTCATTGGTCATCAGGCTCGGCCAGATGTCGGCGACCTGCTGGGAGCTGCCGCCCGTCGCGTCGTAGACCTTGAAGCTGATGTTGCGGGCCTTCTGGAACGAGCTGCCCTTCTTGTACGCGGCCGCCACGAACACGATCGACGTGATCTGCTGCGGCAGCCGGGAGAACTCGACGGTGACCGTCTCGTCGTCGCCGTCGCCCTTGCCGGTCTGGTTGTCGCCGCTGTGGACGAGCGAGCCGTTGCCCATCGGGTCCAGCGAGTCGAGGCCCGCGAGGCGCACCGGATCAGCGCCCTGCATCGCGATGGCGATCAGGTCGAGGTCCGTGCCCTGCTTGCGGCGCAGCGCGCCGAGGACGCCCCCGCTGCTGCCGGCGGTGGGGTCCCAGGACACTCCGATGGACAGGTGGGTCACCCCGTCCAGGTCGGCGGGGCCGTCTTCCTTGGTGAGTGTGATCATGCGTGATTCCTCCCCCTAAAGGCACAACCGCGATATTGCGGACTGCCCCGAACATACGACGTACGAGCCCGAATCGGCCATGCAGGGGTGCATCCGAGACGGCACCCCGCGCGTCTGGAGAGACATGGACATGGAAAAGCGCCCCGACCCCGCCGCCGAGGGCTGCCTCGTGACCGCGATCCGGCTGCCGCTGCGGATCGTGATGGTCGTCGTCGTGGTGCCCCTGCGGCTCGTGTGGGACGCGCTCGTGGCGGTCGGCCGCTTCGTCGGCCGGTGGCTGCTGCTGCCGCTCGCGCGGGCGATCGGCTGGGTGCTGTACGGGCTGCTTGTGTGGCCGTGCCTGATGCTGTGGCGCTACGTGCTCGCACCCGTCGGGCGCGGACTCGCCTGGCTCGGCCGGGTGTTGCTGGTGGTCCCCGCGGTGTGGCTGTACGTCCATGTTCTCGCGCCCGTCGGAAGGGCGCTGCGGGACCACGTGTTGGTCCCGCTCGGCCATGGACTGGCCTGGCTGGTACGGGTGTTGGTCGGCGTGCCGCTGGTCGCCCTGTGGACGTACGTGCTCGCCCCGATCGGCCGCGCGCTCGGCGTGGTGCTGCGCGAGATCTGGGACGCGCTGTGCGTCGCGTGGCGGATCGCCGGGTACGTCTCCCGTGCCGTCGGCCGGGCGCTGCGGTGGCTGATCGTGGATCCGCTGCGCTGGGTGTACCGCACCGTGCTCACCCCGGTCGGGCACGTCGTGCGCGACTACGTGCTGCGACCCGTCGGGCGGGTGGCCGCGAGCGTGCGCGCCGCGGCGCGGCAGGCGCGGGCCGACGTGCGACGGCTGCTCTTCGGCCCGGCACCGGAACCGCGGGTCGCCGACCGGCGGGAACCGGGCGGCCCACAGGGACGTAGTCTTGGGAGCAGTACGACCGCACTCACGAAGGATTAGGACACTGGGCAAGCGACAGCCCGTAGGCCCGCCGCCCGCACCCGCGGTGCAGCGCATCCGACTGCGCTACACCAAGCGCGGCCGCCTCCGGTTCACCAGCCACCGTGACTTTCAGCGCGCCTTCGAGCGTGCGTTGCGCCGCGCCGAGGTACCCATGGCGTACTCGGCGGGGTTCACGCCGCACCCGAAGGTGTCCTACGCCAATGCCGCACCCACCGGCACGGGCAGTGAGGCCGAGTACCTGGAGATCGCGCTCACCGCGCCGCGCGATCCCGAGAAGCTCCGGCAGCTCCTCGACGAGTCGATGCCCACGGGCCTCGACATCGTGGACGCCGTCGAGGCCCGCACCTCGGGCCTCGCCGACCGGCTCACCGCCTCCGTGTGGGAGCTGCGGCTGGACGGCGTGAGCGTCGAGGAGGCCGAGCGCGCCGCGGAGGCGTTCCGCGCCGCGGAGACCGTCGAGGTACAGAGGAAGACAAAGAGCGGGATCCGGACGTTCGACGCCCGCGAGGCCGTCGTCAGCCTGGACGCGATCGAGGTCTCCGACGTTTCGGCTGGTCCGGCTGATAGGCCCAGCGACGCGCCCTGTGCGATACTGCGGCTGGTTGTTCGGCACGTGACGCCTGCCGTACGACCCGACGACGTCCTGTCCGGTCTCCGCGCCGTGGCCGACCTGGCGCCGCCGGTCCCCGCAGCGGTGACCAGGCTGGCGCAGGGGCTTTTCGACGAAGAGACAGGCACGGTGACCGACCCGCTCGCGCTCGACCGCGAGGCAGACCGGGCCGCCCCACAAAAGGCGGCCGCAGGCACTGCCACCGCGACGGCGCCTGCCGTGGAAGGTCCCGCGTAAGGCGGTCGTCGTAGCGCCGCCCTCGTACTCGGGAGCCATCTGGGTCGGGCAGCGCACCCACCCAAGGACTTTCGCCAGGCCGTACGTACATCGCGTACCGGAACCGGCGAGAACAGACAGAGAGCCTCCGTGCGGCGCCCGCGCCCCGGACCGGCGGCACCGCGCTCGACTCGATGCGCGTGAGCCGCAGACGTCACCGGTCACGGATCAGGCGCGGCGCCCGGAGGCCCGACGGGAGATCCACCCGCATGCCCGAGACCGAACCCACCAACCCTGAGCTGGACAGCCCCAGCGACACCCTGCCCCCGCGCCGTCGGCGCCGGGCCGCGTCGCGCCCCGCGGGCCCGCCGGTCGGAGCGACCGCCGCCGCCACCGAGGACGCCGCTGTGGCCATACCGGCCACCGCCACCCCGACTCCGGCCGCCGACGAGGCGCCCGTCGAGACCCCCGAGACTTCCCCGGCCGCCGAGGCCCCGGCGCCCGCCGCCCGCCCGCGCCGCCGCGCGACCCGACGCGCCTCCGCGCCCGCCGGTGCACCCGCCGAGCAGGCCGGGACGACGACCGTGACGGCGGAGCCCGCCGAGCCCGCCGCCGCGCCGGAGCCGGCCGCCGCCGAGGAGCCCGCGGCCCCGCGCCGCGGCCGTCGCCGCGCCACCCGCACCGTGTCGACCCCGGACACCCCGGCCGCCGAGGCCGCCCCCGCCGAGGAGCCGCACGCCGAGGCCGCGGCACCCGCCGCCGAGCCGGAGCCGGTCGCCGACGAGGGCTCGGCGCCGCGCCGCAACCGCCGCCGTGCCACCCGTGGCGCCGCCGCGCCGAGCGCGCCCGCCGGTCCCCCCGAGGTCTCCGACGCCATCGCCGCGGAGTCGACCGAGGCCGAGACCACGCCGAGCGCCGACAACGCCGAGAGCACCGAGGACGAGTCGCCGCGCCGCAGGCGCCGCGCCACCCGCAAGGCCGCCGGCGGCTTCGCCGAGCCGAAGGCCACCAAGGCCACGAAGTCCGCCAGGTCCGGATCGAAGCCGGCGCGGGCCGGCCGGGACGCGCAGGACGACGAGACGCGCCCGAAGCGCGCCTCCGTCGCCACGTTCCAGGCACCCGTCTTCACCGAGCCGATGTTCCAGACGCCGGAGCGGGCCGCCGCCGCTGCCGCGGCCGAGGCCGCTGTCGAGCAGCAGCCCGAGCCCGAGCCGACCCCCGCGGTCGTCGAGGAGGAGCTGGGGCCGCGCCGCAACCGCCGCCGCCGTCGCGCCTCCGACGAGCAGCCCGCCGCTGCCGAGGCGCCCAAGGAGGCCGAGGCCCCCGAGGCCGCCGCCGAGACCGAGGCCCAGGACCAGCGGGCCGAGGAGAATGGCGAGAACGACGAGCAGGACGAGCACGGGGACCGCCCGGCCCGCCGCCGTCGTCGTGGTGGCCGCCGCCGCCGTCGCGGCGAGCCCGGCGACGTCGACAACGACACCGAGAACGACACCGAGAACGAGAACGAGCACGAGTCCGGCGCCTCCGACGAGGACGCCGAGCCGGCCGCCGCGGAGGCGGACGACGACCGTGCCGACTCCGACGAGCAGCGCGACGAGGCCGGCGGTTCCGGCGGCTCCAGCAGCAGCCGTCGCCGTCGTCGTCGGCGCCGCCGCGCCGGGGACAGCTCCTCCGACGGCGAGCAGCCGACGGACGACCCGGAGCGCACGGTCGTCAAGGTCCGCGAGCCGCGCAAGAAGGAAGAGAAGGCCGAGCGCTCGACGTCCTCGGACGAGGTGCAGTCCATCAAGGGCTCCACGCGTCTGGAGGCCAAGAAGCAGCGCCGCCGCGAGGGCCGTGAGCAGGGTCGCCGCCGCGTCCCGATCATCACCGAGGCCGAGTTCCTGGCGCGCCGCGAGGCCGTCGAGCGTGTGATGGTGGTCCGCCAGCACGGCGAGCGCACCCAGATCGGCGTGCTCGAGGACGACATCCTCGTCGAGCACTACGTCAACAAGGAGCAGTCGACCTCGTACGTCGGCAACGTCTACCTGGGCAAGGTCCAGAACGTGCTGCCGTCGATGGAGGCCGCTTTCATCGACATCGGCAAGGGCCGCAACGCGGTCCTGTACGCCGGTGAGGTCAACTTCGAGGCGCTCGGCATGGCCAACGGGCCGCGCCGCATCGAGACCGCTCTCAAGTCCGGCCAGTCCGTGCTCGTGCAGGTCACCAAGGACCCGATCGGCCACAAGGGCGCCCGCCTGACCAGCCAGGTCTCGCTGCCCGGCCGCTACCTGGTCTACGTGCCCGAGGGCTCGATGACCGGCATCAGCCGCAAGCTGCCCGACACCGAGCGCGCGCGCCTGAAGACCATCCTCAAGAAGATCGTCCCCGAGGACGCGGGCGTCATCGTGCGCACCGCCGCCGAGGGCGCGAGCGAGGACGAGCTGCGCCGCGACGTCGAGCGTCTGCAGGCCCAGTGGGAGGACATCCAGAAGAAGTCCAAGCAGATCTCGACCTCGTCGCCGAGCCTGCTGTACGGCGAGCCGGACATGACCGTCCGCGTCGTGCGCGACATCTTCAACGAGGACTTCTCCAAGGTCATCGTCAGCGGTGACGAGGCGTGGGACACCATCCACGGCTACGTCAACCACGTGGCGCCCGACCTCTCCGACCGGCTGTCCAAGTGGACGTCCGAGGTCGACGTCTTCGCGACGTACCGGATCGACGAGCAGCTCGCCAAGGCGCTCGACCGCAAGGTGTGGCTGCCCTCGGGCGGCTCCCTGGTGATCGACAAGACCGAGGCCATGATCGTGGTCGACGTCAACACCGGTAAGTTCACCGGCCAGGGCGGCAACCTCGAAGAGACCGTGACCAGGAACAACCTGGAGGCGGCCGAGGAGATCGTGCGCCAGCTGCGGCTGCGCGACCTGGGCGGCATCGTCGTCATCGACTTCATCGACATGGTCCTGGAGTCCAACCGGGACCTGGTCCTGCGGCGCCTGCTCGAATGCCTGGGCAGGGACCGTACGAAGCACCAGGTCGCCGAGGTCACCTCGCTGGGCCTGGTCCAGATGACCCGCAAGCGCGTCGGCCAGGGCCTCCTGGAGTCCTTCTCCGAGACCTGCGTGCACTGCAACGGTCGTGGCGTCATCGTCCACATGGAGCAGCCCGCCTCCGGCGGTGGCGGCGGCAAGCGCAAGAAGCGCGGCCGCGGCGGCAACGGCGAGCACCAGCACGAGACGCACGAGACCCCGGCCGTGGAGCAGACCGCGACCGAGCCCGAGACGGAGACCGAGGCCGAGGTCGCCGCGGAGGCCGCGGCCCCCGCGGCGCTGCCCGAGCCGGAGTTCGTCCCGGACGAGGAGCTGTACTCCAGCGCCGCCGAAGCGGAGGCCGCTGCGGGCAGCCGCGGCCGCTCGCGCCGCCGTGCCACGCGCCGTGTGTCGGCCCCGGCCGGCGCCCCGGAGGCCGAGAAGCCGGCGCGGTCCGGCCGGAAGTCGAAGGCCGAGCGGGCCGCGGAGCGCAGGGCCGCCGAGGCCGAGGCTCCGGCGCCCGAGCCGGTCGTCGAGGAGCCGAAGGCCGTGGAGCCGGTCGAGGCCGTCGCGCCCGAGCCGGTGCAGGACGAGGCCCCCGCGCCGCGCCCGCGCCGCCGTGCCACGCGCAAGGCGACCGCTCCCGCCGGTTCCCCGAAGGCGTCGTCCGACGAGGCCGCCGCGGTGACCGTCACGGAGCCGGTCAAGGCCGAGCCCGTCCAGGAGCCGAAGGCCGCCGAGCCGGAGGAGCCGAAGGCGGAGGCGACCGAGGCCGCGGCCCCGGCCCGCCCGCGCCGTCGCGCCGTCCGCAAGGCGACCGCCCCGACCACCGCCGGTGACCCGACCGTCGTGGTCGTCCCGTCGGCCGCGGACGAGGCACCCGCCCAGGACGCCGCTCCGGAGCAGGCCGAGGAGGCGCCCGCCGCCAAGAAGGCCGCCCGCAAGACGGCCAAGAAGGCGACGGCGAAGAAGGCCGCCACCAAGAAGACGGCCGCCAAGAAGACCGCGACCGAGTCGGCTGCGACCGAGCCGGCCGCGGACGAGACGGCCGCGGACGAGGCGCCCGCCAAGAAGACGGCGGCCAAGAAGACCGCCGCCAAGAAGGCGACGGCCAAGAAGGCGACGGCGGCGAAGAAGACCGCCGCCAAGAAGACCGCCGCCAAGAAGACGACGGCCAAGAAGACGACCGCGAAGAAGACCGCGGCGGCCGAGCAGCAGTCGCTGCCGTCCGTCTCGGCCGCGGCCGACGAGGCCTGAGGCTCCGCCCGTACAGGGCAGCGACGCCCCCGCACAGCAGCGCTGTGCGGGGGCGTCGTCGTTCGCGGTGCACACGGGAGGCCGCGAACGACCACGTGATGTGCACCCCGTTTCTTGGATCACGGCCAACCGCCTGTAAAACTCATGCAGTCATACAAGTGAAGGACATGGGTGGGCGTTGGGGAGGCGCGTACTCGTGTCAGGGGAGGGAATGCGATGCGCACGTGCGTCTCAGAGGCACGGGCAGACACCGTGCCGAGAAGCCGGCCAAGGGCGGACGGCAGATGGTGGCCCTGGCCACTGTGCTGTCCGCGGCCGGGGTCCAGGCGGTGGCGGCCGGGGGAACCGCGCAGGCGGACGGGGCACGGACCTGGACCGAGGGGCCGATCTTCAACGATCCGCTGGGCACGCCCGAGCAGCAGTACGCCATCCGTACCCGGCTCGTCGAGCTGACCGACGCGGCGCTGCCCGGCTCGACCATCAAGGTCGCCGTCTTCCACGTGTGGGAGCAGACGATCGTCGACGCGTTGAAGCGGGCCAGGGACCGCGGCGTGCGCGTGCAGATCCTGCTCGACTCGACCAGCAAGACCGACCGGCCGGACAACACGGTCTACTCGCAGCTGGTCGCGCTCTTCGGCACCAGCCGCGCCAACCCGTCGTTCGTGCAGCTGTGCCCCACGAACAAGTCCTGCCTCGGCGACCCGAAGTTCGGGAAGTCGATCATGCACAACAAGTTCTGGCTGTTCTCGGCCGTCGAGGGCGCCACGAACGTCGTCGTGCAGACCACGGCGAACTCCACGCCGTCCGCGAGCACGAAGTTCTTCAACGACGCGCTCCAGCTGCCCAACAACAAGGTCCTGTACGGCGCCTACGCGGACTATTTCGACGACATGGCCGCCAAGGACTGGGCGAACTGGGACTACCGCACGGTCAGCAACGGCCGCTACAAGGCGTACTTCTTCCCGCGGGCCGGCACCACCAACTCCACGGACACCCTGCACTCGGTGCTCAACAACGTCTCGTGTACCTACAAGGACGCGGCGACCGGCGCCACGAAGCGGACGGTCGTGCGCGCCGCGATCTTCCAGATCACCCGGCAGGCCATCGCCGACAAGCTGGTCTCGCTGAAGAAGGCGGGCTGCACGGTCCAGATCGAGTACGCGACGTCCGACAGCGGCACCTGGAAGTCGATGCACACCACCGGTGCCCCGCCGGTGCGCCGCTACAACGACCCGCGGACCTCGCCGACGACGCCGTACATCATTCACACCAAGTACGTGGCGATCGACGGCGTGTACGACGGCGCGCAACAAGATCACGTTCACCGGCTCGCAGAACGCCTCGAACCCGGCGCTGCGCGAGAACGACGAGGCGTACGTCAAGATCGACGACGACTCCGTGCACGACACGTACCGCACGCACTTCGACAGGCTGTGGGGCGTCGCGTACCCGGGGACCTCGGACAACACGAACCTGTGCAAGGGCGTCAAGACGCTGCCGCAGGGCGGTGAGGTCAAGACCGTCAAGACCACGTGAGTCGGCCGGTCAGGGGGCCGGTTTGCCCTTACGTGGGGCGACCCGTAACCTTGACCGTCGGCGTGTCCATCGATGCGCCTCACTCCCGTAAACCTTTTTCCTCCCGGTTTTCGCCAGGCTTCCTCGTGAAATCCAGGAGAGGCCGCCTCGTGCGGCTGGACTGCGGGTGTTCCGTTCCGAGCGAAAAGAGAGATCCGTGTACGCCATCGTGCGCAGCGGTGGTCGTCAGCACAAGGTTGCTGTCGACGACATCGTTGAGGTTGACAAGCTTCCCACCGCCAAGGTTGGCGACACCGTAGAGCTCTCTACGCTGCTCGTTGTCGACGGCGACGCCGTGACCAGCGACCCGTGGGTGCTGGCCGGCATCAAGGTCCAGGCCGAGGTCGTGGACCACCACAAGGGCGCGAAGATCGACATCCTTCGCTACAAGAACAAGACCGGCTACCGCCGTCGCCAGGGTCACCGTCAGCAGTACACGGCGATCAAGGTCACCGGTATCCCCACGGCTGCGAAGTAAGGGACTGAGACAAGATGGCACACAAGAAGGGCGCATCGTCCACTCGGAACGGGCGCGATTCCAATGCTCAGCGGCTCGGCGTGAAGCGCTTCGGCGGTCAGGCCGTCAACGCCGGTGAGATCCTGGTCCGCCAGCGCGGCACCCACTTCCACCCGGGCAACGGCGTCGGCCGCGGCAAGGACGACACGCTGTTCGCCCTTGACGCCGGCGCGGTGGAGTTCGGTACCCACCGTGGCCGTAAGGTCGTGAACATCGTCCCGGTCGTCTGAAACGCCTGAGGGCTTTCTGACCAGGATTTTTTCGCGAGGCGGACCTCACTTCCCTTCTGGGGAAGCGGGTCCGCCTTTCGCGTGTTGAGCTGTAGACATTCCCGTACGTTTCTGGAGGCACTGACCAATGACCACCTTCGTGGACCGCGTCGAACTTCATGTCGCCGCGGGTAGCGGGGGCCACGGCTGTGCCTCCGTCCACCGGGAGAAGTTCAAGCCGCTCGGAGGCCCGGACGGCGGCAACGGCGGCCGTGGCGGGGACGTGATCCTGGTCGTCGACCAGGACGTCACGACGCTGCTCGACTACCACCACTCGCCGCACCGCAAGGCGACGAACGGCGCGCCCGGCGCGGGCGACAACCGCTCGGGCAAGGACGGCCAGGACCTCGTCCTGCCGGTGCCCGACGGCACGGTCGTCCTCGACAAGCAGGGGAATGTGCTCGCCGACCTCGTCGGCCAGGGCACCACGTACATCGCCGCGCAGGGCGGTCGCGGCGGCCTCGGCAACGCGGCTCTCGCCTCGGCCCGCCGCAAGGCGCCCGGCTTCGCGCTGCTCGGTGTGCCGGGCGACGAGGGCGACGTCCTCCTGGAGCTGAAGACCGTCGCGGACGTGGCGCTCGTCGGCTACCCGAGCGCAGGCAAGTCCTCGCTGATCTCGGTGCTCAGCGCCGCCAAGCCGAAGATCGCGGACTACCCGTTCACGACGCTGGTCCCGAACCTGGGCGTGGTGACGGCGGGAGCGACCGTCTACACGATCGCGGACGTGCCGGGGCTGATCCCCGGCGCCAGCCAGGGCAAGGGCCTCGGTCTGGAGTTCCTGCGGCACGTGGAGCGCTGCAGCGTCCTCGTGCACGTGCTCGACACGGCGACGCTGGAGTCCGACCGCGACCCGGTGTCCGACCTGGACGTCATCGAGGCGGAGCTCAAGGAGTACGGCGCGGGCCTCGAGAACCGGCCGCGCCTCGTGGTGTTGAACAAGATCGACGTGCCCGACGGCCAGGACCTCGCGGACATGGTGCGGCCCGACCTGGAGGAGCGCGGTTACCGCGTCTTCGAGGTCTCCGCCGTCGCCCACAAGGGCCTCAAGGAGCTGTCGTACGCGCTCGCCGAGCTGGTCGCCGAGGGGCGTGCCGCCAAGCCCAAGGACGAGGCGACCCGGATCGTCATCCGGCCCAAGGCCGTGGACGACGCGGGCTTCACCGTCAAGCGCGAGGACTCCGACGGTGAGCCGCTGTACCGCGTGCGCGGTGAGAAGCCGGAGCGCTGGGTGCGCCAGACCGACTTCAACAACGACGAGGCCGTCGGTTACCTCGCGGACCGGCTCAGCCGTCTCGGTGTCGAGGACGAGCTGATGAAGGCGGGCGCCAGGCACGGTGACGGTGTCGCGATCGGGCCCGAGGACAACGCGGTTGTCTTCGACTGGGAGCCGACGATGATGGCCGGGGCCGAGATGCTCGGTCGTCGTGGTGAGGACCACCGGATGGAGGCGCCGCGGCCGGCTGCGCAGCGTCGGCGCGATCGGCAGGCGGAGCGGGACGAGTCGCAGCAGGAGTTCGACGACTTCGAGCCCTTCTAGCCTTCCAGCCTCCGGCGACCGGGCGACCGGGTGAGCGGGTGACCGGGCCCTCCGGGTGAGTGGGTCGGCCGGGTGATCGGTTCGGCCGAGTGACCGGGCGGTCCGGGCGGGCCGCACCTTCGGGTGCGGCCCGCTTTGTCGTTGGGGCGGTGGGGGTGCGGGGTTGTGGGGGAGGCCGGGGCGTGGCGAGGGGATGGCCTGCTGGGCCGGGGGCGGGTGACGGGGGCGGCGGCCTGCCGGGGCGGGTGAGGACGGGGGCGCGATGGTCTGGTCGGCCGGGCCGGGGTGTGGCAGGCACGATGGCCTGCCTGGCCCGGGTGTGGCAGGCGTAACGGCTTGCCGGTTATCGCCGCCGCTTGTCTCCCACCCGCCCGCCCCCTCCGGGGGCTCCGGTCGTCCGGGCCCCGGCCACTCTCCCGGGGTCGGCGCCTGCCGTCCCTGTTGCGCGGCACCGGGGGCCGCCTTGCCCACCCTGCCGCCCCAGGCGGCGGATTGCCCAAGGTGGTGGCGGGTCGTCGTGGCGGGTGGGGAGTCGTCCCCAGGGCAGATTGCCCGAGGCGGGTGCGGTCGGCTGTCACCGGTGGGGAGCCGTGACGGCGGCAGGTTGTCCACGGTGCGGTGGGCCTTCGCGGGTGGGGAGCCGTGCTCACGGCAGGTTGGCCAACGTGGGTTCGGACCGCTGTCCGGGGAGGGGGCCTGGATGGTGGTCCGAGGCGGTGGCGGCTCGTCGCGGCCGGTTGGGAGCCGTGTCGGGGGCTGACTTCAGGGGGCGGAGCCGGGGCAGGCCCCGGGCGGGCCCAGGTGGTTGCGGTCGACCGTGACGTGGCGCTCAACCCCACGGGGCCTACGCCCCTGGAGGGGGCGGGTGGGTGGGAGATGGGCGGGGGAAAAGGCCATTGCCCCGGGGCCATTGCCTTGCGGCCCGAGGTTGCGCGGCTTCGCGGCCTCGCGGCCTCGCGGGGCGGCAAGCCGAGCCCCCCCCGTGACCTGGAGGGCACCTCAAGTCCCGCGGGCGGGTGGGCAATTCGAGCCCCTGCGGCGATTGAGCAGCGGGGGCCGGGGCGGAGCCCCGAGGCCGTAGCGCCGGTAGGCCGGGAGACCGGGAGGCCGCGGGGCCCCGAAGGCGTAACGCCGGTTCGGCGAGATCAGGCCGTCCGCGTACCCGTGGCCGGGACGCAGAAGGGCCCGGGAGGTGTGCTCCCGGGCCCCACGCACGTACGGGTCAGGCGTCACGCAGTGACCGTGTCCTCCGGCTCCGCCTCCGACACCTCCGCCACCTGCTCCTCGACGGAGTCCTCACGCGCGGCCGGCACCTCGTCCTCGCCCCGCGCCGCCATCCGCTCCCGCCGCTCGTCCGCCTTCGCGCACAGCGCCCGCACGGCCGCGTTGAAGCGGTCGATGGAGGGCGGGTCCGAGGGGCCGAGGAGGTGTTCCTTCAGGGCCACCCGCGCCTCGGCGTGCGTGTCCTCCGCCTCGCCGCGGACGACCGCGAGCAGTTCGGGGACCTCGGTCGCCTCGGGCGCGAGCACCGTCGCGGCACGCACGGTCGGGAAGCCGGTGCGGAACTCGTCCTCCGTGAGGCCGGACGTGTTGGCCACCGCGTACGGCTTCTCGCTGCTCAGCCAGTCGGAGACGACCGAGGAGACGTCGGAGATCAGGACGTCGGCCGCGTTGAAGCAGGTGAAGATCGCGGGCCGGGCCTGGGTGATGATCAGGTGCTCCCACTCGGGGAACGAGGCCCAGTACGCCTCCTCCCACGCCGCCGTCGCCTCGGCGACCGCGGCCGCCCGGTCCCCGTCGGGCTTGCCCTGGAGCAGCATCCGCTCCTGCTCGTCGGTGCCCTTGGGGAACTTGGTGGAGGTCAGCTCGTTCAGGGCCTCGAAGCGGCGCTCCAGCTCGACGGCGGCCTCGGGGCCCGGACGCGCGCCGGAGCGGCGCGTGTTGGCCTCCTGGATCATCGCCATGATGCGCATGTTGGCCTCACCGGCGGCGGGGACCTGCGAACCGGTCATCGGGTGCGGCTTGTACACGAGCCGGACCTTGGGGTCGTCGAGCAGCTGCCGGACGATGTTCTCGCCGGCGAGGATGACCGAGGTGTTGCCCGGGTTGCCGTCCCAGCCCTCCCAGGTGGGGGCGTACAGGACCGTCGTGTATTCGCCCGTGGCCGGGCC
Organism: Streptomyces sp. NPDC051684; assembly: GCF_044453445.1. Classification (NCBI taxonomy): domain Bacteria; kingdom Bacillati; phylum Actinomycetota; class Actinomycetes; order Kitasatosporales; family Streptomycetaceae; genus Streptomyces; species Streptomyces sp. NPDC051684. Next base: position 25,648 of record NZ_JBITCS010000007.1, on the reverse strand, counting down.
GGACGCCAGCTGGATGGGCGCCAGCTGCGGCCGCCCGACCTCCACGACGTCCTTGTCGTCGACGCCGACGTCGGCGAGCTGGTAGCGGTCGCGCGCCGCGGGACCGGCCACCCACACCTCGTCGTACGCCTTCGCGTACGGGTTGCAGGACGACAGCTTGTCGGACTCGCCGTGGTTGATGAAGGCGTGCTTGATCGTGGGGATGCGCAGGACCTGCGAGGTCTTCGCGGCGTTCGCCGGGTGCAGCAGCATCTTCAGCGTCGAGTTCTCCAGGGAGAACATCGTGGCCACCTTCGGGAAGCAGATGATCGGCACGTCGGTGGCGTCGATCTTGTTCACCATGAAGCGCTCGCGCAGCACGAGCAGCGGCTTGCCGTCGACGTCGGCGAGCGTGGAGAGCCACATGTTCGCCTGGTACGCGGACGTGGTGCCGCCGGAGAAGTACATGCCGACGGTCGGCTGGTAATCGGCCAGCCACGCGTCGAGCCACTCCATGACCTTGGCGTCGCTCACGGGACGCTTCTTCGGCAGCAGCCATGTGCCGAGGAAGACCGTGCCGACGAGGGAGAGGGCGATCGAGACGCCGATGCCGATGACGCCCCACACCGCGTTGGTCGTCGTGGCCGTGATCACCAGGCCGAGCGTGGAGGGGATCGCGAAGGTCAGCAGGCGGTGGGCCGCGCGCCGGGCGAGGAGGCGCGGCGGCGACTTGCACAGGTTCAGCGCGGACGCGTCGATGTTGCGCGTGACGATCGGCAGCGTGCGGGAGCGGCGCACCAGGACCGCGGCCGCCTGGCAGGCGAAGTGCAGCAGGTACATCGCCAGCACCATGACCAGCAGCGGAGCCTGCTCGTCGAGCGGGTTGATGCCGCTGATGCGCAGCAGGCCGACGAAGATCAGCATGTCGCGCAGCAGTTGCCGCACCGTCACGTCGAAGCGGATCTTGCCGAGCAGCGAGAGCAGCCCCGGCTGCTTGTACTGCAGGTAGGTGTCGAGGGCGAGTCCGGCCGCGCTCGCGGCGACGAAGACGGGTACGTACGGAACGAGCGCGCTGACGAGCTGGGCCACATAGAGCGCGAACATCGTGAACAGCGCGGAAAGCTGCACGAGGCGGCGCGAGGCACGTCCGGCGGAGGGCACGGGCTGGGCTCCTGGCAGGGGGTCTCGGAGGGCGGGGGGACCGTGGGGGAGGTCCACGTCGCGGAAATGCTGACCACTGACCGTATGACTTTCTGTGGCCCCCTAGCAATCCTCCAGGGCCGTAAGCAGCAGAAACACGGGCAAATGGCGTGAATGTGCGGGGACCAACTTCCCTTCTTGATTACCGGGCGTCCACGGCCCTGTCCGTACCTCGAAACCCAAGAGCGGCCGAAGGGGCAGGTCACGTACATTGCCAGGCATGTCAGGGGCAACAACTGGGGCAGCGTCGGGGACGTCACGGCAGGGCGTGGCGGACGCCCGCCGGATCGTCGTCAAGGTCGGATCGTCGTCACTCACCACGGCGGCGGGGGGCCTGGACGCGGACCGCGTCGACGCGCTCGTCGACGTGCTGGCCAAGCACCGCAGCGGCGGGGAGAAGGAGATCGTCCTCGTCTCCTCGGGCGCCATCGCCGCGGGACTCGCCCCGCTGGGCCTGACCCGCCGCCCCAAGGACCTCGCCCGCCAGCAGGCCGCGGCGAGCGTCGGCCAGGGCCTCCTGGTCGCCCGCTACACCGCCTCCTTCGCGCGCTACGGGGTCCGCGTCGGCCAGGTCCTGCTGACCAGCGACGACATGGCCCGCCGCGCCCACCACCGCAACGCCTCGCGCACCCTCGACCAGCTCCTGGCGATGGGCTCCTTCCCGATCGTCAACGAGAACGACACGGTGGCCACGGACGAGATCCGCTTCGGCGACAACGACCGGCTCGCGGCCCTCGTCGCCCATCTCGTCCACGCGGACCTCCTCGTCCTCCTCTCCGACGTCGACGGCCTGTACGACGGCGACCCCAGCAAGCCCGGCAGCTCCCGGATCGCCGAGGTGCGGGGCCCCGCCGACATAGCGCACGTCAAGATCGGCTCCGCCGGGAAGGCGGGCGTCGGCACCGGCGGCATGGTCACCAAGGTCGAGGCCGCCTCGATCGCCGCGGCCGCCGGCATCCCCGTGGTGCTGACCAGCGCCACCCACGCCTCCGACGCCCTCGCCGCCCGCGACACCGGCACGTACTTCCACCGCACCGGCCGCCGCAGCGCCGACCGCCTGCTGTGGCTCCAGCACGCGTCGACGCCGCAGGGCGCGATCACCCTCGACGACGGCGCCGTCCGGGCCGTGGTCGAGCGGCGCACATCGCTGCTGCCCGCCGGGATCGCGGCCGTGGAGGGCGAGTTCGGCGCGGGCGACCCGGTCGAGCTGCGCGACGAGCAGGGGCGCGCGGTTGCCCGCGGGCTCGTCAACTTCGACGCCAAGGAGATCCCGCAGCTGATCGGCCGCTCCACGCGCGAGCTGGCCCGCGAACTCGGTCCCGCCTACGAGCGGGAAGTCGTACACAGGGACGACCTGGTCATCCTCCAGGCTTGAAACGCCCCGCGCGCCTTCGAAATCCCCTGTGTGAAAGGCCGAAAGCCTGCCACCCGTGGGGGACCTTCCCCAAAACCGCCCCAAGAAGCTCCGTGTCCTGCTCAACTCTTGAGGCAGGGAGTTCATCCGGGGAAGGTCCGCACGACCATTGCGCAAAGGAGGCCGTCGTGAGACGAGCGCGCCCGGGGGCCGCGTCCAAGGGGCCCCGAGGGTCGGCGGAGCGGGCGCTGACGAGCGTGGCCGCGGGAGACGCGTACGACGAGGAGGTCGCGGGGGAGGCCACTGAGGGAAGCGCCGAGGAGGGCCCGCGTCTGTGGCACGTCACGCTCAGCGTCTCCGGCGCCGAGGCCCCGCTCGCGGAGGTGCGCCGCGGCCTCGAACAGCTCGCGCACGACCACCCCTTCCTGCTGACGAGCCGCTACGCGGTGGACCACGCCGAGATCCGCTACTGGGAAGAGGCCCGCGACCTGCACGACGCCGCCGCCGTGGCGCTGCGCCTGTGGGGCGAACACCGCCGCACGTCCCAGCTCCCGCCCTGGGAGATCGTCGGCCTGGAGGTCATCGACCGCCAGACCTACCACCACCGCATCGCAGAGGGCTACGGCCCTCTCCCAGCCACTCCAGTAGGCGTCCACCCCTTCTGAGCAAAGAGGCACGGGGCTGTGTCGATGTGCGGCTCCGCCGCGTGGGCGCGCAGCAGCACATGTGACCCTCCCGAGGCGGAAACCTCACCCCCTGTGGCCAAGGCCGCATTTCAGCCATGTCTCACCTCCCGAAACAACGGGTGGACCGCCCCCACACCCCCGATACCCTGCGGAGCATGACGTCGCTGCCGCTCAATCCGTACGACTCGATGACCCCGGTCACCCAGACCGCGTACCGCGCCCGGTCCGCGGCCCACGACCTCGCCGCCCTGCCGCGCGCCGAGAAGGACGACGCCCTCGGTGCCATGGCCGACGCGCTCGAAGTGCGTACGGCGGAGATCATCGAGGCCAACGCCAAGGACATCGCGCGGGCCCGCGAGGCGGGCACGTCCGAGGCCATCATCGACCGCCTCACGCTCACCGCGGAGCGGGTCCGCGCCATCGCCTCCGACGTGCGTGACGTCATCGCCCTGCCCGACCCCGTCGGCACGGTCGTGCGCGGCAACACCCTCCCGAACGGCATCGACCTGCGCCAGGTCCGCGTCCCCCTCGGCGTCGTCGGCATCATCTACGAGGCCCGCCCGAACGTCACGGTCGACGCCGCCGCCCTCTGCCTCAAGTCCGGCAACGCCGTGCTGCTGCGCGGCAGTTCCTCCGCGTACGAGTCGAACACCGCGCTCGTGCGCGTGCTGCGCGACGCCGTCGGTGGCGCGGGCCTGCCCGCCGACGCGATCCAGCTCGTCCCCGGCGAGTCCCGCGACTCGGTGACCGAGCTGATGCGCGCCCGCGGCCTGGTCGACGTGCTGATCCCGCGCGGCGGTGCCTCGCTCATCAAGAACGTCGTCGAGAACTCGACCGTCCCCGTCATCGAGACCGGCACCGGCAACTGCCACGTCTACGTGGACGCCGATGCCGACCTCGACATGGCGGTCGACATCCTCGTCAACTCCAAGGCGCACCGCGTCTCCGTGTGCAACGCGGCGGAGACCTTCCTCGTCCACAAGGACATCGCCGACGCGTTCGTGCCGCGCGCCCTGGACGCGCTCGCCGACGCGGGCGTCACCGTCCACGGCGACCAGCGGATCCTCGCGTACGCCCCACAGTCGAAGGCGGAGGTCGTCGAGGCGCACCACGACGACTGGGAGACCGAGTACCTCAGCCACGACATCGCGGCCTCGGTCGTCGACGACATGGACCGGGCGATCGAGCACATCCGCCTGTGGTCCTCCGGTCACACCGAGGCCATCGTCACCACCTCGCAGCAGGCGGCCCGCCGCTTCACGCAGCTCGTCGACTCCACGACCGTCGCCGTCAACGCTTCGACGCGGTTCACCGACGGCGGTCAGTTCGGCTTCGGCGCCGAGATCGGCATCTCCACGCAGAAGCTGCACGCCCGCGGCCCCATGGGCCTGCCCGAGCTGACGAGCACGAAGTACATCGTCACGGGCGACGGCCACACGCGATGAATTCCCCTACCGTCTGCCCAAATTGACCCCTTCGGTCTACGCTGGACGGGTGCCGGAGGACGTGGGGGGCTCGCCGTTCCCGGACGGCTGGGAGCCCGACGACGACCACGACCGCGGGGGCTGGGACGAAGAGTTCGCCTCCGTGGTCTTCGACGAGGACTTCATCAAGGCTGCCGAAGTCCATGAGCCCACCGCGGTCGAGCGGCTGCTCGCCGCCGCGCAGGCGCGCGCCGAGGCCCAGGAGGCCGAGACCCGCAGGGCCCGCATCCGGCCGGCGCCCGACGACGAGTTCTACGACGAGGCGGACGGCTACGGCCGCGCCGACGACGGCGAATTCGGCTGTTACGGGGACGAGTCGGACGAACTGTACGAGGGGGAGCTCGACCGCGAGAGCCGGCCCGCCGGTGGCATCCGCTGGCGCAGGCCCGTCGCCTGGGCGCTCGCCCTGCTGATGGGCATCGGCATGGTCGCCCTCGCCTTCACGGCCGTCTACCGGGGCGCGTCGTCCGGCAGCCAGGACGAGGTCCCGCCACCCGCGACGACCGAGCTCGAGAAGAACGTTCCGGGCTCCCCCTCCGCCTCCGCGGACTACTCCCAGCCTGCGGTCTCGGCGGTCCCGCGGACCCCGTGAAGGGGTGCGAAGGGCGCCCGCGCGGGGGCCCGGGAAGGTTGACGTGCACCGGGGCGTTTACCTGGCGACCCGGAGACCTACCCTGAAGGTATGAGCGGGCCAGGAGACCCACCGGAGGGGACGCCGGACAGCGGTCCCGGTGGTGGTGGCAGCGAGGAAGAGTACCGATCCGTCGTGTTCGACGAATCGTTCGTCAAGGCTGCCCGGCTTCAGGAGTTCTCCGCGCAGGAGCGCATCGCGGACCACTCGCCGGCCGTGCGCCGCCTGCCCGTGCTGCGCCGGGGCCTCACCCGGCAGGCCGTCATCCTCGTCGTCCTGATCGTGATCGCCTTCGGCACCGCGGTCTACATGGGCGTACGCAGCCCATACCGGACGACGCCGATGGCCCGGAACACCGAACCGCTGCGCATGACCGTCATACCCCTCGCCCCGACGGGCCGCGTCCCCGGCGCCGAGTCCGTGAACGAGCTGTACGAGCACAGCCCCGCCGCCCGCTTCGAGCGCGCCGCCCGCGCCATCGACCTCCCCCAGGACCCCAAAGCCACCGCGCACTTCTCCGACAGCCAGGTCGTCACCGCGCTGACCACGGCCAAGGACTACCTCGTCGACTCCTCGCTCGACCCCGACGTACTGACGCGCGGCGCCGTGCGCCCGGTGCGGATGCTGATCGACCCGCAGCAGCTCCCGCAGTTCGACCAGAGCGTCAACAGGCCGGTCACCGACGGGCGGCACGCTGCCACCGGCTGGCTCGTCCGCTTCGACCCCTCGCAGGCCGCCCTCGCCGATTCCCGCATCCGGGTGCGCGGCGCGCTGCACGTCGCCGAGACCGACGCGAACACCCTCGAAGTGACCTCGGACCACACCTTCGTCTACGCGCTGCGCCCCGCCGACAAGGCGGACGAGAAGGCGAAGGCGGCCGACGGCCACAAGAAGCCCAAGGCGTCCCTGTTCACCGTCCGCCGCTCGATGCACTTCCGCTTCGACCGCCAGGACCTGCGCAACCACCAGACCGAGCTGCTGGTCTCGTACGTCCAGGCGGGCCCGCTCGCCTGCTCGTCCGACTCCGCCGGGTATCTGCATCCGCTGCTCGCGGGCCAGAGCGCGAAGAAGGGCGGACCGGCCGGTACCGACCCGTACGCGACGGACAGTGCGACCGCGCTGTGCGGCGCGCTCGCGCCGGGCGCCCAGCCGAAGGTGTAGCCGGTCAGTTCTCGCGGCCCTCGTCGTCGGGGGTGCCGTGGTTCCCGGTGTTGCCTCCGCCGCCCGTCCCGCCGAAGTTCCCGAAGCCGCGGCGCACCCGGCCGCCCAGGTCCCCCGCGCCGCCCGCGATGTCGCTGACCAGCTTCATCAGTGGGTCCTTCGAGGTCTTCACGGAATCCGTGTAGTGCGAGGCGGACTCGCGCCACGAGTCCGTCACCGAGGTGTCCTTGTCCTCGCTGCGGCGCGGGTAGTGACCGTCCATCAGGCGCTGGTAGTCGCGGCTCGCCGCCCACCTCTTCAGCTCGGCGGCGCGCACCGTGGTGAACGGGTGCGAGCGCGGCAGCACGTTGAGGATCTTCAGCACGGAGTCGCGCAGATCGCCCCCGGCCTCGTACTCCTCGGCCTGCTTGAGGAACGCGTCCACGTTCATCTCGTGGAGGTGGTTGCCGCCCGCGATCTTCATCAGGCCGCGCATGGACGCCTGGAGGTCCTGGCCGACCAGCAACCCGGCCCGGTCCGCGGAGAGTTCGGACTTGCGGAACCACTCGCGCAGCGCCGTCACGATCGCCATGATCGCGAGGTTGCCGAGCGGGATCCACGCGACGCGCAGCGCCAGGCTGGTCAGGAACAGCAGGATCGTCCGGTACACCGAGTGCCCGGACAGCGCGTGGCCCACCTCGTGGCCGACGACGGCCCGCATCTCCTCCTCGTCGAGGAGTTCCACGAGCCCCGTGGTGACGACGATGATCGGCTCGTCGAGGCCGATGCACATCGCGTTCGGCTGCGGGTCCTGATTGACGTACATCGGCGGGACCTTCTCCAGGTCCAGGATGTAACAGGCGTCCCGCAGCATCGTGTTGAGGTGCGCGAACTGCTCGTCGGACACCCGCACCGAGTCCGACAGGAACAGCAGGCGCAGACTGCGCTCGGGCAGCAGCCCGCTCAGCGCCTTGAAGACCGTGTCGAACCCGCTGAGCTTGCGCAGCGCGACCAGCGCCGAGCGGTCCGCGGGATGCTCGTACGCCCGCGAGGAGATCCCCGGGAAGCGCCGGCGCTGCCTGCTCGGTACGTTCTCGTGCTGCTCGTTCGGTTCGTCGGGCATCCGACTTCCCCCATGTCCGTGTATTCGACGTGTCCCGCCGTGTTCCGGGCGTGCCCCCAAGGTGGAGTCCACACTAGGCGGATATACCGTGACGGGGCAGCACACCGAAGGAGCGAACCGTCATGGAGCACATCGATCACGTCATCGGCGCAGCAGCGGAACAGGGTGCGGGAAACCTGTTGCGCGGGGTGCTGATTGTGGGCGTGCTGGGCGCGGTCTTCCTGGCCTGGTTCCTGTTGCGGGGCTACAAGAGCGACGACTGACCCCACCGCTTACGATGGGTCAGAAGTCTTTATCCCGATCCCACACCGGATAGGTCCTGCTGAAGATGAGCCTCCACAGCACTGCCGCCCAGCTCGCCACTCTCGCTGCCGAGGGCAAGAACGGCGGCAACCACGAAAGCCTCAGCCCCCTCGTGACGGGCGGTGCGGCCTTCATCATCCTGATCCTGCTGCTGTGGATCACCACCCGCTTCAACCGCGACCGCTGAGCCCGGACGGGACCATCGAGAACGGGCCAGTAGGCTCTGCCCCCATGGGAGCGCAGGACATGCCTACCGGCCCGGTCAACAACCCGGCCGGCGGCCCGGATCACGAGTGGGTCTCACCCGCCAAGCGACGCCTCGGCGTCATGGGCGGGACATTCGACCCGATCCACCACGGACACCTGGTGGCGGCCAGTGAGGTCGCCGCGCAGTTCGACCTCGACGAGGTGGTGTTCGTGCCGACCGGGCAGCCCTGGCAGAAGAGCGAGAAGAACGTCTCTCCTGCCGAGGACCGCTATCTGATGACGGTCATCGCGACCGCCGAGAACCCGCAGTTCTCGGTGAGCCGCATCGACATCGACCGCGGTGGCCCGACGTACACGACGGACACCCTGCGCGATCTGCGTCAGCTCAACCCCGAGGCCGACCTCTTCTTCATCACGGGTGCCGACGCTCTCGGCCAGATCCTCACCTGGCGTTACACCGACGAGCTGTTCTCCCTGGCACACTTCATCGGAGTCACGCGGCCGGGCCACACGCTCGCCGACCCGGGCCTGCCCGAGGGCGGCGTCTCGTTCGTCGAGGTTCCCGCCCTCGCCATCTCGTCCACGGACTGCCGCGACAGGGTCGCCAAGGGCGACCCCATCTGGTACATGGTGCCGGACGGTGTGGTGCGCTATATCGACAAGCGCCAGCTGTACCGAGGCGACTGAACCCTGCACCGCCGAGAGGGGCATCGGTGAACGACCGATACGACGGTTACGACCAGCAGAATTACGAGCTGGTCGGTTATGACGAGTCCGGCCGACCGGTCTACCGGCCGGTCCAGCAGGCGCCGTCGTACGAGCAGAACTCCCCGTACGGGTACGGCTACGACCCGTATGCGGGCGGGCAGCAGCAGCCGACCGGACAGCACCCCCACCAGCACCAGCACCAGCAGCAGGCCCCCTCGTACGACCCCTACTGCGGAGCACCGCACCAGGCCCAGCAGCCCCAGCAGGCCCAGCAGGCGACCGCGTACATCCCGCAGCAGGCCCCGCCGCCCGCGCCGCCGCAGGCCCCGCAGTCCCCACAGCCTCAGCAGCCCGAGCGCGACTACCGCACCGAGCAGTTCGAGTTCGTCGAGGAGCCGGACGAGGACTCCGAAGACGTCATCGACTGGCTGAAGTTCACCGAGTCGCGCACCGAGCGGCGCGAGGAGGCACGGCGCCGCGGCCGCAACCGGGGCATCGCCCTCGTCGTTGTCCTCGCCCTGTGCCTGGCCGGCGGCGCCGGCTACCTCTGGTACCAGGGCAAGCTGCCGTTCCTGTCGAAGGACGCGGCGAAGACCGGCGCGGCCGCCGCGACCGGTCCGCAGAACCGTGACGTCATCGTCCTCCACCTGCACAACACCAAGGGCGGCGGCACGTCCACGGCGCTGCTCGTGAACAACACCACCACGAAGCGCGCCTACACCGTCCTGCTGCCGAACTCCCTCGCCCTGGCGAACGAGGACGGCACCAGCACCACGCTCGCCAAGTCCGTCGACGAGGACGGCTCCTCCGGCACGAGCGACGGTCTCGACACCCTGCTCGGCACCGACATCCAGGGCACCTGGCGGCTCGACACCCCGTACCTCAACAACCTCGTCGAGCTCGTCGGAAACATCGACGTCACCACGAACGCGACCGTCCCCGACCCCGCCAAGAAGGGCACCGTCCTCGTCCACAAGGGCGCGGACCAGACCCTCAGCGGCCCGGCGGCCGTGGCGTACGCGACGTACCGGGCCAAGGGCGAGCCGCAGACGGCGCAGCTGGAGCGGTTCGGGCAGGTCATGCAGGGCGTGCTGCGCAAGCTGTCGTCCGACCCGCAGGCCGCGACGACGACGGTGCAGACGCTCGCCCAGATCCTCGACCCGTCGCTGAACGAGAAGGACCTCGGCGCCTTCCTCGCCAAGCTCGCCGACCGCGCCAAGGAGGGCGACTACAAGAGCGAGGTGCTGCCGGTGCGGGGCGGGGCCATCTCCCGCTCCACCGCCGACTCCGTGGTCGAGAACGTGCTCGGCGGCACCGTGAAGTCCCCGTCCAGCGGTGACTCGCCGCGCGTCGGCATCGAGAACGCCACCGGCGACAAGGCCCGCACCGAGAAGGCCCGCGTCGCGCTGGTCAACGGCGGCTACACGTTCGTGTCGGGTGGAACCGGAACGGCGGTCGCGAGCTCCCGGGTCACCTACGCGGACGCCGCGCACAAGAAGGACGCCGTGGAGGTCGCCAAGACCCTGGGCCTGCCGACGTCCGCCGTGACGAAGGGCAAGGCGGCGCGGAACGCGGACGTGTCCGTGGTGCTCGGCCAGGACTACACCGGCCGGTGACCGCCCACCGGCGGTCCGGCGGCCCCGCGCGCGCGGGGCCGCCGGTAATGCCGTGAGGCGTGTCGGTGGGCCGTGAGACCCTTGGGGTACTGCCCTGAGGGATCGCTCGGGGGATTCAGACCGCCGACGGAAAGCCTTGTAGTGACCGCCACTGACCGTTCCATCGAGCTCATCAACGTCGCCGCGCAGGCGGCAGCGGACAAGCTCGCGCACGACATCATCGCCTACGACGTCAGCGATGTGCTGTCCATCACGGACGCCTTCCTGCTCGCTTCGGCGCCCAACGACCGCCAGGTCAAGTCGATCGTCGACGAGATCGAGGAGAAGCTCAACAAGGAGCTCGGCGCCAAGCCGGTGCGCCGTGAGGGCGACCGCGACGCCCGCTGGATCCTGCTCGACTACGTCGACATCGTCGTCCACGTCCAGCACAGCGAGGAGCGCGTCTTCTACGCCCTCGAGCGCCTGTGGAAGGACTGCCCCGAGATCGACCTGCCCGAGGACGCCAAGGCCACCCGCGGCAAGGGCGAGGAGCACGCCAAGGAGCGGGAGGCCGCGGACGCCGAGGCGGAGGAGGTGCTGTGACCAGCACCTCCCGTGGGCGGCGCGTCATCCTGTGGCGGCACGGCCAGACCGCCTGGAACCTGGAGCGCCGCTTCCAGGGCACCACCGACATCGGCCTGACCGAGACCGGTGTCGCCCAGGCCCGCCGTGCCGCCCGGCTGCTCGCCTCCCTGCGGCCGGACGCGATCGTCGCGTCCGACCTCCAGCGCGCCTCGGCCACCGCCGCCGAACTGACGGCGCTCACCGGCCTCGACGCCACGTACGACGAGAGCCTGCGGGAGACGTACGCGGGCGAGTGGCAGGGCCTCACGCACGAGGAGATCATCGCCCGCTTCGGCGAGCAGTACGCGGCGTGGAAGCGCGGCGAGCCCGTGCGACGCGGCGGCGGCGAGCTGGAGACCGAGGTCGCCGACCGGGCCGCGCCCGTCGTGCTGCGGCACGCGGACAAGCTGCCCGACGACGGTCTGCTCGTCGTGGTCAGCCACGGCGGCACCATCCGCACCACCATCGGCCGGCTGCTCGGCCTGGAGTCCCGCCACTGGGAGGGGCTCGGCGGCCTGTCGAACTGCTGCTGGTCCGTCCTCGGCGAGGGCGCCCGCGGCTGGCGCCTGCTGGAGCACAACGCGGGCACGCTGCCGGAACCGGTCCTCGGCGACGACGACTGAGCCCGGTCCCCGAGCTCCTCGGGGACCGGATTTCACTTTCCGGCAGGTCGCAGGCTAAAGTTCTTCTTGTTCGGCCCGCCGGGGGAAAGCCCGGAGGGGAAAGAACGCGAGGGGCTATAGCTCAGTTGGTAGAGCGCCTGCATGGCATGCAGGAGGTCAGGAGTTCGATTCTCCTTAGCTCCACAGGAATCAAAGATCCCGTCCCGTCAGGGGCGGGATTTTTCGTTGCCGATTTCGCGGCGGGTTTGAGGCGCCGGGGGCACCCGGGGCGTATACCTCTGCGAACGTCGTGTCCGGACTGGTACGCGGGCGTCGCTGACCGGGCCGCTTCCGCCGTGGCAGAATCGGACGGCCGGAACGGGGCTGTGTCCGACCGACGAAGGCGGCCCGCTGGGGAGGGAGTGCGCGATGCCCTTGAGCATCAACGAGGAAGCCGATCGCTTCCTCGGCATGAGAGTGATATCCGCCGAGCCCCCGGCCGGTTCGAAAGAAGCCCCGTCCCTCAACTGTCCGTCCTGCGGCTCCTTCCACGTCGCCCAGATGCTCGGCGACAACGGCGGGATCTCGTACGTGTGCACGGCCTGCGGCCACAGCTGGAGCTGAGCGGAACACATGGGTGCACACAGGAGGAAGTGCGACTGGTGCGGCAGCGGTACGCCCATCGTGCGCGACATGGAGCCGCTGAACCCCGACTACCAGTACTGGTGCGAGGAATGCGCGCGGGCGCTGATCATAAAAGGCGACCCGATCGAGACGTATCGGGAGTTGGAGGGCGAGCCGATCTACGGCCGGCTCCTGGACGAGCACTGCACGCTCAAGCGCTTCTACTCGTTCGCCAGAGCCTGACCTCCGCGTACGCCGCGTAGGCCAGGAAGGCGCAGGCCACCGCTACGTAGAGCGCTGAAAGCATCGATTCCCCCGCGTTCTGGTGGAGTTCGGGCATCCCGTCGGCGTGCGGCACCCACCACAGCGCGTACGAGCAGAACGCCAAGGCCAGGGCGAGCGCGGTCTTCTGACGGCGCGACTCCCACACGAGCAGCGCCAGAGGCACGCACCAGACCCAGTGGTGGGACCACGAGACCGGGCTGATCAGGAGGGCCGTCGTCGCGCACGCCATCGCCGCCTGGGCCCGCCGCCCGCGCAGCGCCGCCGCGACCGCGACCGTGAGCCCGACGAGGGCCGTGAGGGCGGCGGCGACGGCCCACCAGGCCCCGGGGTCCCCGGTGTGCAGCAGTCGGGCCAGTACGCCGCGCAGCGACTGGTTGCCGGTCTCCTCGGCGTGGCCGGGGCGGTCCGACTCGAAGACCATCCGTGTCCAGAAGTGCCGGGAGTCGCGCGGCAGGACGACGGCCGTGAGCACGGTCACGCAGACGAACGAGCCCACCGCCACGCACGCCCCGCGCACCCACGGCCGCCAGGCCCCGCCCCGTGCCAACTGCGCGAGCCCGGTGCACAACAGGAAGACGGTGAACAGCGCGGGCGTCAGCTTGATCGCCGCCGCGACGCCGATCCCCACGCCCGCCCAGTGGTGCCCTGGCCGGCGCGTCAGGTCCCACAGGACGAGCACGGCGAGCAGCAGATTGACCTGCCCGTAGCGCAGCGTCGTCCACACCGGCTCGCACCACACGGCGACGGCCGCCGCCCACAGGGCGTGCTCCACGCGCGCGTGGCGTCGCACCAGGCGCAGGGAGAGGTGGACCAGACCGAAGAGGAGGGCGAGGTTCAGGGCGGTCGCGGCGACCTTCATTGTCTCCACGTCCAGGAGCGTCAGCGGCAGGAACAGCAGTGCGGCGAACGGCGGGTAGGTGGTCGGCAGATCGGCGTAGGTCGCGCGCAGTGCGTAGAGATCGCCGCCCGTGCGGACCGTCCAGCCCTCCGCCCGGTAGACCATCAGATCGATCATCGAGACGTCGGCCGCGCGCTGGGCGATCACGAAGGCCGCGAACGAGAGCAGGCAGGCTCCCAGCGCTGTCGGTGCGTGGCGGGTGCGGGGCAGGGCGAGCACAGTCACGCGAGGGAACTCTAGTAGTCGTCAATGGCGACTTTTCCATACAGAAGGGGACGGAAGGGAAACGATTTGGTGATGCACCCCGGTGACCGTGTAATGTTGGCGACGCCGCCGGGGAGACCGACAAGGACGCCCCGGAGGACCAAAGCACGGGGCTATAGCTCAGTTGGTAGAGCGCCTGCATGGCATGCAGGAGGTCAGGAGTTCGATTCTCCTTAGCTCCACAGAAACGTGAAGGCGGGCCATCCGAATCGGATGGCCCGCCTTTGTGTGTGCCCCCGGGGCAGAGGGTTCGCTACCTGCGGGCCCGGCTGCGGCCGGGTGGGAGCGCGGGGCGCGCGGGGCGCCGGTCCAGTGGGGCCGCCGACGCGTCCTCTTCGATGCGCAGCGCCAGCGCGGGGCAACGGCGCACGGCCCGTACCGCGTTCGCCTCCGAGTAGGCGGGCACCGCCGCCTCGGCGACCGTCGGGAAGCCGTCCGGGCCCAACTGCAGGAGCTCCGGCACGATGTCCGCGCACAGGCCGTGCCCCCGGCACAGCGTCCAGTCGACGGCGAGCCGCTTCCCGCTGGGCGTCGAGCTCGCCGGTGCCTGCGCGTGCAGCGGCAGCACACCGAGCACCGGGCGGCCGCAGCCCGCTCCCAGGACGTGTGCGGCCAGGTCGTCCGTGAACGCCGAGATCGTCGACTCGATGAACGCCGCCGAACCGTCCGGGTGCTTGCACGCCCCGCGCCGCTTCACCGCGCGCGTGACCTCGCGCAGCGCCTCCAGGGCGGCAGGACCACCCCCGTTCAGCACGTCCTCGAGGCCGCGCGCCGCCGCGGGCAGCCCCAGGTAGCAGGGGCCGCACTGGCCCGCGCTCTCCGAGGCCAGCCACTGCGCCACCTTCAGGGCCTCGCCGAGCGGGCAGGTGTCCGGTCCGATCGGCAGGATCGCCCCGGCGCCGAGCGCGCCGCCCGAGGCCTCCAGGGAGGCGCGGGAGACGATGGCGTCCTGCGCGCCCATCCCGTCGAGCCACTTGCCGTGATAGCCGCCCGTGAGGACGCCCTGGGGAAGCGGGGGAGCGCCCGCGAGCTGGAGGACGTAGCGCAGCGGGACGCCCGACGGCACTTCCAGGACCATCGGGCGGGCGACCGCCCCGGAGAGCGTCAGCAGGACCGTGCCGGGCTCGTCGTGCAGGCCCGTGCGGCAGTAGCGCTCGGCTCCCGTGCGGGCGGCGATGGCGAGTTGGGCGAAGGTCTCCGCGTTCGACAGGAGGGTGGGGGCGCCGCCGACACCGGAGTCGGAGGCGCGGACCTTGCGGCCCGGCGGCATCGGCGGGCCGCCGTCCGCCGAGCGGATCAGGGCCGAGGACTCGCCGGTGACCATGCGCACCGGATTGCGCTGCACGCGCGCGCGGAGCGGGGAGCCCCGGCGGTTCGACAAGCCGCGCTCGGCGAGGGCCGCCTGCATCGACGCCTCAGTGCTGTCGCGGGTCACACCGATGACGAGCGTGCGCGCGCCGATCGCCTCCGCGACGAGCAGGGCACCGTCCAGGATCAGGTGCGGGGCCCGGTTGATCAGCACGGTGTCCTTGCGGCAGGCGGGCTCGTCCTCGCTGCCGTTGACGACGACGACCGGGCGCACCCCGCGCCGGATCGCCGACTCCGCGACCGCGCGGAGCTTCTTGGCGAAGGGGAAGCCCGCTCCGCCCCGGCCGCGCAGGGATATCGCCTGGGCCAGCTGCGCGAGCTGTTCGCCCGCCATGGGTTCCAGCGGTCCGTGCACCTTCAGGTGCATGTCGAGATCGAGCCGCTCCACGAGGTCGAACCCCGAAGTGAGCTGGGGAAGACCGACGACCCGGACCTCCGGGACGTCGGGCAGTGCGGTGTTCACTGCGTGCCTCCGTAGGGCGTGGTCCAGGGCTCGCCGGAAGCGGGGGCTTGGTAGGGGCCGGGGAGCGGTTCGGTGGGATCGGGCGCTTCCTTGTAGAGGTCTTCGTGGGCGCCGTGGTTCGTGCTGTCTCCGTAGGAGGCGGGGTAGCCGGGGACGCCTCCGTAGGGGGTGTCGTACGTCGGGTCGTAGAGGGAGGGCGGGGCCTCGGCCGGTGGTGGCGGGGAGGGGGCGGGCCAGCGCTCGGTGGGCGCGGAGGCCATGGGTTCCGCGTACTGCTCCACGTACGGGACCGAGTGCTGCTCCAGGTGCGGGACCGAGTGCTGTTCCACGTACGGGACCGACTGGGTGGGCAGCTCCGAGCGGGGGAGGGCCGACACCGCGCGGTAGGCGGCAGCGAAGCCGATGTCGGTCTGCGTGGGTGTTGGTGTCGGTATCGGGGGAGCGGACTCGAAGGCGGGCTGCGGTGCGGGCTGGGGGAGGGGGGAGCCGGCCCGCCTGGTGCCGCCCGCGCGCGGGCCCGCGTCCAGGAATTCGAGGATGCGCACCGCCACCTTGCGCCGCACGGCCTGCGGCGACGCCCGCAGGGCGATCGCGCCGGCGACCGCGACCAGGGCCAGGCAGTACAGGACGGTCACGTACGCCTTCGCGGGCCGGCCCGCGTACAGGCCGTGCATGAGGGCGAAGCACCAGGCCGGGTAGGCGAGCATGTGGGTCGCGCGCCAGCGGGCGGCGAGCCGGGCGGGGGAGGCCATGGAGCTGCGCAGCGCGCCCGTGACACCCGTGGTGATCATGAGGAGTCCGGCGGTCACGCCCAGGCCGATCAGGCCCGCGCTGCCGCTGAAGCCCCCGGAGAACGGGATCAGCGCGCCGAGCAGCGTGACGTGCGACAGCGCGAGCTTCACGCTGATGTGCAGCAGCAGGAAGACCAGCGAGGCGACCGCGGTGATCCGGTGCACGGCCTGCGCGAGCAGCCGCTGCCGGGAGGTGAGGAAGACCCGGTCGGAGGCGACCAGGCCCCAGACGACGGACGAGGTCAGGGAGACCAGCGAGAGCACGCCCGCGCCGAAGTCGAGCGTCGCCCGCACGGCGTCGCTGCCGGTGGACACCAGTACGGGCAACAGGAGGACGGCTCCCGCGATGAGCAGCCCTGTTCTCCTGCGACGGCCGGCGCCGGGCAAGCGTGAACTCATCGGCGTACGAAGTGAGTTCAGGGAGTGAGGGGTTCGAGGGTTCATGGGGGTGACTCCGAACGGTTCGGCACGGTGGTCCCACGGCCCGCACTCTAGGTCGATGCATACCGGGCAGTACGAGGTTTGAGTTATCTCGCTGTTATCTAGTGGATGTTTGGTCGTTGTGTTGTCCCGATAGTGGGCGGTACGCCGAGTAACCCTTGAGCCGGGCGGGGTGCCGTGGAAGCCCGTCGCGGGCCGAGCGAGGGCTGCGGTACCCTGACGCCATGCGTGCCGTACGCCTTCTGCTTAGCGAGCCGCGCTGATCAGTCCCGACCCGCCCCCAGGGCGAGTGGTCGGAATCGGCGCGGCGTCCCCTCCTGTGCGAGGGGCTTTTTCATTTCCTAAGCACGGGACTTCCTGAGCACTGGCCGCTGGCAGAGACGATCGATGGAGCTTTGAGGATCATGAGCGAGACGAACACCGCCGCCGCTTCCGAGGCGGCGGTCGCGCCGCACCGCTATACGGCGGCCATGGCCGCCGACATCGAGGCACGCTGGCAGGACTTCTGGGACGCCGACGGCACCTACGAGGCGCCCAACCCGAGCGGTGACCTGGCGGGCGACCCGCAGGTCGCGTCGCGGCCCAAGAAGTTCATCATGGACATGTTCCCGTACCCCTCCGGTGCGGGCCTGCACGTCGGCCACCCGCTGGGCTACATCGCCACGGACGTCTTCGCGCGCTTCCAGCGCATGACCGGCCACAACGTGCTGCACACCCTGGGCTTCGACGCCTTCGGCCTGCCCGCCGAGCAGTACGCCGTGCAGACGGGCACCCACCCGCGCGCGTCGACCGAGGCCAACATGGTCAACATGAAGGCGCAGCTGCGCCGTCTGGGCCTGGGCCACGACAAGCGCCGGTCGTTCGCCACGATCGACCCGGAGTACTACAAGTGGACGCAGTGGATCTTCCTGCAGATCTTCAACTCCTGGTACGACGACGACCTGAAGAAGGCCCGTCCGATCGCCGACCTGGTCGAGCAGTTCGAGACCGGTGAGCGCGCCGTTCCCGGCGGCGGCTCCTGGAGCGGGCTGAGCGAGGCCGAGCGCGCCGACATCCTGGGCGAGTACCGCCTGGCGTACGCCTCTGACGCGCCCGTGAACTGGGCGCCGGGCCTGGGCACCGTCCTGGCCAACGAGGAGGTCACCGCCGACGGCCGCTCCGAGCGCGGCAATTTCCCCGTCTTCAAGTCGAAGCTGCGCCAGTGGAACATGCGCATCACGGCCTACGCGGACCGCCTGATCGACGACCTGGACGGCCTGGACTGGCCCGAGGCGATCAAGCTGCAGCAGCGCAACTGGATCGGTCGCTCCGAGGGCGCGCGGATCGACTTCGCCGTACCGGACGCCGACGGCTCCGGCGAAGAGAAGATCACCGTCTTCTCCACCCGTCAGGACACCCTGTTCGGCGCCACCTACATGGTGCTGGCCCCCGAGCACGAGCTGGTCGAGAAGATCACCCCGGCCGCCTGGCCGGAGGGCACCCACGACGTGTGGACGGGCGGTCACGCGACGCCCGCCGAGGCCGTCGCCGCCTACCGCAAGCAGGCCGCCTCGAAGTCCGACGTCGAGCGCCAGGCCGAGGCCAAGGACAAGACCGGCGTCTTCACCGGCGCGTTCGCGACCAACCCGGTCAGCGGCGAGCAGGTCCCGGTCTTCATCGCCGACTACGTGCTGATGGGCTACGGCACCGGCGCGATCATGGCCGTCCCGGCGCACGACAGCCGCGACTTCGCCTTCGCGCGCGCTTTCGAGCTGCCTATGCGGTGTGTCGTCGAGCCGTCGGACGACCGCGGCACCGACCCGGCGACGTGGGACGACGCGTTCGTCGCGGGCGACGCCAAGCTGGTCAACTCCGCCGGCGAGGACATCTCCCTGGACGGCCTGGGCGTCGCCGACGCCAAGGCCCGCACGACCGAGTGGCTGGAGCGCAAGGGCATCGGCGCCGGCACGGTCAACTTCCGGCTGCGCGACTGGCTGTTCAGCCGCCAGCGCTACTGGGGCGAGCCCTTCCCGATCGCCTACGACGAGGACGGCATCGCCCACGCGCTGCCCGAGTCGATGCTGCCGCTGGAGCTGCCCGAGGTCGAGGACTACAGCCCGCGCACCTTCGACCCGGACGACGCCGACACCCGGCCCGAGACGCCGCTGTCGCGCAACGAGGACTGGGTCAACGTCACGCTGGACCTGGGCGACGGCAAGGGCCCGCGCAAGTTCCGCCGCGAGACCAACACCATGCCCAACTGGGCCGGCTCCTGCTGGTACGAGCTGCGCTACCTGGACCCGCACAACGACGAGCAGCTGGTGGCCCCCGAGATCGAGCAGTACTGGATGGGCCCCCGCGAGGGCATGCCCACCGGCGGGGTCGACCTGTACGTGGGCGGCGCCGAGCACGCCGTACTGCACCTGCTGTACGCGCGCTTCTGGTCGAAGGTGCTGTTCGACCTGGGCCACATCTCGTCGGCCGAGCCGTTCCACAAGCTGTACAACCAGGGCATGATCCAGGCGTACGTCTACCGGGACGCGCGCGGGATCGCCGTGCCGGCCGCCGAGGTGGAGGAGCGCGACGGCGCGTACTACTACCAGGGCGAGAAGGTCTCCCGGCTGCTGGGCAAGATGGGCAAGTCCCTGAAGAACGCCGTCACGCCGGACGAGATCTGCGCCGAGTACGGTGCGGACACGCTGCGCCTGTACGAGATGGCGATGGGCCCGCTGGACGTCTCCCGGCCGTGGGACACGCGCGCGGTCGTCGGCCAGTTCCGGCTGTTGCAGCGCCTGTGGCGCAACGTCGTCGACGAGGAGACCGGTGAGGTCACCGTCGTCGACGTGCCCGAGGCGGACATCGACGTGGCCACGCTGCGCGCGCTGCACAAGGCGATCGACGGCGTGCGCGGCGACCTGGAGGGCATGCGGTTCAACACCGCGATCGCCAAGGTCACCGAGCTGAACAACCACCTGGTGAAGTCCTACGCGGGCGGCTCGCTGCCGCGCTCCGTGGCCGAGCGCCTGGTGCTGTTGGTCGCGTCGCTGGCCCCGCACGTCGCCGAGGAGCTGTGGCGCAAGCTGGGCCACAGCGACTCCGTCGTCCACCAGGACTTCCCGGTCGCCGACCCCGAGTATGCGGTCGACGAGGCCGTGACCTGCGTCGTCCAGATCAAGGGCAAGGTCAGGGCCCGCCTGGAGGTCTCCCCGGCGATCTCCGAGGAGGAGCTGGAGAAGATCGCCCTGGCAGACGAGAAGGTCGTCGCCGCGCTGGACGGCGCCGGTATCCGCAAGGTCATCGTGCGGGCGCCGAAGCTGGTGAACATCGTTCCCGCGTGACCGTCCTCGCGTGATCGTCTGCGCGTAACGGCCTCGGGGTTGTTCCCTACGGGCAGGTTGGGGGTTCCGCTGGAACCCTCGGCCTGCCCGTTCCGTTTACCGTGGAGAGAGCCGGTGGGCGGGGCGAGCTGGAGGAGAGCGCCATGGATGTCGTGCTTGTGATCATCGCGCTGATCTTCGTCGTGCTCCTGGCCTTCGGCGGGTACGTGACGGTGAAGGCGGTCGGCGCCGCCAAGCGCGGGGTGGACCGCAAGGTCGAGCAGGCGCGGCGGGCGGTCGAGGACACCGCGCTGCGCGCCAAGAGCTACGCACAGCCCGGTGCGGCGGCCGAGGTGGCACATCTGCGACTGAAGCTGCGCACCTCCATGCGCGCCACGCAGGACGCGCTGCACGCGCGTGTGAGCGAGGACCCCTCGCTCAAGGAGTCCCTCGGCCTCTTCGAGCGGCTGAGCGCGCACGGGCACGAGGTGGACGCCGAGCTCAAGCGCCTGGAGAGCGAGCCCGACAAGGGGCAGGTGGCGCGAGTGCTGCCGGAGCTCAGGACGCGTACGGAGCAGATCACGCGGTCCGCCGACGCGCTGCGGCACGCGGCCCGCGACCGGGCCGGCCGGTTCGCGAGCGACGACCTGGACGCGCTGAGCTCGCAGATCGACCTGGAGGCCGGGGCGCTGCGGCACTGGACGACCGAGGCCACGCACGAGCCGGCCGGGTCGGGCCCCGCGCAGGAGCGGGACAGGCCCTCGATCACACCGCCGGGTGTGCGGCCGGTCTACCCGTGGGAGAAGAAACCCCGCCCGGAGAGCACGACTTGAGGGACTCGAGTCGGCGCCGGAGGGTAGGGGCCGGGCTGCCGAGCGGTGGCCGCGGCAGGTAATCTCCGGTGCATGTCCCGCCATGTCGCGATCGTCACCGATTCAACGGCCTACCTGCCGCAGCGGACGATGGAGCGCCACGGCATCACGGCGGTGCCGTTGACCGTGGTCCTGGGTGACCGGGCGCTCGAGGAGGGTACGGAGATCTCCGCCCGCTCGGTCGCGGAGGCGCTGAACAAGCGCCGGTCGGTGACGACGTCGAGACCGAGCCCCGAGCTGTTCGCCGAGACCTACCGCAAGGTGGCCGAGTCCGGCGCCACCGCCATCGTCTCGCTGCATCTGTCCGCCGAGATCTCCGGGACGTACGACGCCGCGGTGCTGGCCGCGCGCGAGGCCCCGGTCCCGGTGCGCGTCGTGGACACCGGGATGGTGGCCATGGCCCTCGGCTTCTGCGCGCTCGCGGCGGCGGAGACGGCCGACGCGGGAGGCACCGTCGACGAGGCGGTGAACGCGGCGGAGAAGCGGGCCGCGGGCACCTCGGCGTACTTCTACGTGGACACGCTGGACTATCTGCGCCGGGGCGGCCGGATCGGCGCCGCGCAGGCGCTGTTCGGGTCCGCGCTCGCGGTCAAGCCGCTGCTCCAGCTCGACGGCGGCCGTATCGAACTCCTGGAGAAGGTCCGTACCTCGTCGAAGGCGATCGCGCGGTTGCAGGAGATCGTGGCCGAGCGGGCGGGCAGCGCGCAGGTGGACGTGGCCGTGCACCATTTGGCCGCGCCGGAGCGGGCGGAGACGCTGGCGGACTGGCTGCGTGAGCGGCTGCCGGGTCTGGCCGAGCTGCATGTGAGCGAAGTGGGCGCGGTGATCGGGGCGCACACGGGGCCGGGGTTGCTGGGGGCCGTGGTCTCGCCTCGGACGTAGGGCGGCGCGAGCCCCGGCGTCGGTCGTGTGGGTGACGGGGTTTTCCACAACTGCCGGGTTGTCCCCGGGAATTGAGCAAGATCCACTCGTGGGTGGCGTGCTGCCTACCGTCTCGTGTCATGGAACTTCGATCACGGACACGGACGACGTACGCATCCAGCGGGCCGGGGCGCGGCCGCACCTCCGACAGTCGGGCTCGGCAGCGGCACATGGTGTGGCGGCGCGCGCGGCGCAGGCGCGTCGAGGCGGAGCGGACGCGGGTGCGGGCGGAGGCGTTGTTCGCGCCACCGCCGGTACCGGTACCGGCGGAGTCGGTGGCGTCGGCGGAGCGGGACGCGCGGGGGTCCGTCGCGGCCGGTTCCGTGTCGTCTCCGTCGTCTCCGTCGTGGGCGCGTGAGCCTGGGCCTGGGCCTGAGCCGCCCGTCGAGGCCTTGTCGGATCCGGCGCCCCCGCGGCGGCAGCGTGCCGTGCTCGCCGTGCGGGACCGGTTGCCGCTGTGGGTGCAGACGCGGTGCGGGGTCGAGCGTCGCGGGGCCGTGGCGCTGGCCGTCCTGGTCGCCGTGGTGGGGATCTTCGCCGTGCAGCACTTCTGGGCGGGGCGTACGCAGCCGGTACGGGCGCCCGAGACGGTGCGGGCGGCGGCGCCGCGAGCCGTGGAGCCACCGGGAAGCGGCGCCTCCCCGGCCGCTTCGGGGGCGGGGCCCGTGGCGACCGGTGCCGCCGGGGTCGTCGTGGACGTCGGCGGAAAGGTGCGAAGGCCGGGGCTGCGTCGGCTGCCCGCCGGGGCCCGGGTCGCGGACGCGTTGCGGGCGGCCGGCGGGGTGCGTCCCGGTGCGGACATGGAGGGGCTCAACAGGGCGCGGCTCCTCGTGGACGGTGAGCAGATCCTGGTGGGTGAGCCGGCGACGGCGGCCGCCGCCGCGCCGCCGGGCGGAGCCGCGGGAGCGTCGGCGCCGGCGGGCCCGGTCGGCCTCAACACGGCCACCCTGGAACAGCTCGACACGCTGCCGGGTGTCGGCCCCGTGCTGGCGCAGCACATCGTCGACTACCGCACGGAGCACGGCGGTTTCCGCTCCGTCGACGAACTGCGGGAGGTCAACGGCATCGGCGACCGCCGCTTCGAGGATCTGCAGAACCTCGTGCGGCCATGAACGACGACCGGGGGGTGCCGTCCGCGAGGGGGCGGCTTGGGGCGGGTCGGATCGGGGCGGGTCGGCTCGGCGACGCGCATCCGCGGCAAGAGGGGCCGCTGGACCTGCGGTTGGTGCCGCCCGCGCTCGCGGCGTGGGGAACCGCGGCACTGACCGTGACCGGTTCGCCGTGGTGGGCGGGGGTGGTGGCGGTGGTGTGTGCGGTCGGTGGGGCGGCGTTGTTGGTGGCGGGGCGTCGTGGCGCGGGGCGCGGCGGGGCTGGGCATGCGGTGCGGTCCTGGCGTGGTCCGTCGGTGGCGGCGCTGCTCCTGTGCACCGCCGCGGCGGCGGCCTCCGCGGGTCTGCACGGGGCGGATCTGCGACGCGGCCCCGTGCCCGAGCTTGGGTCCCGATTCGCCCGAGTGGAGGCCGAGTTGGAGGTGACCTCCGACCCGCGGCTCACCCGGCCGAGGGTCAGCGGGGACCACGCGACGCCGACGTCGGTGCTGGTGGAGGCGGACGTGGTGCGGGTAACGGGCCCGGACGGGGGCGTGGTGCGGACGCGGGCGCCTGTGCTGGTCGTGGTGAGCGGAGGGGGCCGGGGCACCGATTCCCCACGCCGACCGCGCTCGCCGCGCTCGCCGCTCGCACCCGTCAAGTCGGCGCAGGTACAAGGCAGTTCATGGCTTTCGGTGCTGCCGAGTACCCGGTTGCGAGTCCGGGGGAGTCTCGCGCCGCCGATGGTGGCGGGGGACCGGGTCGCGGCGGTGCTGCGGGTCGGGAGCGGGGAGCGTGCGTGGGTCGTGGGGGCGCCGAGCCGGTCGCAGCGGGTGGCCGGGGCGCTGCGGGAGGGGCTGCGCGAGGCCACGGGCGGGCTCGACGCGGACGCGCGCGCACTCCTGCCGGGGCTCGTCGTCGGCGACACGGCGCGCGTGACACCGGAGCTGCATGCCGCCTTCGCGGAGACGGACCTGTTGCACCTCATGGCCGTCAGCGGGGCCAACTTCACGATTCTGCTCGCCCTGTTGATCGGCCCGCCCGGCACCGCCCAGCTCGTGGAGCGGCGCGGGCTCGCGCCCCGGATCGGGTTGCCGTTGCGGACGACCGCAGTGCTCGGCGGGGTGCTCACGCTCGGGTTCGTGGCGGTGTGCCGGCCCGAGCCGAGCGTGCTGCGCGCGGCGTCGTGCGGGCTGATCGCGCTGCTCGCCTTGGCGACCGGGCGCCGCAGATCCCTGCTGCCCGCGCTGGCCACGGCGGTGCTGCTGCTCGTCCTGTACGACCCGTGGCTGGCGCGGAGTTACGGGTTCCTGCTGTCGGTGCTCGCCACGGGCGCGCTCCTGACCCTGGCCCCGCGGTGGAGCGCGGCGCTGCGCGGGCGCGGGGTGCCGGGGCGGCTCGCCGAGGCGCTGGGGGCGGCCGCTGCCGCGCAGGCGGTGTGCGCTCCGGTGGTCGCGGTGCTGGCGGCGCGGGTGAGCCTGGTGGCGGTGCCGTGCAATCTGCTCGCGGAGTTCGCGGTGGCGCCCGCGACCGTGCTCGGGTTCGCGGCGCTGGCGGCGGCGCCGTTCGCGATGCCGGTGGCGAAGTCCCTGGCCTGGTGCGCCGGTTGGCCCACGGGGTGGATCGCGGACCTCGCCAGGACCGGGGCCGCCCTGCCCGGCAGCGGGATGGACTGGCCCGGCGGCTGGCGCGGTGGGGCGCTGCTCGCGCTCGGCACGGCGGTCCTCGTGCTCGCGGGGCGCAGAGTGCTCGCGTCGCCCTGGATCTGCGGGGTCTGCGCGCTGCTGCTCGTCCTGGTGATCACGCGGCCCGCGCCGCTCGTGCGGGGCGTCACCGGCTGGCCGCCGGCCGGCTGGCGCCTGGTCGCGTGCGACGTGGGGCAGGGCGACGCGCTGGTGCTCGCGGCGGGGGCGGGGAGCGGGGTGGTGGTGGACGCGGGGCCCGACCCGTTGCTGGTCGACCGGTGTCTGCGTTCGCTGGGCGTCACCCGGGTCCCGGCCGTGGTGCTCACGCACTTCCACGCGGACCATGTGGCCGGGCTCGCGGGGGTGTTGCGGGGAAGGGCCGTCGGGCAGATCGAGACGACCGGGTTCGCGGAGCCGCGGGACCAGGTGGCCTTCGTGCGGAGGGAGGCCGCGAGCCGTGGGGTCCCGGTGGTGCGCGCGGCGGCGGGGGAGCGGCGCAGGGCGGGCCCGCTCGACTGGCAGGTGCTGTGGCCCCCGCCGGCCCCGGTCCCGACGCCGGACGGGCCGAACGACGCGAGCGTGACCCTGCTCGTCCGCGTCGCGGGCATGACCCTGCTGCTCCTCGGTGATCTCGAACCACCCGCGCAGCGGGCCCTGTTGAGAACGCCCGCCGGGGCCCGGCTGCCCCCGGTCGACGTGCTCAAGGTCGCCCATCACGGCTCGGCGTACCAGGATCCGGAACTGCTGCGCAGGGCCGCGCCCCGGGTCGCGCTGATCTCGGTGGGCCGCGACAACCCGTACGGCCACCCGGCGCCCGGCACACTGGCGGCGCTGCGGGCGCGCGGCGCGGCCGTGCTCAGGACGGACCGGGACGGGGCGGTCGCCGTCGTGGGAGGAGGTGGGGACGCGCTTCGAGTGGTCCCTTAGGGCTTGTCGTTTGGATCAGGCCGGGCTCGCGGGGCCTGGCACGCACGCTCGCGGCGTTGTCGTCGGTCGACGACGCTCCGCGTCGCCTC